>JAZKGJ010000066.1:0-5989 GCA_040385975.1 Pseudomonadota bacterium | reverse complement strand
ACGAACACGATCCGCTCGCGAAGCAGGCGCGAAAAGATGTCGAAGCTGCGCTCGCCGCGGTTCGACTGTTCGATGACGATCGGGACCAGCCCGCCATAGGCGTTCTGCGCCATGCCGATTCCGGCGTTGTTGAGCGGCGCTGCGAAGTCGCCGGTTTCGAACGGATTGTGCATTTGGATGTCCCTCGCCCCAGTCATATCTCGCCAGCCAACATCGGCGCTGGCGAAAGCGAGTTCAACCCCGCCCGGGTGCCGGATGCGTCAGATACGCCAGCCGCTTCACCTCGCGCCGGCCCCGCACCACCGTGTCTAGGATCAGCCCCGCGAAGAAACACAGCGCCGCCATGATCGTCATGCCCGTCACCAGCACCGCAGTCGGGAAGCGCGGCACCAGTCCGGTCTGCGCGTAGGTCAGCACCAGCGGCACCGCCAGCGCCACCGCCGCGAGCACCAGCGCCAGTGCGGCAATCCCGAAGAACTGCCACGGCCGCTCGATCCGATAGAGCGTCACGATCGTCCGTCCGATCCGCCACCCGTCGCGATAGGTGCTGAGCTTGGATTCCGACCCCTCGGGCCGCGCGAAATAGGGCGTCTCGACCTCCGCCACCGGCATCTTCAGCTCCAGCGCATGGACGCTGATCTCGGTCTCGATCTCGAACCCGACCGACAGCACCGGGAACGACTTCACGAACCGCCGCGAAAACACGCGGTAGCCCGACAGGATGTCGGTGAAGCTGCGCCCGAACAGCCGCGCCAGCATCCCGGTCAGCGCCGCGTTGCCGAACCGGTGCCCGCGCCGATATGCCGCTTCGCCCTGGCTGACCCGCGATCCGACCACCATGTCGAGCTGTTCGTCGATCAGCCGCGCGACCAGCGCCGGAGCCGACGCCGCGTCATAGGTCGCGTCCCCGTCCGCCATCACATAGATGTCGGCGTCCACATCGGCGAACATCCGCCGCACCACCGCCCCCTTGCCCTGGATGCGCTCGGTCCGAACGATCGCGCCCGCAGCAGCGGCGACTTCGCAGGTCGCGTCGCTGCTGTTGTTGTCGTAGACGTAGATCGTCGCCCCCGGCAGCGCGGCGCGGAACCCCGCCACCGTCTGCTCGATCGCCGTCGCTTCGTTGTAGCACGGCAGCAGGACGGCGATGGTCGGTCCGGTCATCCCGTCGCCCGTTCGAAGACCGAGATCGCTTATTTCTTCGCGGTCGTCTTGGCGGCGGGCTTGACGGCCGGCGCCTTTTTCGTCGCGGCCTTCTTTACCGGTTCAGCGGCCACCAGATCGTCGCCAGGCGCAGCCGGCTCGACATCGGCGGCAGTGACTTTCTTCGCTTTGGCCGCAGCCGGCTTGGCCGCCTTCTTCGCAGGCTTGGGCGCATGGTCGTGCCCCTCATGCCCGCAATTCGGTCCGTGCACGTGGCCATCCTCGGCCTCGATCGCGGCTTCCAGTTCCTCGCGCGTCGTCTCGCGCTCGGTCACCTCGGCCTTGCCGAACAGGAAATCGACGACCTTGTCCTCATACAGCGGCGCGCGCAGCTGCGCGGCGGCCATCGGGTCCTGCTGGATGTATTCGGCGAAGCGCTGGCGCTCCTCGGGCTTATATTGCTGTGCGGCCTGCGCGATTAGCTGGTTCATCTCCTGCGCGCTGACCTGCACGTTATTGGCGTTGCCGATTTCGCTTAGCAGCAGCCCGAGCCGCACGCGGCGCTCGGCGATACCGCGGTAATCCTCGCGCTCGGCTTCCATCTCGGCCTTCGCCGCGGTGGGGTCGGGCTCGTGGCTCGCCTCGTGCTCAAGCTGCACCCAGATCTGGTTGAACTCGGCCTCGACCATCGATGGCGGCACTTCGAAGCTGTGCCCCTCGGCCAGCTGGTCGAGCAACTTGCGCTTCATGTGCGTGCGCGTCAGCCCGCCCAGCTCCTGCTCGAGCTGCCCCTTCACCAGCCCGCGCAGCTGTTCCAGGCTTTCGAGACCCAAATTCTTGGCAAGCTGGTCGTCGATCTTGGTCTCGCCCGCGGTCTGCACCTTGCTGATCTTCAGGTCGAAGGTCGCGGGCTTCCCCTTCAGGCTCTCGACGTTGTAATCGTCCGGGAAAGCAACGTTGATCTGCTTCTCGTCGCCGACCTTCACCCCGACCAGCTGGTCCTCGAACCCCGGGATCAACCGCCCCGAGCCGATTTCGACCGCCATGTCGGTGCCGGTCCCGCCGTCGAACGCGACCCCGTCGACCTTGCCGACGAAGTCCATCGTGACCTGATCGCTGGTCTTCGCCTTCGCGCCAGCCTTGGCGTCGGTCCATGCCTTCTGCCCGCCGGCGAAGCGGTTTAACTGCTCTTCGATCGCACCCTCGGGCGCCGGCACGGTCAGCCGCTCGAGCTTCAGCCCCTCGATCGACGGAGCCGGGATGACCGGCAACACTTCCAGTGCGACCTTGACCTCGGCGTCCTGCCCGGCCGCATAATCACCCAGTTCCACCGACGGTTGCGTCGCGGGACGCAATTGCTGTTCTGCGATCAGTTGCTGAACGCCGTCCTGAATCGATGAATTCAGCGCATCCTGCGCAATCGATTCGCCGTGCATCTTGCGGACCAGATTGGTCGGAACCTTGCCGGGACGAAAACCGGGCATCCGGATCTGCGGCGCGACGCGCTTGAGTTCCGCGTCGACCTTCGCGGCGATCTCGTTCGCGCCGATCTTCAGCGTGTAGGCGCGCTTGAGCCCTTCGTTCAACGTCTCGACAGTCTGCATTTTGCTCTCTTCAATCTCTCGTTAAGCGCCGCGACCCCTTCGCTTCGCTCGGGAGTTGCGAAGCCGAAGCCGTCCGCCGGACGCCTCCGAACCTTCGCAACTGGTGCGGGCGAAGGGACTCGAACCCCCACATCTTGCGATGGCAGGACCTAAACCTGCTGCGTCTACCAGTTCCGCCACGCCCGCTTGTCAGCCCGTGGACGCGCGCGCCCTACACCAAGCGCGGCGGCGGGAGCAAGCGATGCGCATCCCTTTGCGCGGCCACGCGTTTGCTGCGTTGAGGAGAAAGACACATGGCGACCCAGCCCGATTTGCCGCAGCCGACCCAGCCCGGCCAGCCGACCCCGGTTCCACAGGAAATTCCGCCCGAGATGCCCAACACCGACTTTCCCGATCCCGGCGCGAACCCGATGCCGACCGGCCCCGCCAACCCGCAATGATTTTGGAGGACCCAGTCATGGCAGACCCCCGCACCGATCCCGCTCCCGAGCAGCACCCTGAACCCGCAAACGAAGAGACGCCCGACCCGCGCAACGGTGCGGTTGGCGGTACCGATGGCGTAACCCGCAATCAGGACGACGACGCGCAGTAACGGGGCGGCTTGCGCCGGGTCGTGGGCGTCCTAAATTCGGTGTCATGCTTCCCGACCTCGCGACGAATCCCTCCTTCTGGTTTGCGATCGGTGGCGGTGTTGCATTCCTGCTGGTCGCGAGCCGGGTCCGCGCCCTGCGGGTTTTGCTCAACATCGCGATCACGACGGCGCTCGTCGGTGCGGTGATCCTGGCGGTCGCGCAGCGCGAGAAGTTCGACCCCTATTTCGCGCGGATGACCGACACGCTCAATCTCAGCGGGCAGGAGGTGGTGGGTCGCGAGGTCCGCGTCCGGATGTCGCCCGATGGCCATTTCTGGGTCCGCGCGAAAATCGACGGGGTGGAGCGGCGTTTGCTGGTGGATAGCGGCGCGACCGTCACCGCGCTATCGACCGAGATCGCCGCCGCGGCCGGACTCAAGCCACGCACCGAGCCTTTCCCGATCATCCTGCGCACCGCCAACGGCGTCGTCCGCCCGCAGACCGCCGAGATCGCCGAACTCCGCTTCGGCACGATCGTCGCGCGCGACCTGCCGGTGGTCGTCTCACCCGCGTTCGGCGACATGAGCGTGCTCGGCATGAATTTCCTCTCGCGGCTGAAATCCTGGCGGGTCGAGGACGGGTATCTCATCCTGACCCCGCACCATCCGCAGGACCTGGAAGTCTAGGGCGTCAACCGTCGCGCCGTCAGCACCCGGACCGGACTGGCTGGAATTTCGCCCTTGAACGACCCTCGTTCGCTTGCCGCGGGGTCGATTGGGGCGTCGAGGATGGTCAGCACAACATCCATCCCCTCGACCACGCGACCGAATGCCGCAAATCCCAGATTGTCGCCCGGAGCGGCCGGATTCGCGTCGAGTGACGGCTGATCGCCTATGCTGATCGTGAAATCGCCCTGCGCCGAGCCCGGGGTGAAGCGCGCGATCGATATCGTACCGGTCCGATGCCTGAGCCCGCTCTGGGTCGTCGGCTCGTGCGCGATCGGCGGCAGCAACCGCTTGGGCTCACCGCTAACGCCGAATTGGATGAAGCCGAATTTGTCGGCAACCTTCACCGTTCGATAAAAACGCACGCCGTCGAGCCGCTTCTGATCGGCATAACGCAGGAAATTAGCGGCAGTGATCGGTGCCTTGCCGCTCTCCAGCTCGATCACGATCCGCCCCGCGGTCGTGTCGAGCGCCACGCGCGGGAGCGGCGCGGGGGCGGGTACCTGTCCCGCCACGAGCAACGCGAGCGCCGCCATCGTTGCTCGGCGGATTAATTGCAAAGCTGGCTGTCCGGAGTGACGCGGCTTCGCTCGATGTCGTAGCCGGAGATAAGCGTCGTTAAAGCACGCCAAGCGGTTGCCGGCGATTGCCGCGCCCCCGACGACGACAATGCGGCATAGTTCATTGCGGCGATCGCCTGCGCAAGCGAGCCGAGGGTTGCCCAATCATCAACCCAAGCACCGCGATCAAGCCGCAATGCCGTCAAACCAACCGCAACGATCGGCACGGCCAATAAACCGGAAATTCCCCAACCTACCGCGATGGCAAGCGCCAGGCTGACAATCATTATCGCGCACCCGCTCCAACCGATCGTCAGTCCCGGCAAATCCCACGCCATCTCTGTCCGAAGCTTTCGTCGCAGGCTTCTCGGCGACCCCTCCCAAATCGATCCCAGCCTCACCCCGGGTCGGGCACCGTCGGCTCCAAGGCTCGCGCGCAGACGATAGAACGTCCGTGATGTGGGACAGGCATCGCCGGACGGCTCATCAATCTGGCGGATGATGAACTCGTGAATGTCGCCCACGGTTGCGATATGATGCAAATAGTCGCCGAACTCGATCGCGAAACTGCGTTCGATCTCGCCGATCAGGTCCGCCGCATCGTCGCCGTCCATGTTGAGGCTCCGTGCCGACATGAGCGGATGCTCATCCGCGACTCTGTCGTTCACAACCTTCATCCCAGCGCGTTCTTCACCGCGGCATTTACCACCTGCGGGTTGGCCTTGCCCGCCATCCGCTTCATCGTCTGGCCGACGAAGAAGCCGAATAAAGTCTCCTTGCCCGCGCGATATTGTTCGAGCTGACCCGGGTTCGCGGCGATCACTTCCGCGACCACCGCGTCGATCGCGCCGGTGTCGCTGGTCTGCTTCAATCCGCGTTCCTCGACGATCTTGCCGGGCGCGTCGCCGGTTTCCAGCATCGCCTCGAACACCTGCTTGGCCAGGCTGTTCGACAGCGTGCCGTCGGCGATCAGCGCGAGCAGTTCGGCCGCCTGCCCCGGCGTGACCGGCGAATCGGCGATCGTCCGCCCGGTCCGGTTGAGCGCGCCGAACAGTTCCGACGTGGTCCAGTTCGCCGCCGCCACCGGCGCCGCGCCCGCACCGAGCAAGCTATCGAACCAACGCGCCGCCTCGACCTCTGCGGTCAGCACGTCCGCCGCATAGGGTGTGATCCCCGCCGCGACGTAGCGCGCGCGCTTGGCGTCGGGCAGTTCGGGCAGGCTCGCGCGGCATTCGTCGAGAAACGCCTCATCGAGTTCCAGCGGCAGCAAATCGGGGTCGGGGAAATAGCGGTAATCGTTCGCGTCTTCCTTCGAACGCATCGACCGGGTTGCGCCGGTGTCGGGATTGAACAGCCGCGTTTCCTGAACGACCCGCCCGCCGTCCT
>JAZKGJ010000065.1:0-1906 GCA_040385975.1 Pseudomonadota bacterium | reverse complement strand
CCCGGCGATGGCCGCGGTCCGCGAAGGCCGCCGCGAATTCGTCGTCCTCGACACCCTCCACCGCGAGATGCTCGTCGATCTCCTCGCCCACCACGGCGTCGATCCCGCCGCGCATGATCCCGCCATGCTCGACGACTGGAGCCACGCCTGGCGCCGGCTCGACCCCTGGCCCGACTCCGTCGCCGGCCTCACCCGCCTTCGGGCCAAGTTCCCGATCGTGACCCTCTCCAACGGCAACGTCGCGCTGATGCTCGAAATGGCCCGCCGCGCGAATCTGCCGTGGGACGCGATCCTCGGTGCTGAATTCACCCGCGCCTATAAGCCCGACCCTGCCGCCTACTTCGGCACCGCCGCCGCGCTCGGCCTCGCGCCCGATCGGCTTTGCCTGGTCGCCGCGCACCACAGCGATCTCGCCGCAGCCCGCGCTTGCGGTCTCGCCACCGCGTTTATTCACCGCCCCCACGAATATAGCGGCCGCCGCGCCCCCGATGCCGCCGCCGCGCAGGACTGGGACTGGTCCGCCGACAGCCTGACCGACCTCGCCGACCGGCTCGGTTGCTAGCGCAAATTTATTTTCATTCGGTGCTTTCGATATTGTCTTTCGCGCACGCCGCGGAAATCCGCGCGTCGCTGCGTTGCAGCATCGGTGAGCCGACTCAGGGTTGCGACGAACGGTGCGCCGGCATCCGCATTTTGCGACTTGCGCATAACGGCGAATTAACACAATCTATTGTGGCTTCGTTCGGGGGCGGACCCAAGCACTGGTAGCGCAAGCGTTGCACCCCTTTGGTGCAGCTGCGCTCTTCCTGTGTCTTGGCGCTGGCGCGTGAACCACTTTTGTTCTCACGCCGGTCGGGCAATGGTGATAGCCTGATCGTTCGCCCCCGAGTCGCGGCCGCCGGTTTCACGACCGGCATATTGGGCCGGATGTCCGGTCGATGCAGCGGGGGTCGACAGATGGATTTCAGCGATGAACGGGCGGAGAATAGCATGGCGGACGTAGCAAGCGGCGACGCGATCGAGACCGCGATGGCCGAATTGCGCGCCAAGGCGACCGCGGTGGAACCGGTCGTGCCCAGGGCCGACCCGGTGCCCGAACCCGCGCCGCCTGCCGAAGCCGCCGCCGAAGCCCCCGCCGCGACCGGCTCGAAGCGCCGCGACACGCCCTTCCCGCTCGAAATCGATCGCAGCCGCGACGACCTGCTGACCGCGTTTGGCAAGGACACGCTCGACGACCGCTATCTCCTGCCGGGCGAATCGTATCAGGACCTCTTCGTCCGCGTCGCCAGCGCGTATGCCGACGATCAGCCGCACGCCCAGCGGATCTACGACTATATCTCGAAGCTGTGGTTCATGCCCGCCACCCCCGTGCTCTCGAACGGCGGGACCGGCCGCGGCCTGCCCATTTCGTGCTTCCTCAACTCGGTGCCCGACAGCCTCGACGGCATCGTCGACACCTGGAACGAGAACGTCTGGCTCGCCAGCCGCGGCGGCGGGATCGGCACCTATTGGGGCGGGGTGCGCGGGATCGGCGAACCGGTCGGGCTGAACGGCAAGACCAGCGGGATCATCCCCTTCGTCCGCGTCATGGACAGCCTGACGCTCGCGATCAGCCAAGGTTCGCTGCGCCGCGGGTCGGCCGCCTGTTACCTCGACATCAGCCACCCGGAGATCGAGGAATTTCTCGAGATCAGAAAGCCTTCGGGTGATTTCAACCGAAAGGCTCTCAACCTCCATCACGGCGTCCTCATCCCGGACGCATTCATGGAAGCGGTGCGTGAGGGCGCCGAATGGGACCTCAAGAGCCCCAAGGACGGGAGCGTCCGCGCCACCGTCGACGCGCGCTCGCTATTCCAGAAACTGGTCGAGACCCGGCTGTCGACCGGCGAGCCGTATATCGTCTTCG
>JAZKGJ010000064.1:0-11728 GCA_040385975.1 Pseudomonadota bacterium | reverse complement strand
ACTTCGAAGCCGGTGTCGAGCAGGAAACGGCGATCTTCGGATCGAACGACCGGCACGGCGGGATCGCGGTCCCGGACAGAAGAAACGCCACGGCTTCGGCCAGGGCGCGACGGAAGACCGGATCGGCAGCGACACCGAATGTTGAAGCAGAAGCGGTCTTCGGACCATGGAAGCGGAGACGGATGCCGAGCACGAGCCAATTGCGATGTCGCTCTCACCAGCGACGACGCGAGCGGTAAACGGTTCGGGATCGAAACAGGCGGCAGGCATTTCGGTGCAGGTCGACTGGGCTGAACCGGGCGGGGACGCCGCAACGCCTGCAAAGGCAATGCGCGAAACCGAAACGACAGCCGACGCGAGGGAGCCGGGGTTCGCCCCGGCGACCGAGCGGGTCCGCCGCGGTTCGCCAAGCGTGCTGCCCGAAAGGGCGCCGCAGCGACCACGGCGAACCGAAAATGCGACACCCGAGCCCCGCGGCTTGGGCAAGCATGCCGCGAAGGTCGAAACGGCGCGGTCCTCTCTCACCAGGGGACGAGCGAGCAGAGGCGGTAGCGACGGGCCCTCGGCAGCAATGCCGGGGGCTTTTTGCGTCGGGGTCCAGCCGAAGGTTTAGCTACGCTAAACCGAGCGCCGCGGGCCCAGCCCCGCCCCGACCGGCCGGCGGCGCCACAGCGCCGATCGACGACGCGGCTTCGCTGCGGCGCGACCTCATTTCCTAGCGATTCCACCGCTGAGGCTCTCCACTAAATCGCTCGCACCGTTTGCGTATTTGAAAAAGCGGATGGACGAACCACCTCGAAAAATTATGCGATGGGTTCCAAGGAAAGAACTTTCCCTGACCCGAACAAATTCTTGCCGGTCAAAGACGCTGGTTTGTCCAAGCGCACTGCGTCGAATGGATGATGAGTTCCAACTAATCTTCTGTAGGTAGGTCAGCCAAGCGCACCAGGCTGTCATGACTGCAAAGGCGATTCCGAGACCCATCGCGAATACGTTTTGAGAGTTCGCATCCGGTAGTGATGAGCCGCCAATTGCGAAAAAGTAGACCACGCCTGCAGTCATCACTGCACCGAGAAAAACCGACATATGCAACAGCCAACTCGGCGTCAGGGTTTTCCACCCATCGTGATCGACCTTTGGCGTGCCTTGGGTGCGAAGTGCAATCGCACCCAGCGCTGCGGCGATCGCACCACCGATTAAGCCACTAACAACTGCGCTCACCGCACCCCCACCGCATACAACGCCACCGCGGCGGCATTCGAAACATTCAGGCTTTCGACCGCCCCCGTAATCGGCAACCGCGCTAGCAGATCGCAATGCACCGCGGTATTGTGCCGCATCCCCTCACCCTCGGCGCCCAGCACCAGCGCGACCTTCGCGCTTCCCGCTGCCTCCGCCAAAGTCTGCTCGGCCTCGCCGGTCAGCCCGACCCGCCAGAAGCCCGCTTCGGCGATCTCCTCCAGCGCGCGCGCCAGATTGACAACGCGGACCCACGGCACGACCTCGAGCGCCCCCGACGCGGCGCGCGCCAACGCCCCCGATTCGGGCGGGGCGTGGCGGTCCTGCGTCACGATCCCCAATGCCCCGAATGCCGCCGCCGAACGCAGGATCGCGCCGACATTGTGCGGGTCGGTGACCTGGTCGAGCACCAGCAACGGCCGCTGGTCATCGCGCCCCTGTTCGAGCAGATCGCCGAGCCACACGTCCTCCAGCGGCTCTACATCGGCGACGATCCCCTGGTGCGGCGCGTCGATCGGGACTAGCCGGCCGAGATCGGCGACGTCGGCAAACGTGATCGGGATCGCCGCCGGCACGTCCACCTGCGCCGCCGCCTCGCGCGTCAGCCATAATTTGCGCACGATCCGCTCGGGGTTCGCCAGCGCCGCGGTGACCGCGTGCCGCCCCCAGAAGCGCGGGCGTCCGGTCGGGGCCTTGCCGGGGCGGTGGCCGCGCTTAGCCATGTCGGTGATTGCTCATGCCCACGGCTATGCGGAGCGCGCACCCGCGGCGCAACCGTTGACACTAAAGAGGCGCAAGGGGCGTGATTGTTGACAGCCCGCGGGGGCGCGGGCAGGGGACCGCCTCGCTTTTTCGAAAGCGGCTCCGGACAGGTGGCCGAGTGGTTAAAGGCAGCAGACTGTAAATCTGCCCGTGCAAGCGTACGCTGGTTCGAATCCAGCCCTGTCCACCACTTCCGCGAGCGGATTAAGAAACTTAATCCGCGTTTTACGCGGAAGTGCGGCCGGCGGCGCCCCGTGCCGACCGACGACTTGGGCTTTGCCCAAGTCCGCGCGACTGATAGACAGCGCACAGCGCGGGTGTAGCTCAATGGTAGAGCAGAAGCCTTCCAAGCTTACGACGGGGGTTCGATTCCCCTCACCCGCTCCAGCCGCGACGCGGTCGATTTAGCGAAGCTAACTCGCCGCTTCCGTCGCGGCTCGGCCGGCGGTGCCAAAGCACCGACCGACGGCGCGGCTTTGCCGCGACGCGTTTCAGAACAGCTTTACCGGCTGCTAACCATCGTCGCGCTATTCCCCCCCGCATGTACCACGACGCCCAGCTCGCCCGCACCGCGACCAGCGCGGCAAACCCCGACCCCCGCCCGAAATCGGCGGTCTCGACCGGCTGCGGCGTCGCCGGGCTGGTCGGATTGCTCGCGTGGATCGGCTATGCGCGCTGGCACACGCCGGTGCTCGACGGGCCGTTCTCGGCGATGACCAACCTGCTGGCGTGCGGCATCCCGATGGTGCTGTGGGCGCTGATCGTCGACAAGGTGCATCGCAACCCCACCACGGGCATCGACTGGGACCATATCAAGCCGTGGCGCGACACGTTCGAGATCAGCCTGACCAAACTGACCGGGCTGTGGGCGACCTGGGCCGGCATCGCGGTCATCTATGCCGCCGGGCGCTTCTACTGGCAGGGCGGATTCGCCTTCTCGATGTGGTGCTTCCAGACCGCGGCGCCCGCGATCTTTGCGCTGTCGATCCCCTACATCCTCTATTTCGATCGCCGCGCGGTCGATCCGAAGGACGGCTGCTACAAATTCGGCGCGTGGCTGATGGGGACCGAAGAGGGCAAGGATCA
Source organism: Pseudomonadota bacterium (assembly GCA_040385975.1). Lineage (GTDB taxonomy): Bacteria > Pseudomonadota > Alphaproteobacteria > Sphingomonadales > Sphingomonadaceae > Sphingomonas. Next base: position 8,641 of record JAZKGJ010000064.1, on the reverse strand, counting down.
CGACGCGATCTTCCACCACCTGCGCGCGTGGGCGGTGAAGGCGTTCTTTCTCGCCTTCATGCTCGCGATCGTACCCCCCGGCTTCGGCGATTTCGTGCGCGGCGACACCGCCAAGATCTGGGGCGATCCGGTCGCGCTGGCGAACTGGCTGATCACCTTCATGTTCACGATCGACGTGGCGTTCGCGACGGTCGGCTACATGCTGACGATGCGCCCGCTCGATGCGCACATCCGCACCGCGAATCCGTTCGCGGCGGGGTGGATGGCGGCGCTGATCTGCTACCCGCCGTTCATCCTGATGGGTGACAACGGGCCGTTCGATTACCACCCGGGGACGGGTGATTGGACGATGTGGTTCGCGGGGCATCCGCTGGCACTCTGGGCGACCGGCGCGGTGCTGGTGTCGCTGACCGCGGTCTATGCGTGGGCAACGGTCAGCTTCGGGTTCCGCTTTTCGAACCTCACCCACCGCGGCATCCTGACGCACGGGCCCTATGCGATCACCAAGCACCCCGCGTATCTGTCGAAGAACCTGTTCTGGTTGCTGTCGACGATCCCATTCTTGACGACGGGGGCGTGGACCGATGCGGCACGCACGACTTTCCTGATGGGCTGTGTCGCAGGTATCTACTACTGGCGCGCGCGGACCGAGGAGCGCCATCTCGGGCTGGACCCGGCGTATCAGGAATATGCCGCGTGGATGAGCCGCAACGCGCCGGTCCCGCGGTTCTTCGGGTGGTTGCGCGGGAAGCCCGCCGCCTAGAAACTATAGTCGTCGTAAACCCGGCTAAGATCCCCGTCCCACGCCCCGGCATAGCGATCGAGCAACACCTGCGCCGGCACCTTGCCCGACCGCACGATCTCGCGCAGCGGATCGAGGAAGCCGGTCTCGTTCGAGCCGCCCGCATCGCTGCGCCCCCGCGCCGCCAGCCCGGCATGCGCGATGTCGAGCACCTCGCCGGCGATGTCGCGCAGCTTGCCGCCACCGGGTAGCGGCGCATCGAGCGCCAGTCGCGGCACCGCATCGCGCAGCGCCTGCCGCTCGTCCAGCGACCAGCCCTTGACCAGATCCCACGCCGCATCCAGCGCGCCCTGGTCGTAGAGCAAGCCGACCCACAGCGCCGGCAGCGCGCAGATCTTGTTCCATGGCCCGCCATCGGCGCCGCGCATCTCCAGGAACGTCTTCAGCCGCACCTCGGGAAAGGCGGTCGAGAGGTGGTCGTTCCAGTCGTCGAGCGTCGGCTTCTCGCCGGGCAGAACCGACAACTCGCCCTTCAGGAAGTCGCGAAAGCTCAGCCCCGCGGCGTCGATATATTTGCCGTCGCGGAACACGAAATACATCGGCACGTCGAGCGCGTAATCGGCGTAGCGCTCGTAGCCGAAGCCGTCCTCGAACACGAACGGCAACATTCCGGTCCGGTGCGGATCGGTGTCCGACCAGATGTGGCTGCGATAGCTCAGGAAGCCGTTGGGCCTGCCTTCCAGGAACGGCGAATTGGCGAACAGCGCGGTCGCCAGCGGCTGGAGCGCCAGCCCGACCCGGAACTTCTTCGCCATGTCGGCTTCGGATGCGTAATCGAGGTTCACCTGGATCGTGCAGGTTCTAAGCATCATGTCGAGCCCCATGCTGCCGACCCGTGGCATGTGGTTCAGCATGATCGCATAGCGCCCCTTGGGCATCCGCGGCAGCTCGGCGCGGGTCTTGTCGGGCCACATCCCGAGCCCGAGGAAGCCGAGCCCCAGCCGCTCGCCGACCGCCTTGACCTGCTCCAGGTGCCGACCGGTCTCCGCGCAGGTCTGGTGAAGGTTGTCGAGCGGCGCGCCCGACAGCTCGAACTGTCCCGCCGGCTCCAGGCTGACCGACCCATCCGCGCCGCTCAGCGCGATCACGGTCTCGCCCTCGTACACCGGCTTCCAGCCGAATTCGGTCAGGCCGCTCAGCAGATCGCGGATCCCGCCCGGTTCGTCATAGCTCGGCGCGCGATGATCGTCGGTCCGATAGACGAATTTCTCGTGCTCGGTGCCGATCCGCCAGCGGTCCTTGGACTTCTCGCCCCCAGCGAACGCCGCGATCAGCTGATCGCGCGATTCGATGACGGGTGCGTTGCTGATCGAAACCGTCTTGGTGGTCATCGTCCGCGCCTTACGCGCGCCGACCGACCCGCGCCAGTGGCTCAGTTATCGGGGCTGGCACCCGGGTCGGCCGGCGGTTTCGCCAGCGTGCTTTCGGCGTTCTTCTGCGACCCCGTGCCGGGCAGCGCGGGCTTCTGACCCGCCGCCACCGCCGGCGGCACGATCAGCTCACCCGCACCGATCGCGGTCAGCTCGCCGCGCGGGTTTTCCTGAATCAGTTTGTACGCGCGGCCGTACCAGTCGGTCTCCGGATAGTTCGCGCCCAGCACCGCCGCCGACTTGCGCGCCTCGCCCGGAATGCCGAGCGCCAGATAGGTCTCGGTCAGCCGCATCAGCGCTTCGGGGGTGTGCGTCGTGGTCTGATATTCGTCGACGACCTTGCGGAACCGCATCGTCGCCGCCAGCCACTGGCCGCGCGTCTCGTAGAAGCGGCCGATCTCCATTTCCTTGCCCGCCAGATGGTCGCGGACCAGGTCGACCTTCAACCGCGCATCCGCGGCGTAGCGCGTGTTGGGGTAGCGCCGCGACAGTTCGCCCAGCGCATCCATCGCCTGCCCGGTGATCTTCTGATCGCGGGTCACGTCGGTGATCTGCTCGTAATAGCTGAGCGCGATCAGATAATAGGCATAGGCCGCGTCGCGATTGCCCGGGTGGATCGACAGGAATCGCTGCGACGACTGAATCGCGTCGGTGTAATTCTTGCCCATGTAATAGCTGAACGCGCCCATCAGCTGCGCACGCCGGGCCCAGATCGAATAGGGGTGCTGGCGCTCGACCTCGTCGAACAATGCGGCGGCGGTCGCATACGACCCGCGGTCGAGCTGGCGCTTGGCGGCGCTGTACAGCGAGCCGACGTCGCGCGCGACATAGGGCGTGTCGCCCTTCTTGCTACTGGTGGCGCAGGCGGTGAGCGACAGCGCGCAGGCACCGAGGAGCAGGGCGGGGCGGAATGACATGAAACGCATCGCGGCCTTCTAGCGTATGAAGGGACACGAACAATCCCCCAACCCGCGCGTTGCGGGGATGCCGATTGACGGAGGATGAATGCCCGCGACCAAGCTTGCCACCCAGCGCGTCGAAAAGCCCTGGGGCCGCCACGATTTGTGGCCAGGTTTCCCCGATCCCGCATCCGATGCGCCGCCGGTCGGCGAAATCTGGTTCAAGGAACCCGGCGATGCGACCCCCGACCTGCTCGTGAAATATCTGTTCCCCGGCGAAAGTTTGTCGGTTCAGGTCCATCCCGACGACGATCGGGCGCACGCGAGGGGCCTGCCACGCGGCAAGGACGAATGCTGGACGATCCTCGCCGCCGAGCCCGGCGCGACCATCGCGGTCGGCCCGAAGGCACCGATGAGCCACGAAGAGCTGCGCAGCGCCGCGCTCGACGGATCGATCGTCGACAAGCTCGACTGGCGCCCGGTCAAGGCGGGCGATTTCCTCTATTGCGCCAGCGGCACCGTCCACGCGATCGGCGGCGGCATCACCTGCATCGAGATCCAGCAGAACTCCGAGACCACCTACCGCCTCTACGATTACGGCAGCGAGCGCGAACTCCACCTCGACGACGGCATCGCGGTGTCCGATCCGACCCCCTATGAGCCGATCGTCTCGCCCGGTCCGGCCGGGGCAGGGCGCACAATCCTGGTCGAGGGGCCGAAATTCGTGCTCGAACGCTGGGCGGGCGGCGAGCATTCGGTCGATCTGCCCGCGGGAACGACCGGCTGGCTGGTGCCGATCACCGGCAGTGGCGAGGTGGCCGGGATCGCTTGCGCGGCGGGTGAATGCGTGACGGTCGAGGGGGCGGAGACGGTTCGGCTTGATCGCGATGCCGATGTTCTGTTCGCATACCCGGGAACTCGCCGTCTCTGATTTACCTTCTCTCGCCTTCGCGGGAGAGGGAGGGCCCGCCGCGTAGGGGGTGGGAGGGTGAGGGTCTGCTCCTGCTCGGCACGGAAGAGAAGCAGACCTGCGCCCAGCCCCCGCCCGTGACGACGGGGGAGGGCCGAAGCCGTCGATTTCACCGACTCCTCACCTTTCGCTCATGTCTTTCGTGCTCGCCGCGGCCAGAAACATGCCTCCACGGAATTAGGGGCAAGACATGACCGACGATCTGACGATGGTGAAGCGCTGGAAACGACGCGCGATCGTGACCTGGGTGCTGGGGGCATTGCTGATCTTTCTCGCCTTCGCCGCGGCGTTCGTGATGGCGGCGACCGACGACACCGACAATATCGCGCTCAGCCGCAATCAGGTGGTGCGCGCCGCCGACGGCACCCGGACCTGGCGCGGCACCTTCTGGAACCACTCCGACAGTCTCTATGAACAGCTCGACGCGGTGATCCTGTTCCTCGACCGCGACGGCAAACCGGTCGGTCAGGCGCGCGGCGGCGCGGACCGGCTCGACCCGGGCGAAGTCTTCCACCTGGCCGCCCCGCTCCCGGCGAGCGCTACGCGAATGCAGGTCTATCAACTCCGCTGGTCGCGCGAAGGCGGCCCCCGCGGCGCGCTCGGGCCCTATCGGTCGTGGCCGTTCGGCTATGTCATGGACACGCAGTGCGGCGAGGTGCGCACCAAGCTCGGGTCATGCGAGGAACAGCGCGAGGTGCGCTGAACGATGGCGCTACGTTGTCGTCGAGCGATAGCTGCGCTGCTCGTAGCGATACGAAAGCCTCGACCGAACCGCATCCCGCGTCATCTGAAGTACGTCCGCGCGGGGGGCCAGCGTCAGCGCGGCGATACTCCCGGTCGGCGTCGGCCTGACGGTGAGCGCGCTGACCGTTCCGCCGACCGTGGCCGTGGTAGTGAAGGCATTCACCGCCTCGCGCGTTCCGGTCACCACCAGCCGCCGGGTGTCGGTGCGGACGTTCTTGTCGTGAGCGGCTTCGCATCCGCCCAGCACGACGCTCAGTCCACAGAGCAATGCCAGTTCGTGCCGCATCATAATCTCCCGCCTGTTAAAGCAAGGTCACATGCTGCCCGCCGCGACGCAAGCGCCTACTGCACCCGCGCCACGCGGTAGCCGCGCGCGCTCAGCAATGCGGGCAGCCCGGCGCTTCCGATCATGTGCCCCGCGCCGACCGCGACCAGCGCGGTGCCGTTGCCCCTTGCCGCCAGCCGGTCGGCCCAGGCGCGGTTGCGGCGCGTGATCAGCGCGGCCGCCAGTTCGGGGGCGCCGGCAAACGCCCGGTTGAAGGTCGCCTGCATAGCCGCTGCATCGCCGCGCGACCATGCCGCCAGCATCCGCGCGTAGCTGGCCCGCGCGTCGCGTGCTTCGGTCAGCGTGCGGGAGAGCAGCAGCCGCTGGTCGGCCTCGGCCAGCTCCGCGAATATGCCGAGCTGGCCGGCAAAACTCTCCAGCGCCTCGCGCCGCCGCCCCGCGAACGCGCGCGCCAGCACCGCTTCGGGCGCGGCCTGCACCGTTGCGCCCGCGCCGCGCGCCGCCCCCGCACCGATCGCCAGCGCCGCGCCCCAGGTCGTCATCCGGTCGAGCGCACTGGTCGGCAGCCCCGCCACGTCGATCGCCGCGGTCAGCGCCGCGCGCTCGCCCGGCGCCACCCGCTCGGCGATCGGCGGCAGCCCCTCGGCGCGCGCGACCTTCAGGAACGCCGCCGCCTGCGCCTGCGCATCGCCTTCGGGGATTTCGGTGATCAGCGTGTCGGCCTGCGCTACCGCCTGCGCCACCTTGCCGATGTTCCATTTCACATCGGCGGGCAGCAGGTGGATCGTCCCGAACAGCCAGATCGTCGAGCCGCCGTGGACCGCGCGCCATAACGCCGGGCGCACGGCGGGCTCACCGGCCGGCGCGCACCCGCCCAGCGCCAGCGCGGCCAGCCACGCCAGCCAGCGCCTCAATACAGCACCCGCGTCGCGGTCAGCCCCTTCGCCGCCAGCTTTGCCTGCACGCTGTCGGCGCCCGCCAGATGCCCCGCACCGACCGCGACGAACACCGTCCCCGGCGTCGCCAGCCGATTCGCGATCCACCCCGCCCAACGCGCGTTGCGGTCGTTCAGCAGGACGGTCGCCAGCTCGCGATTGTCGTCCAGCCCGTCGTTGAGCAGTTTCGCCAGCGCAGCGGGATCGCCCTTGCCCCATTCGCCGACCATCGTCTCGACCGTGGTGCCGACCTTGGGCAGTTCGTCGAGCACGCTCGACAGATACGCGATCTGCGCACGCTCGCTCAGCGACGCGAAGAACCCCAATTGCTCGGTCATCGTCTCGAACCCGCTGACCGGCTTGCCGGCATCCTTGGCGGCGCGGGTCAGCACCTGTTCGGCGCCGCTGTCGAGCGCATAGCCGAGCTTCAGCAGCGGCAGCACGGTCAGGTTGTTCGCCGCGAACCACGGCTGGAACCGGTCCAGCGCGGTCGCGGGCAGTCCGAACTCGCTGAGCGTCGCCAGATATTTCGCGCGCGCCGCGGGCGACAGTCGGTCGGGCAGCGTCACGGTGCCGGTGCTGGTCCCGGCCTTCAGCGCGATCGCCTGCGCTTCCGCGGCGGCGGGGAACACCAGTTCGAGCCGCAGTTCGTCGCTGGCGTCGAACGCCGTCTTCACCCCCTCGTCGAACCACGACAGCCCGGGCTTCAGCACGTGGATCGTCCCGAACAGATAGATCGTCGTGTCGGCATCCTTCACCACCCACAGCGCCGGGTCGGCGTCGGTCGCGGTCGGTGCCTGCGCGGGAGCGGGGGCGGCGGGGGCTGCGACGACCGCCGCCGCGGCCAGCGGGGCGGGCGTCTGCGGTGCGACCGCTGCGGGCTGGTGTACGCAGGATGCGGCGAACAGGGCGGCGAACAGGGCGGCAGGCGGCCACAGCCGCGACAGGGTCTTGGTCATCGCGGTCCTGATAGGGCTGCCGCCCGGCGCGCGCCAGCTACTCGACGCGTTCGACACGCACGCCGAGCGCGTCCAGCCGCTCGAGCACCGACCCCGCACCGATGAAATGCCCCGCGCCCGCCACGAACAACGTCCGCCCGGGCCGCGCCAGCCGCGCCTTCAGGCTCGCCGCCCAGGCCGCGTTTCGCCGATCGAGCAAGGCCGTGGTCAAACTGCGCGACGGCAGCGCGACGACGATCGGCGAGCCCGGCCCGACCTGACCCTGTGCCCACGCATGAAGCGGCGCGCGCGCGGCCTCGCGGTCGACTGCGGGCGCATCTAGCGCGGCGTCGAGCATCGCGCGCGCTTCGGCTTCGGGGATTGCGTTCGCGCTCGCCATCACCCGCGCGCCGTCCTCGATCGCCGCGACCGGCTTGCCCGCTGTGCGAAACGCCTGTTCGAACCAGTCGTCGGCGCCGGGCCCGGGCACTTCGCCGGCGCGGATATCGCGCACCACCGACACCGCGACCGCCGCGATCCAGGTCGGCAGCGTGTCGAGCGTCGCCGCCGCCTCGCTCGGCAACGTCGCGACCAGCGCCGCCAGCTTGCCGCGGTGGCTCGGGCTGACCCGCGCCGCCAGCGGTGAGAGCGCAGTCCCGCGCGCCGCGAACGGATTGCGTTCGGCCGGGTCGTCCACCGCCTCGACCAGCAGCGCGTCGGCCTGCCGCGTCACCGCCTCGACCGTGGGCGAACGCCAGCGAAACCCGGGCGGCAGGATGTGGACCGTCCCGAACAGCCAGATCGTCGTGTCGGCCCCCCCCGGCCGTTCGGCGCGGATCCGCCACAGCGCCGGGCGCGGCACATACTCCTGCCGCGGCACCAGCGCCGCGACCCGCGCAGCCAGCGCGGCGCGGGTCGCGGGGGCGGGGGCCTCCTCGACCAGATCGTCGAGCGCATAGCCATCCGGCGCGATCCGGTCGTCGGCGGGAAGTTCGCGGTACCGCAGCGCAGGCGCGGGCGCGGCGACCGGAGCGGCCGGCGGGCGGTAGCGATAGCGCTGCGCCTCCGCGGTCCCGGCCAGCAGGAATACCGCCAGCAGCGCGACCGCCGCGCCCTTGCCGATCCCCGGCGTCAGACCGACGCGCTTCATAGGGTTAACGTGGGTCGCCGCCGGGCCCGCGTCAACGGCGCGCCGGTTGATTTGCCCGCCCCCCTCCGGCAAGGCCGCGCGACCGTGACCAGTGCGACCCAGCCCCTCAGCTTCCAGGCGATGATCCTGCGCCTTCATGCGTATTGGGCGGAGCGCGGCTGTGTGATCCTCCAGCCCTACGACATGGAGATGGGCGCGGGCACCTTCCACACCGCGACGACGCTGCGCGCGCTCGGCCCCGACGCCTGGAACGCCGCCTTCGTCCAGCCCTGCCGCCGCCCGACCGACGGCCGCTACGGCGAGAACCCCAACCGGCTCCAGCATTACTATCAATATCAGGTCATCTTGAAACCCAGCCCCGCCGACCTGCAGGAAATGTACCTCGGCAGCCTCGCCGCGATCGGCATCGATTTCAGCGTCCATGACATCCGCTTCGTCGAGGACGATTGGGAAAGCCCGACGCTCGGCGCCTGGGGGCTCGGCTGGGAAGTGTGGTGCGACGGGATGGAAGTCACCCAGTTCACCTATTTCCAGCAGATGGGCGGGT
>JAZKGJ010000063.1:0-14257 GCA_040385975.1 Pseudomonadota bacterium | reverse complement strand
GAGCGCATCCTTGGTAAGGCTGAGGTCGTGAGTTCAATCCTCACCGGCAGCACCAGCGGGCTTCGCCCGCTGACTGCGATATTGTCAGCGAGATGACCCCGCTTGGCCAGCTTCGCCGTGGCGAGGGCCTACGCGCTGGATCGACCGCGGCCCCGCCCTCACCATCGCGAGCGACACCTTCGGTCGCGGCAACCCCGCCACCGCCAGCCGCGCACCGGCGGGGGTTAACTGGCCGTAATCCAAATGTAGCGGCTCGCCATTTGCCAGTAATCGGGCAGCTTCGTATTAACGGACACTCCGCGAAGTAAGGCGATAACGCTCCGTTCGCGCGCGCGACCGCGCCAAGCCGGCGATCGAGCGGTCTGCGGTCCAGCCGGCAGGGCACCCGAACCAGATCGTGATCGCCCCACCGCTCCGGCAACACGCCGCATGGGCCCGTCCGCCAGCAGCCGCCGATCGGGCAGAATTGGTATTGCCACTGGCCTAGGCGCTGGATAGACCAATCTTCCGAACAAGGGCCGGCAACGATCCGGTCGGGAGGGGAATTTCGTGCGTTTTTTCGCTTCGCTTTGGGTCGCATCGTTCGCGGTTGCCACGCCCGCCGTCGCCGCGCAGTTCAGGGTCAAGGACGCGGCCGGCCTCGCCGAAGCGGCGCGCCGCGCGAAGCCGGGCGATGCGATCGTCATGGCGAACGGAACCTGGAAGAACCAGCAGCTGGTCTTCGCCGCGCGCGGGACCGCGGACAAGCCGGTACTGTTGATCGCCGAAACCAAGGGCAAGGTCGTGCTGACCGGGCAGTCGAATCTTAAGATCGCCGGCGAGCATCTGGTGGTGTCGAGCCTGGTGTTCCGCGACGGATATTCGCCGACCAAGGAAGTCATCGCGTTTCGCACCGAATCGACCAACTACGCCAACCATGTCCGCTTGAGCGAAGTGGTGATCGACCGCTTCAACAAACCCGACCGCCGCGCCGAGGATATCTGGGTCGCGCTCTACGGCGCCGACAACCGCGTCGATCACAGCTTTTTTTCAGGGAAGGGCAACGCCGGGGTCACGCTGGCGGTGATCCGCCCGCGCGGCGACCCGCGGGAAAATCGCCACCGGATCGACGGCAATTACTTCGGGCCCCGGCCCCCGCTCGGCAGCAACGGCGGCGAGACGATCCGGGTCGGCACCAGCGAAGAATCGCTGTCGGATTCGAAGACCGTGGTCGAGCGCAACGTGTTCGACAATTGCGACGGCGAGGTCGAGATCATCTCGATCAAGTCGGGCAGGAACATCATTCGCGAAAATACCATCCTGCGCTCGCAGGGGTCGATCGTGCTGCGCCACGGCAACGGCAATCTGGTCGAACGCAACGTGTTCCTGAACGGCGGCAAGGATTCGACCGGCGGAATTCGCGTCATCAACCGCGATCAGGTCGTGCGCGGCAATTATATCGAGGGCAGCACCGGCACCAGTTTCCTGAGCGCGATCGCGGTGATGAACGGCGTCCCCGATTCACCGATCAACCGTTATCATCAGGTCGCCAATGCGGTGATCGAGGGTAATAGCGTGATTGCCCCTGCGCAGATCACCCTGGGCGCGGGAGCCGACGCCGAACGCAGCGCCCCGCCGATCGACAGCCGCTTCACCGCAAACCTGATCACCGGCGACAAGGATCCGTTCCGGCTGGAGGCGGCCGGAGGAATTGCGTTCAGCGGCAATATCGCGAGCTTCGCCGCGCCCGCCGCGATCGCCGCCGGGTTCAAGCGCGAGCCGGCCAAATTGACCCGCGCTGGCAATGGCCTGCTCTACCCTGACGGTGAGAAATGGGGGGCGCCACGCGACCTGAAACCCGTTGCGCGCGACGCAGCGGGGCCGGACTGGTATGCCAAACCCGCCGCCGAGACCGCGTTCGGAGCGGGCCGCGAGCGCAAGGTCGCGCCCGGGGCCGGCACGCTCGAGCAAGCGGCGGCAAGCGCTGGCACCGGCGACACATTGCGGCTCGTGGCGGGGGATTATCCGGTCGCCGCGCCGATCGCGCTCGACCGCGCGCTGACCGTTGCGGGCGGGCGCGACAGTCGGATCGCTTTCGCTGCGCCGACGCTGTTCCAGCTCAATCCGGGCGGCAGCGTGCGGATTGCCGGGCTCAGCATTTCTGGCAAGGGCGCACCCGCCGCCAATGCGGTCGTCCGTGCAGCGCCCGTCCCCACCCCGGTCGGCTATGCGGTCGAGATCGACGACGCCGCGATCGCCGATGTCGGCGACGTGATCGCGACCACGCCGGGTACCTTCGCCAGCCATGCCGCGGTCCGCAAATCCAGCTTCGCGCGGGTCGCGGGTGCGGTGGTCGCCGCCGCCGCGGAGACCGGGCGCGAGGGCTATTACGGGATCGAGGCGATCACGCTCGCCGACAGCGACTTCAGCGACGTGGCGCGGGTCGCCGACGTCGCCCGGCTCGGCACCGATGAAAGCACCTTCGGCCCCGCCTTTACGCTGAGCAGTTCGCGGGTAACCGGCGGCGGGCCGGTCGCGGTGCGGCTGTCGGGGGCGCAGCGGGTCGCGATCACCGGCAACACTTTCACCCGCGCAGGCGGCATCGAGATCGCGCACAGCGTCGGCGCGCCGCGGGTCACAATTATCGGCAATCGCTTCATCGCCAGCGCGATGCCGAAACTCAGCAAACTCTATCCGCAGGGATCGCCGATCGTGACGCTGGCAGACAATAAGGTGTCGAGCCAATGATCCGCGCCGCATTACTGACCGGTATCGCCATGGTTGCCCCGGCGCAGGCGCAGGATGCCGCCGCGCCGGTGCTGCAGGATGCGGCGAAGCTCGCCCAGCTCGGGCGGGAAGCGGCGCGCTATCCGTTGCTGGACACCGAACTGAAGCGCGCGCGGGGCGAACTGGACGGCCTGATCCGCGCCGGGCTGAACGTGCCGGTCCCGAAGGACACCGGCGGCGGCTTCACCCACGAACAGCACAAGCGCAACTACCGCGCGATCTACCTCGGCGGGCTGCTGTTCCGGATCACCGGCGAACAGCGCTACGCCGATTTCGCGCGCGACCTGCTACTCGCCTATGCCAAGCTCTACCCGACGCTCGGCAAGCATCCCGCCGGGTCGGGACCGCTTGCCGGACGGCTGTTCTGGCAGAGCCTGAACGACAGCGTGTGGCTGACCACCGCGATCCAGGGCTATGATCAAATCCGCGGCACGCTGTCGCCCGCCGACCGCGCGACGATCGATACCAATGTGTTCCGCCGCATCGTGCAGTGGATGTCGGTCGATACCGCCGCGAGCTTCGACCGGATCCACAACCACGCGACCTGGATGACCGCGGGGGTCGGCATGACCGGCTACGTGCTGCGCGAACCCGAATTCGTCGAACGTGCGCTGAAAGGGTCCGACCGCAGCGGCCGCGCCGGATTTCTGAAACAGCTCGACCTGTTGTTCTCCCCCGACGGTTATTATGCCGAAGGACCCTATTACCAGCGCTACGCGCTGCAGCCGTTCGTGGTGTTCGCCGACGCGGTCGAGCGCAACGATCCCGCGCTGGGCATCTTCCGCTACCGCGACGGCATCGTTCCCAAGGCGGTCCGCGCGGGGATCGAGATGACCTATCGTGGGCATTTCTTCCCGATCAACGATGCCTTGCGTGAAAAGTCGCTCAAGACCGAGGAACTCTATCAGGCGGTGACGGTCGGCTACGGCGTCACCCACGACCCCAGCCTGCTGTCGGTCGCACAGTGGCAGGGCCGCACCGTGCTGACCCCGGCGGGGCTGGAAGTCGCGCGCGACCTGGCGGCAGGCAAGGCCGTGCCGTTCGCCTATCGCTCGCAATTGTACCGCGACGGGCCCGACGGCAAGGACGGCGCGCTCGCGGTCCTGCGCAGCGGTCCCGGCGACCAGGATCAGGTGCTGGTCGCGAAAAATACGGCGATGGGGATGGGGCACGGCCATTTCGATAAACTCAACTGGCTGCTTTACGATCACGGCCAGACCATCGTCACCGATTACGGCGCGGCGCGCTTTATCAATATCGAAGCGAAGGACGGCGGCAAATATCTGCCCGAAAACGACAGCTGGGCGCATCAGACGATCGCGCACAACACGCTGGTCGCGAACGAAACCAGCCATTTCAACGGCCGGGAGAAACTGGGCGAGACGGTCGCACCGAAACAGTTGTTCTTCGGCAGCACGGGGGCGACCCGGGTCAGCACCGCGGAGGTCGTGGGAACCTATCCCGGCACGACGCTCCGCCGCTCGCTGGCGCAGGTCGACGTGACCGGCCGCGCGCGGCCGTTGATCGTCGATCTGCTGAGAGTGACCGGCCCCGCCCCGGCGCGCTACGACCTGCCGCTGCATTACGACGGACAGCTGATCGATACCGACTTCGCGCTGAGGTCGAACGCCGCCGAGCGCCCGGTGCTGGGCAAGGCGAACGGGTATCAGCACCTTTGGGTCGATGCGACCGGCACCCCGGCGGCTGGTCAGGGGCGAATCACCTGGCTGCTCGACGGGCGCTTCTACAGTTACCGGATGGCGACCCCGGGCGCGGCGGTAATCCTGGCCGAAAGCGGCGCGGGTGACCCCAAATTCAACCTGCGCCGCGAACCCGCGATCATCCAGCGGCTCGACGGTGCGAAGGACGCGACCTTCGTCAGCGTGCTCGAATCGCACGGCCAGTACGACCCGTCTGCCGAAACCACCGTCGGCAGCGCGAGCGCGGTCGCGGGCCTCAAGCACGTTCGACTGGCGGACGCCGACGCAGTCATCGTGACGATGGTGTCGGGCGACCGAATCGTGGTCGCGTTCGCCGACGATGTCGCCGCCACCGCGGCACACAAGGGCAGCGTCGACGGGCGCGCGGTCAGCTGGAGCGGCCACGTCGGGCGCTTCGACTGGCCCGCCGCAGGAGCAGCCAAATGAACCGCGGCAAGCTGCGCTGGGGCGTCATCGCGCTGATCGCGGTCGCGACCGTCATCAATTACATCGACCGCAACGCGCTCGCCGTGATGTGGCCCGAAGTGTCGAAGGACATCGGTGCCGACAAGGCGGATTACGCCTTCCTCGTCACGATGTTCATGCTTGCCTACGCCTTCGGCCAGGCATTGTTCGGGCGGATCTTCGACGTGATCGGCACGCGGATGGGGTTCGCGGTATCGATCGTCGTATGGTCGGTGTCGATCGGCGCGCACGCCCTTGCGCGCTCGCTCGGGATGTTCGCCTTCCTGCGCGTGACGCTGGGGATCGGCGAAGCGGGCAATTGGCCAGGGGCGGCCAAGGCCAATGCGCTGTGGTTCCCGGCGCACGAGCGTGCGTTCGCGCAAGGCATTTTCAACGCCGGCGCGTCCTTGGGCGCAATCATCTCCGCGCCGCTCATCGCTTTGCTGTTCACCGGGTTCGGCTGGCAGGCGACCTTCGCGATCATAGCGGTATTCGGGTTTCTGTGGCTGCTGCCGTGGCTGTGGCTCTACCGCAGCGACCCCGACACGCATCCCTGGCTCAGCGCGCGCGAGCGCGCGCATATCCTGGGCGCGGGTGCCGACGACATCGCTGCGAGCGCCGCGACTTTGCGCTCGAGCTATTCGCCGGGTTTCGCCGCGATGCTGCGGCACAAGGAAAGCTGGGCGGTCATCGGCAGCCGCTTCTTCCTCGATCCCGTCTGGTGGCTGTTCGTGTCGTGGCTGCCGATCTACCTCGCCGAGACCTTCGGCTTCGACGTCAAGCAGATCGGGCTGTTCGCGTGGGTGCCGTTCGTCGGCGCGATGCTGGGCAGCCTGTCGGGCGGCTATCTGTCGGGCGCGCTGATCAAGCGTGGCTGGACCCCGCTCAACGCCCGCCGCACGATGATCACGCTGGGCGGCGCGATCATGTTGCCGCCGCTGCTGCTGACGATGACCGCGGCGACCCCGCTGTACGCGGTGCTGCTGATCGCGGTGATCCTGTTCGGCTTCCAAGTCGCGATCAACAATATCCAGACACTGCCCTCCGACTATTTCGGCGGCGGCACGGTCGGCTCGTTGGCGGGGTTCAGCGGGATGGCGGCGGTTGCGGGGACGCTTATCACGACGTGGCTGGTGCCGGTGCTGACCAAGGTCAGCTTCGCGCCGATCTTCGGCATTGCGGCGGCGATCGTGCCCGTAGCGGTCGCTTGCGTCTGGCTGTTCGGCGGTCGCACCGCCCCGGTTCAACCCAAATGAGGAATGACATGGATTTCACGAACAAGGTCGCGCTGGTCACGGGCGGCGGACGCGATATCGGCAAATCGGTTTCGCAGCTGCTGGCAGCAAACGGCGCGCACGTCGTCGTCAATTACCGCAGCGACGAAGCGTCCGCGCAGGCGACGATCGACGAGATCACGGCGGCAGGGGGCAGCGCGACGCTGCACCGCGCCGATGTCACAAACGCCGGCGAAGTCGCCGGGCTGGTGGAAGCCGCGGGCGAGCGGATCGACGTCCTGGTCAATCTCGCGGGCGGGATGATCGCGCGAAAGACGCTCGCGGAACAGGACGAAGCGTTTTTCGATCAGGTCGTGGACCTCAATCTCAAGTCGGTGTGGCTGGTGACCAAGGCCGCGCTGCCCAAGCTCGGCCAGGGGTCGGCGATCGTCAACGTATCGTCGCTGGCTGGGCGCGACGGCGGCGGACCGGGGGCCAGCATCTATGCGACCGCGAAGGGCGCGCTGATGACGCTGACCCGCGCCTGGGCCAAGGAATTCGGGCCGCAGGGCATCCGCGTCAACGCGGTCTGCCCCGGCCTCATCGGCACCAGCTTCCACGACATCTTTTCCAAGCCCGAGGGGCGCGCCGCGGTCGCTGGCAACACGCCGCTGCGCCGTGAGGGCGGACCCGACGAGGTCGCCGAACTGATCGCCTATCTCGCGTCCGACGGTGCGAGCTTCCTGACCGGCACCTGCGTCGACATCAACGGCGGGCTCGGCTTTTCGTGAGCCTGCTTGGCGTTGCGCTGATGCTGCAGGCGGTCGCCGCCCCGGCACCGCCGCGCGACCTGCCGCGGACCGACGCGGCGAAACTGTCGCCGTACAAGATCGTGCTGGTCGGCGATTCGACGATGGCACCGATGAGCGGCTGGGCGTCGGCATTCTGCGCGCGGCACGTCAAATCGTCGGTCGCGTGCGTGAACCTCGGCCGCGGCGGGCGTTCGACCCGCAGCTACCGCCAGGAAGGGTCGTGGGACATCGCGCTGAGCGAAGCACGCGTGGCCGGTTACAAGGCGACCTATGTGCTCATCCAGTTCGGGCACAACGACCAGTCGAGCGTAGCGGAACGCTGGACTCAGCTGAACGGCGAGTTCGGCACGAACCTGCGCCGGATGGTTGCGGAGGCGCATGCCGCCGGGGCGAAGCCGGTGCTGCTCACCCCGCTGACTCGCCGCGAATTCGTCGGCGGGCGATTGAACAATACGCTCGACGCCTGGTCGGCGGAGGTGCGCAGCGTCGCGACCGCGCTCGAGGTTCCGCTGGTCGATCTCAACGTGGACAGCGCGCGGTTGGTACAGCAGCTGGGCGCCGAACGGGCTGCCACCTTGGCGCAGGCACCGCCCAACGACATCGAACGCGCCGCCGCGGCGGCGGGCACGACGCTGAAGCCGCGTGATGCCGAGGTGGCGCGGCTGCCCGACCTGCCGACCACGGCGACCGGTCCGCGGGGGCAGCATACCCGCAAGTTCGATTATACCCATGTCGGCGATGCCGGTGCCGCGGCGTTCGCCAAGCTCGTCGCCGAGGGCCTGGCCCGCGCGGTTCCCGAACTGCGCAGCCAGCTGACACCGTGACCGGGAAGCCACGCCGAAAACTGGTATGACAGATCATTCGGTATCGGCCTGACAATTGGATTGACAAACGCCGGTGAATTGGAAAATTGGCGGCAAATAATACGACTTCAGGGAGAGGGTCATGTCGCACACCCGTTTCGGCGCGTTTTCGCGCAATTGTCTGCTCGCATCGGCCGCTTTGCCGCTGATCGCCGCCGCGGTGCCCGCCTTCGCGCAGGCCGCCCCCGACACGACCACGCCGTCGGCTGCGCTGCCACCGCCGGTGCCCGGCTCCGCTCCCCTGCCCGCCGATCCCGCCCCGGCCGCTGGCTCCGACGATGTCGCGACCGGCGACGAAGTGACCGTCACCGGCATCCGTGAAACTATCCAGACCTCGATCAGCGAAAAGAAGCGCGAGACCGCGATCGTCGATACGCTGAGCTCGACCGAGATCGGCGACCTGCCGGTGCTGTCGGTCGGTGAGGCGATCCAGACGATCACCGGCGCGACCACCCACCGCGAAAAAGGCGGCGCTTCGGAAATCGCGCTGCGCGGGCTCGGCTCGTTCCTGTCGAACACCACGATCAACGGCCGCGACGCGACCAACGGCTCGGGCGACCGCGCGGTCAACTTCAACCAGTTTCCGTCCGAACTCGTCAACGGCATCAAGATCTACAAATCGCAGCAGGCGAATTTGATCGAAGGCGGCGTCGCCGGGACGATCGAACTCGGCACGATCCGCCCGCTCGATTACAAGAAGCAGAGCCTGCAGTTCGAGTTGAAGGGCAATTGGAGCCCGTATCAGGACCGCGTCCGCGAAGGCGACGCCTTCGGCTACCGCGCGACCGCGAGCTACGTCGACCAGTTCGACCTGGGCGCGCTCGGCAGGATCGGCATTGCGCTGGGGTTCCAGCGCAACGACACCAACAACCCAGAAGAAACCGTCGCGGGCAGCTCGACCTGGGTCGCGTGCTCGACCGTCGTCGCCGCCGCCGCAAACTGCACCGAAGTGTCCCGGGCGCAGGGCAATGCCGGCACGCCATTCTACCTGGCACCCAATTCGATCACCTATCGCCAGATCAACGAACAGGACCGCCGCGAATCCCTCTTCGGCGCGATCCAGTGGCGGCCGACCGACACGCTCAACATCAATTTCGACGGGCAATATTCGGACCGCAAATATGTCGAGAACCGCCACGATCTGAACATTTCGGAAGCGCGCTTCGGGCTGACCAACGTGGTGTTCGACGAGAATCATATCATCCAGAGCCTGAGCGGACTCAGCTCGCTCGAGGCGACCAATGGCATCCTGTCGCGCGCCGAGGAGTATCTGGGCGGCGGGATGCAGGTCGAATGGAAGCCGGTCGATCGGCTGACGCTCGTCGCCGACGCGTCCTATTCGCGCACCATCCGCACCGAAATCGAGCGCAATTCGCGGCTGCGCACCGACCCGTTCGACGTGAACGGCAATCGCAATTTCTTTTCGACCGCGCCCTTCGCGGCGAACAACATGCGCGTCCCGTACACCTTCGCGCTGACCCCGGGCAATTTCGCGCCGACGATCACGATCGACCCGCGCTTCAACCTCAACAACCCCGATCTGTTCTGGGACGATGCGCGGCTGCGGCGCGACGAAAATCGGCGCGAAAACGAGATTTTCGCCGCGCGGCTCGACGGGCGTTACGAATTTCCCGGCTTCCTGAGCGCGGTCGCGCTCGGCGGCCGGATCTCGCGCCAGACGTACGAGGATTACGACGACCGCAAGGAATTCAACCTCAATCCCGCGATGACCGAGGACCGGCGGATCAACAATCTGTGTCGCCAGAGCCAGTTTCCGCAGAAGGATTTTCTGAAGGAAGTCGACGGCAACGTCATCACCAGCTACGCGACCTTCGACGGCAATTGCCTGTTCCGCGAATATATCGGCATGGAGGATCCCGGGCGGAACACCGACATCCGCGCGGTCGCCAACCGCGACGTGACCGAGACGACCTATTCGGGTTACGTCATGGGCGAATATCGCGGCGACCTCGGCGCGATCCCGGTGCGCGGCAATTTCGGTGTGCGCGTGACCCGGACCGACGTTACCTCCAACGGCTTGCGCAGCGACCTGTCGGTCATCACCAATCCCGACGCCACGATCCGACTGGTCGCATCGACCAATTTCCAGACGGTCACGATCGAATCGGGTTCGACCCGCATCCTGCCGAGCGCGAATGCGGTGTTCGAAGTGTCGCCTAACGTGCTCGCGCGCGCCGCGGTCTATCGCGGGCTTTCGCGCCCGGCACCGAGTTCGCTGGGCGCGGGCCGGACGATCACGCTCGATACCGGTACCGCGTTCAGCGACATCAACGACGCGATCGCCAACATCACCGCCAACGGCAGCCCGCGGTTGAAGCCGCTGATGTCGTGGAACGGCGACGTCGCGCTCGAATTCTACCCCAACCGCGACACCATCCTGGCGGGCACGGTCTATTACAAGCAGTTCACCGGCGGCTTCATCCCGGTCGTGCTGAACGAGGATTTCACGATCAGCGGGGTGACCACCTCGATCCCCGTCACGCAGACCCAGAACGATGACAAGAAGAGCCGCGTCTATGGGCTAGAAGTGACGCTCGCCAACCGCTTCACCTGGCTGCCCGGCCCGCTCGACGGGTTCGGTGGCAAGCTCAGCTACAATCTGGCGTTCTCGAACTTTGAGAACGAGGATATCCGACTGGGCGATGTCGTCGACGCGACCACCGGCGCGGTCACCGAAGGAATCATCCCGCCCGCGAATCTGTCGGGCTATTCGAAGCACGTCGTTTCGGCGCAGCTCTATTACGAGCTGGGCGAGCTGCGGCTGCAGGGCATCTACAATTACCGGTCGAAATATTATCAGGATTTCGTCGGCGGCAACAATCAGCTGCGTTACGTGCGCGGCAACGAAACCTTCGACCTGCGCGCCTCCTACGACTTTGGGCGGCGGTTGCGGGTGCAGGCCGAGGCGGTCAATATCCTGAATTCGCCCAAGGTCACCGATATGCCGGTCGAAGGCAGCATCCGGCAGTTCCATTATTACGGCGCGCGCTACTTTCTGGGGGTACGCGTCCGGCTCTAACGGCTGACGAAGGCCGGGGCGGGGCCGACACCGGTTGCCAAGCCCCGGCAGACCGATATGACTAAGGACCTGACCACCAACGGGGGCGAACGTCGTGGCTGACCGGTTATTCCAGGGGATCGCCGCAAAGATCGTCGCGATGATCGACGAAGGCGAATTGGCGCCCGGCGCGCGGCTGCCCGGCGAACGCGATCTTGCCGAACGCTTCGGGGTGAGCCGCGTGACGGTGCGCGAGGCGGAGATCGCGCTGCAGGCGGTCGGCATCATCGAGATCAAGACCGGCTCCGGCGTCTACGTCGCCGAACGCGCCGCGAGCGCGGGCAGCGCGCTGCCGCAAGTCAGCGCGTTCGAACTGACCGAAGCGCGCGCGCTGTTCGAGGCGGAGGCCGCCGCGCTCGCCGCGCCGATCATCGCCGAGGAACGGCTGGGCGAGCTCGAACGGCTGCTGGCGATCATGGCGTCGGAGGGGGGCGACACCGAACGCTCGACCGACGCCGACCGCGAATTCCATGCGTTGATCGCGTCGGCGTCGGGCAATCAGGCGGTGATCCACGTCATTCGCGAATTGTGGCGGCTCCGGACCGAAGTCCCCGCGGTGCGCGACGCCCATGCCGCGGTCTGCAAATCCGACGTCCGCGCGCGGCAGGAAGAGCATGAAGCGATCGTCAGCGCGCTGCGCCAGCGCGATCCGCAAGCCGCGCGGGTCGCGATGCGGCGGCATTTCCGGCGGCTGCTGGAAGCCATGCTGGACGAGGACGAACAGCGCGCTATGTCCGAATTGAAGCGCCAGTCGGCGCAGAGCCGCCAGCGCTTCCAGATCAGCGCACAGATCTGACTTGGCCCTCTCCCGTCTTCACGGGAGAGGGTTGGGTGAGGGTCTTCTTCTTCCTTAGCTTCGCCTGCGGATAAAGAAGAAGACCCTCACCCTCCACCGCTGCGCGGCAGGGAAATTCCAAAAAAAACGCCGCCGGCCCGCGAAGCGAAACCGGCGGCGGCAGGTGGGAGCTGATTATTCGGCTTCGTTCGCGTCGATCTTGCCGTTCTTGTTCAAATCCTTGCGGTCGAACGACGCGAGTTCCTCGACCTGCAGTTCGGCCGGCGTGACGCTGCCGCTCGCGTCGGTGTCGAGCCGCTTCCAGCGCTTGTCGACCTTCACCGGGTCGACCGGCTCGCCGCGCTTGGCGCTCTGCTTTTCCATGAACGCGCTGAGTTCGGCCGGGGTGACCCCGCCCTTGCCGTCGCTGTCCATCTGCTTGAACTTGCGCGCGCTGGCCGCCCCCGCCTGATCGCGGGTCAGCCCGTCCTTCAGCGCGTGTGCGGTGCCCGCCAGCGAGACCGCGAGCGCCGCGGCGGTGAGAACCTTCAATGTCATCATGCGTCTCCGAATCGTGGATAATTAGAAGCGGATGCCCGCGCTGACGCGGACCCCGTAGCTGTCGGCGTTCTTGGCCTTTTCGCCGCGCACCCCGATCCCCAATACCGCCGGACCCGCCTCGACCGAAGCGTCGAGCCGCGCGGTGATCGCGCTGCGCCCGAATCCGGCCGCGCTTGCGGTGAATTCGTCGCCGGTCCCGACGAAGCTGAAATTGCGCGGGCTTTCGGGGTCGGTCAGATACGACCGCCCCCCGAAGTCGCCGATCAGCCGCAGCGTGCCGAGCGTCCCCGCGGCGCGCAGGCCGTAGCCCGCCTGCGTCGTGGTGTGCTTGTATTTGTCGAGCGTCAGTGCCGCCGCGCCGCCGGTTTCGGCGGTCCCGTCGAGCGTCGTGCTCGACACGCTCAGCCCCGCATACGGACCGACCCGGAAGCTGCCGAACGCCGGCAGATACGCTAGCTCGCCGAAGTACAGGAACGAGATCCCGTCCTCCTCGGCGCTGAGCGTGTTGGCCAGCGTCCCGAACGCCACCTGGCGATCGGTCCGGACCTCCTGCCACGCCGCGCCCGCACCGAAGGCGAAGCGCAACGAGCCGGTGTCGTGCCCGACATAGGCCATCGCGCTGTGGCTCTTGAGCTGCGCGTCGCTGGCTCGCGCGTCGAGCGCGATGTCGGTGTCGCCATAGCGATAGACGACCCCGCCACGGGTGCCGCCGGCGGCATATTCGACGCCGCCCGCGAATGCGGTGCGGTCCGATTCGACCTTGGCGAAGCCGTTGCGCGCGTCGGCGTCGTTGGTGCTGAGCGCGCCCTCGACCCACAATTGCAGCCCGTCGCCCACCGCGGTGTCGATCCGGTCGAGCAACGCGCGGTTGGCGGCATGACCGTCGCGCCCCGCCATGTCGGCCGAAGCCACGAAGACTTCGCCCGACAATTGGTCGAAGGCACCGCGCGCATTCGCCTGGCTCAGCACGACGACCGCGTCGAACAGCGGTCCCGAAGTGCGCGCACCGACCGCCGCCGCGACCGCGCTCTGGTTCGGCGTCGTCGCGATCGCCGCGAAATTGACGTCGTTGCGCAGCAGCCGAAGCTGCACGTTGGTCGGATTGTAGATCAGGCTGGGGGTCAGGAACGCGAGGTCGCTGGTGGTGCTGGCGAACTGCCCCGCCACCGACGCGCCGGTCAGGATGGTGTAGGTCGTCAGCGCGCCGAACCCGGTCTGCCCGCCGGTCAGCACCGACACGGTGCCGCCGAGCAGGGTGATACCGCCGGTCGCCGCGATCAGATCCGAGGTGCCATTGGGCGCAACCTCGACCTGATAGGTCGAGCCGCTCGCGAAGGTCAGCCCGCCCGCGACGTTCAACGTGCCGATCGAATTGCCCGGCGCGATCGTGCCGGTGACGTTCAGCGCGCCGACCCGGCCGGTGCCGAGCAACCGTCCCGCCGCCCCGATCGTGACGGGGCCGGCAACCGAACCGTTCACGATCAGCGTGCCGCCGGCGATGTTGGTGGTACCGGTGTAGGTATTCGCGCCGGTCAGCGTCAGCGTGCCGGTCCCCGCGCGGGTCAGCCCGCCGGTTCCCGACAGCACGCCGCTATACGTGGTCGCGGTCGAGCCGTTCACGGTCAGCAGCGCGCTGCCCAGATTGACCGCGCCGTCGCCGGCCAGACTGGCGACGGTCTGCGCGAAGGTGCCGAGCGTCGCGCTGCCCGGCGCGGTGACGGTCAGCGCGCCGGGACCGAACGCGTTGGTCGCCCCCGCCGAAAGCACGCCGCCGGTGACGGTCGTGCCGCCGGTAAAGGTGTTCGCGCCCGACAGCGTGAGCGTACCCGCGCCGCTCTTGAGCAGGCTACCCGTCCCGCTCGCCACGCCGGCGAAGGTGTTGGCACCGGCGTTGTTGACGGTCAGCCGGTTGGCGCCGAGCACGACGGTGCTGCCCGCCACCCCGGTCAGGCCATTCACGGTCGCCGCGCTCGCGCTGATGTCGAGCCGCCCCGCCGCCGCCAGCGTCACGCCCGACGATGC
>JAZKGJ010000062.1:414-9803 GCA_040385975.1 Pseudomonadota bacterium | reverse complement strand
CAGATCGAGGCCAAGGCGCTGCGCAAGCTCAAGCACCCGAGCCGCAGCCGCAAGATGCGCAGCTTCCTCGACCAGTAATCACGCGATAGTAAGTGCAGTTGCGCCCTGACTACGGTCGCGGTCAGTAACGCGACGAGCGCCACGCTATGAATCGGCGCGCCATCCGCACAGGCGGAGCGGATTGCCCCGGCGGAGGGACCGTCCGCCGGGGCACCGCCGACGCGCGAAAGTGGGGGTCGCGCGCCGGTCGATGGATTGGAAATAGGCGACGCCGGTTACCCGAAACCTGCCGATGTCGCCGTTTCGGACCGGTTGTACGCCAGCGCGCCGGGCACCGTCAGCTGTCGAAGCGCAGTGTCGAAAACTTGACGTAACAATCGCCCGCGTTCTGCAAATAGCAGCCCGCCTTGAAATACGTCGTCTTGGAAGACGTGGTGTAATAGCTCAGGTTCGTCGTCCACGTCCGGGTCGGGTTGGTGCCCAATTTGGCGGTGATGGTTCCGGACGTGTTGTAGAGCAACGTCAGGTCGGTGAAGTCCGCCGGCGCGGGGCCGAGGTCCTGATATTCGAACGTCGCGCCGCTGCCGACGCTGGTGCGATAGATGCCCCACAGGTGATTGGTCACGCCGCTGCGGCTGCCGATCATTTCGACCCGCAAGATGGGCTCGCCGCCGGTTTCGCCATAGATCTGGCCGACGGTGAAGCCGGAGGAGAAGCCCGACCCGACGGTCATCTTGACCCGGCCGGCCCATTGCATGTTGGTGCGATTGCCCGCGAAGCTGTTGCCGCGCAGTTCGTTGCGCTGCGCCGCGCTCCCGTTGTCGATCGCGAAGACCATGTTGCTGTTGTCGACGTACCAATTGTCGGCGTCATAATAATAATCCTTGAGCTGCGCATTGGCGATGCACGTGCTCGAATCGGGCAGCTGCAACTTGCTCTTTTCGATGACGGTCGTGAACTTCGATTGCGAATAGGGCGAATTGGTCGTGCTGCGGCTGGAGTTGCACGCGAAAGCGGCTTCGGCGGGACTCGCGAACAGGGCCGATCCCGCGGCGCAGGTCAAAGCAAAAAGGGCGAGTTTATAAATGTGCATAACGTTTCCTCTCCAGGACACGGTCTCCGACGGACCGGACATCGCCACGCGGCGTGTCACACCAATGATTAGACCGATTGCATAACCTGTAAATATCAATCTTTCGAGATTGGTATGTACGTATTCGAGAATTGGTAGGTTAGCGTCAGCGGCAACACGGTTTCCACCCGCTTAAGCGGCCATAAACGCGGTCTTTACGCCGTTGCCCTAATGCGGCGCGACGAACTGGGGGCGCGCCGATGCCGATTGAAGCCGCGATTGCCGATACCGACAGCGGCTATTCCCGGCTGATCCGGCTGGTCGCGGCCGACGGTTCGGCGGCGCAGCCCGCGCTTGCGCGCCTGTCGGTCCCCCGAATCGCGATTGCCGACCTGGCCGACGCGGTGCATTGCCTGTGCCTGCTGCACGGTCATCACAACGGGGTGATGGAGGTGACGCTGGAACGCGCCTGGCACCCGGTGTTCCGCGAATGGCTCAGCGGCGCGCACGATGCCTTCGCGCTGGAACGCGACGGGCTGGCGCGGTTGATCTCGGCGGCCGGCCCCTTGCCCTCGACCCCCGGCCAGACCGAAAGCGAGAATGCGGTCGCGATGCAGCGCCACGCGCTGGTGATGCTGGCGCAGTCCGACCGCGCGGGATGCGCGGCCGGTGCCTGCATGGCGCTGGCCAACGACTGGGCGGCGATCCGCGGGCTGTTGCAGACGATGGCGCGCCGTCTCGACGTTACGCTGCCGGCGACGCGCCTGCCTGATCCAAAGGTTTCGCGCGCACTCTACGAGATGACGTCGATCGCGCCGGAGATGGAGCGCGGGCTGATGTTCGGCGCGCAGCAGTTCCTGGCCCAGCACCGCGGGCTGTGGGGGCTGATCGACGCGCGGTCGAGCGCGCGCGCCGCCAGCTGAACCCCGCTTGGCGAGCGGCCCCCGCCCCGCTAACGCCGTACCCGACAGTCTAATTCGTCGGGACACGCCATGCGCTTCGAAGGTACCCAGAGCTACGTCGCGACCGACGACCTGAAGGTCGCGGTCAATGCCGCGGTCACGCTGCGCCGGCCGCTGCTGGTCAAGGGCGAGCCCGGCACCGGCAAGACCGTCCTGGCGCAGGAGATCGCGAACGCGGTCGGCGCGCCGCTCATCCAGTGGAACGTCAAATCGACGACCAAGGCGCAGCAGGGGCTCTACGAATATGACGCGGTCGCCCGCCTGCGCGACGGGCAATTGGGCGACGAGCGCGTCCACGACATCGGCAATTACATCCGCCGCGGCAAATTGTGGGAGGCCTTCACCGCGCCGCAGCTCCCCGTCCTGCTGATCGACGAAATCGACAAGGCCGACATCGAATTCCCGAACGACCTGTTGCAGGAACTCGATCGGATGAGCTTCGACGTCTACGAGACCAAGGAGACCGTCGCCGCGGTCGAACGCCCGATCGTCGTCATCACCAGCAACAACGAAAAGGAACTGCCCGACGCGTTTCTGCGCCGCTGCTTCTTCCACTACATCAAGTTCCCCGACCGGGCGACGATGCAGGCGATCGTCGACGTCCACTTCCCCGGCATCCAGAAAATCCTGGTCAGCAAGGCGATGGACATCTTTTACGACGTCCGCGAAGTGCCGGGGCTGAAGAAGAAGCCGAGCACGAGCGAACTCCTCGACTGGCTGAAACTGCTCCTCCACGAGGATATGCCGCTCGACGTGCTCCAGAACCGCGACCCGACCAAGGCCATTCCCCCGCTCCACGGCGCGCTGTTGAAAAACGAACAGGACGTGATGCTGTTCGAACGCCTCGCCTTCATGGCGCGGCGGCAGGGCGCAGGGAACTGACGGATTAACGTCGGCGCAACCACACCGCCCAACGTTTTCGTCACCGCAAACCGGCAAAGACTTGCCGGATGGCAAAGGGGCTCCTGACATTCGCGCTGCTGTGCGCCGCCGCTCTGCCGGCGCAGGCCGCGTCGCTGCTCGATTACGTCGGACAATGCGTGCCGTTCGCGCGTCAGGCGTCCGGTATTCAGATTTATGGCGACGCCTGGACCTGGTGGGACCAGGCCGACGGCAAATACCGCCGCGGCGACGCTCCCAAGCCCGGCGCGGTCATCGCCTTTGCCAAGCAGGCGCGGCTCCCGCTCGGCCATGTCGCGGTCGTCAGCCGGGTGGTCGAGCGCCGCGTGCTGATGCTGACCCACGCCAACTGGTCGCGTCAGAACGGCGTACGCGGTCACGCCGAACAGGACGTCACGGTCTATGACGTGTCACCCGACAACGACTGGAGCGAAGTGAAGGTCTGGTACCGCGACAGCGAGGGGCTCGGCGGCACGGTCTATCGCGTCCACGGCTTCATCTATTCGCCCGCCAAGCCCGCGCGCGAGCTGACCGCGGCGCAGCCCGATTACGTCGGCGCGCTGATCGACGCGTATCGTTAGAACCGGCGCGACAGTCCGACGAACAGCTGCACATCGTCCGCCGCGCGGGTCAGCCCGATGTTGGTCCCCGCATCGAGCTGCACATCGTCGGACAGCGCGTAGGTCAATCCGGTGTCGCCGGTGACGATCCACCCCGCCCCACCCCGCGCCGCGCGTTCGGTGTACAGTTCGGTGTAGAGGTTGAGCTTGTCGGTCAGCGCGAACGACGCGGTCGCGGAGTTGATGAACTTGGCGGTGTGGCCCGCCCCGTCCGCGCGCTCGACCCGGTCGATTTCGGTCATGACGCCGACCCCCACGGCATCGCTCAGTTCGATCGACAGCGGCACGATCAGCCCGAATTCGACCGTGTCGATCCCCAGCCCGTCGCGCGAGGTCGGCAGCCGCACGAACGGCAGCAGCGCGAGCGCTGTCTTGCCGCCATCATTGCCCCACAGATTCTGCTTCAGCCGGACCGTAATATCGCCGAACCCGTCGGTGCGATCGCGCGCGCCCGCCACCCGCTCGGTCGCGCGCAGGTACGGCTCGACGATCACCTGCACGTCGGTGTCGCGGCCGATCCCGTATTTCAGATTGATCGGCACGACCGAGAGTTCATCGGTGCGAACCGCGCCGGCGCGGTCATGCGTGTAGGTCGCGAAATCCAGCTCGACCTGGACATGTCCGGCATCGACCGTGATCGGCGATTCGGTCTTGTCGGGCCGGTCGGTCGACAATTCGCGCAGCGGCGCGTCTTGCGCGACCGCGGGACCGGCGATGAGCGCGGCGGCGAGCAGCAGCGCGCGCATCACGCCATGCCGAAGAACGAGATGAGCAGCTTCAGATTGAGCCCGACGATGACCGCCGCAATTCCCCACGCCGCCCATTTCAGCCACGGCGCATTGGCGAACCGCCCCATCTTCACCTTGTCGCTGGTAAAGGCGACCAGCGGAATCACCGCGAACGGCAATTGCATCGACAGCACCACCTGGCTCAGCACCAGCAGCTGCGTCGTTCCCTTTTCCCCGTACATCGCCGCGACGCTCACCGCGGGAATGATCGCGAGCAGCCGCGTGATCAGCCGCCGCTGCCACGCCGGCAGCCGGATGTTGAGGAACCCCTCCATCACGATCTGCCCCGCCAGCGTCGCGGTGATCGTCGAATTCTGCCCCGACGCCAGCAGCGCGACGGCGAACAAGGTACTGGCGAACGCCGCGCCCAGCATCGGCGTCAGCAGCTGATACGCATCGCCGATCTCGGCCACATCGGTCCGCCCCGCGACGTGAAAGGTCGCCGCCGCCAGGATCAGGATCGCCGAATTGATGAACAGCGCCAGGCTGAGCGCGACGGTGCTGTCGATCGTCGCGAACTTGATCGCTTCGCGCTTGCCGGTGTCGTCCTGTGCGAACGCGCGAGTCTGGACGATCGAGGAATGGAGGTAGAGATTGTGCGGCATCACCGTCGCGCCCAGAATTCCGATCGCGATGTAGAGCATCGCCGGGTTCGTGATGACTTCGGTGGTCGGGATATATCCGCGCAGCACATCGCCGATCACGGGCTGCGACAGCGCCAGCTCGACCGCGAAGCACCCGGCGATGATGATCAGCAGCGCGACGATGAACGCCTCGAGCTTGCGGAAACCGCGCTGCTGCAGCAGCAGGATCAGGATCACGTCGAGCGCGGTCAGGCAGACCCCCCACACCAGGGGCAGCCCGAATAGCAGGTTGAGCGCGATCGCGGTACCGATGACTTCGGCCAGGTCGCAGGCGATGATCGCCAGCTCGCACGCGATCCACAGTATGAAGCCGACCGGACGGCTGTAATGGTCGCGGCACGCCTGCGCCAAGTCGCGCCCGGTGACGATCCCGAGCTTGGCGGCCAGCGCCTGCAGCACGATCGCCATGATGTTCGACAGCAGGATGACGCTGAGCAGCGTATAGCCGAACTGCGACCCGCCGGCGAGGTCGGTCGCCCAATTGCCCGGGTCCATGTAGCCGACCGCGACCAGATAGCCTGGCCCCGAAAACGCGCCGAGCTTGGTCCAGAACCGCGCGTCGGTCGGTACCGGAATGGTGCGGAACACTTCGGGCAGACTGTCGCCCGCCCGGCTGCGCCAGCCGCGCTTCGCATCGGTCGATATCGGCATGTCTGGCAAGGCGGCACGTCCCCAAATCTGCCGCAAGATTTGCACAGGCTGTCAGGTTTAGCCAGTGCTAATTTGATTGACTTAGGCTAGTCCGCTACCGGTTGGACCGACCGGAGACCGTTGTGCCCCTACCCGAAGTCCTCGAACACGCCCGCCGGTTCGCTCGCGTTCGGCTGGCGCACAAGACCGAGACGCAGGAGGATTACGTCGAGCTGATCGCCGACCTGATCGCCGCGCACGGTGAGGCGCGCGCCGCCGATCTCGCCGAGCGCCTGGGCGTCACCGCCGCCACGGTGACCAACACCCTCAACCGGCTGAAACGCGACGGACTGGTCGAGATGAAGCCCTATCGCTCGATCTTCCTGACCGATGCCGGCGCGACGATGGCCAGCGCAGCACGTGCCCGGCATGAGATCGTGGTCGCGTTCCTGCGCAAGCTCGGCGTGTCCGACGAAGTGGCGGAAACCGACGCGGAAGGGCTGGAACACCATCTCAGCCCGGAAACGCTCGCGGCGATGGCGCGGTTTCAGGTATCAACCCATAGAACGACTTGAGCGGCTACAGGTTTGCGGGAGCATTGACATGACGAGGTGCCTCTCCGGCCTGATTTTTCTGGCGGTATCGACCGCGGCCCCGGCCCAGACGCTGGTCGGCATTTGGCAGGCCGACGGCAAGGCGATCGCGGCCAAGGACGCGCGGATCAGCGTCCCGCGCACGGTCGGTGGGCTGACGCTGATCTCGACCAGAGAATATCAGCAACCAGGCACAGCACTCGACAACGGCGCGCTTTACCGGTCGCCTGACGAGCAGATCTGGGCGACTCTTTACGTCTATCGGCCGGGTTATCCCGATGCGGCGCTGGCCGACTACGCCGCCGATCGTGTAGTCCGCGCGACTTACGGCGACCGGCTGCGACGGGTCGATCATCGGGTCGTCCCCTTCGCGGGTCATGCCGACGGCGCGATTCGGACGGCTTACCGCGATGTCATGCAAAAAAATGGCGATCTGTCCGCTTCGACGAGCTTGATCGGGCGCATCGGAAACTGGATCGTGAAACTGCGCGTCTCGGGTCCGATGGCGAAGGCCGACGAAGTCGACGTGGTCTCCGAAGCGTTCGCTCGCGAAATAAAATTGAGCAAGGGCGCCAACCTGCATCCGGTCGCCATCTTGGATTTCTCCACGGCCTGCCCTGCCGCCCCGTCCGGGCCGGTCATAGTGACAATGCCGAAAGATGTAGCGGCAAGCGCACTCGAGTCGGCCATCGGTGCTCAAATCCTGGACCCTACCGACACAGTCGGGACACCGCTTCCGCTCGGTTTTCCAGCCGATGGGAAGACAAAAGTCTGCGTTCGCGGAAGCGTTGCCGTCGGTGATCGCAAGCTCGACGTTCTGCAACCCGCCGGACCTGAACAGCCGGACACTATCCTCGCCGTAATCAATGACAGCGGGTCGACCTTCGCGGTCACCAAATCGACTTTAGGGCCGCACTTCGCCGTATCGACCACGGCGATCGGTACTGTCACGGTGTATCGGACGATTGACCGCTTACCGGACGACGCCGAATTCGGCCGCATCGCCGCCGGACAAGTTCCGGGCCTCCTCACCGTCCAGGCCAAGGTCGAAATGAACCGCAGCGGCGATTCGACCATCACCGTCACAAAGGCCGAGCCGAAATCGAACTAGGGGCGCCGGTGCGCCGGACCGACAACCACACTTGGCGGCATCGGCCGCGATGTCCTACAGCAATGCGATGTGGCATAAGGCGCGGCGTCTGGCAGTTGCCCGGCGGCAGAACTGTTCATGAAGAGGCGTTTCTGCGTAAACGTAAGGAAACGTAAGCGCCGGGGTCCGCGATGTTTCTGAACTTCCTCGACGAGCTGCGCGGCGCGGGCATTCCGGCCAGCCTGAAGGAACATCTCATCCTGCTCGAGGCGCTCGATGCCGAGGTGATCGGTCGCACGCCCGAGGATTTCTATTACCTCGCCCGCGCGACGTATGTGAAGGACGAGGGGCTGCTCGACCGCTTCGATCAGGTCTTCGCCAAGGTGTTCAAGGGGATCGCCACCACCTTTGCGCAGCAGACCGCGGAAATCCCCGCCGACTGGCTGAAAGCGGTCGCCGAGAAATTCCTGACGCCTGAGGAAATGGAAGCGATCCAGTCGCTCGGGTCGTGGGACGAGATCATGGAGACGCTGAAAAAGCGTCTCGAAGAGCAGCAGGGCCGGCACCAGGGCGGCAACAAATGGGTCGGGACCGGCGGCACCAGCCCGTACGGCAATTCGGGCTACAATCCCGAAGGCGTGCGGATCGGTGGTGAGGGTAAACAGAAGCGCGCGCTGAAGGTCTGGGATCAGCGCGAGTTTCGCAACCTCGACAACACCAAGGAATTGGGGACGCGCAACATCAAGGTCGCGCTGCGCCGGCTGCGCCGCTTTGCGCGTGAGGGCGCGGCGGACGAGCTCGACATCGACGCGACGATCGATGGGACGGCGAAGCAGGGCTGGCTCGACGTCGTGATGCGGCCCGAGCGGCACAACGCCGTCAAGTTGCTGCTGTTTCTCGACGTCGGCGGGTCGATGGACCCGTTCGTCAAGCTGTGTGAGGAATTGTTCAGCGCCGCGACCAGCGAATTCAAGAATCTCGAATTCTTCTATTTCCACAATTGCCCGTACGAGGGCGTGTGGAAGGACAATCGCCGTCGCTTTTCCGAACGTACGCCGATGTGGGACGTGCTTCACAAATATGGCCACGATTACAAACTGATCTTCGTCGGCGATGCTTCGATGAGCCCGTACGAGATCACCCACCCGGGCGGCTCGGTCGAACATTTCAACGAGGAATCGGGCGCGGTTTGGCTGCACCGCCTGACCACCACCTATCCCGCGGCGGCGTGGCTCAATCCGGTGCCCCGCGAACAATGGGGCTATTCGCAGAGCGTGAAGATCATCCGCGAGTTGCTGGGCGACCGGATGTTTCCGCTGAGCCTGGCAGGCCTCGATGAAGCGATGCGCGAGCTGACGCGCAAGCGTTAGGCAACGAGCGCCGCGACCTTGGCCTGGAACGAAGCGGCCAGCGCCAACCGGCGTTCGCGCGCCAGTTCGGTGACCGCGAGCCGGGCCGCGGCCTGCTCCTGCGCGGCGCGCCGGGCGTAATAACTGATGCTCGATTCCATCCGATTCGGCCCCACCACCTTGCGGTAGATCAATATGCATGTCGCGCGGGGTTTGGCGAATCGATTCGGACGGGCTGCCAGAATCGGGCGGCAAGTCGATTTAATACAGCAGATATTTCTCGCGCTCCGCGGTCCACGCCGCCTCGTCGGGACCGGCCCGCGCGTCGAGATCGCCGGGTTCGGCGCCCGCATCGTCGACCCACTCGCGCAGCCCCGGCCCGCCGTTGATCACGTCGATCGGCAATTTCCCGAACGCATATTCATAAGGAAAATCGCGCCACAAATCATAGTCGGGAAACAGCGAGCGGATCGCCTTGAAGGCGAGCGCCTGCACCCGCCACGGCTTGAACGCCTTATGGTCATAAGCGTCGCCTTCAGCATGAATGTGAACACCGCTGCACAACTGCCCGACATGCTTGTGAAAAGTCGGCTCAAAGCTGATGTCGCGCAGGGTGCAGCCCTCGAGCCATTGCGGCGCCAGGTCGCGCATGATGGCGATGATCGCGCGGCCGTCGATATCGGGCGCGCCGAACAGCTCGAGCGGGCGCGTCGTGCCCCTGCCCTCGCTCAGCGTCGCGCC
>JAZKGJ010000062.1:0-404 GCA_040385975.1 Pseudomonadota bacterium | reverse complement strand
TTGATCCATAACCGGTCGCTCGGCCAGCCGAAACCCGGCGCGGCATCGGGCTGATACCCCTCCATCTCGATCACGCGATAATCGACGTCGATCCTGAAATGGTCGATGAACCAATGGCCAAGCTCGCCCAGCGTCAGCCCGTGGCGCATCGGGATCGGCCCGGCTCCGACGAAGCTCTCCCACCCCGCGATCAGCGTCGTCCCTTCGACCGGACGCCCCGCCGGGTTGGGGCGATCGAGCACCCACACGCTCTTGCCATGCTCAGCCGCCGCCTCAAGAATGTACAGCAACGTCGTGATAAACGTATAGATTCTGCAGCCGACGTCCTGCAGGTCGATCAGGATCACATCCGACGCGGTCATCATCTGCCCGCTCGGGCGGCGCACCTCGCCGTACAGGCTGAA
>JAZKGJ010000061.1:15692-20262 GCA_040385975.1 Pseudomonadota bacterium | reverse complement strand
TGCTGGACCAAGAAGCACGCGACGGTGATGATCCTGGGCGACACCTGCACCCGGGCCTGCGCGTTCTGCAACGTGAAGACCGGGATGCCGCGTGCGGTCGACCCGCTGGAGCCAGAACACGTCGCGGTCGCCGCGGCGGAACTCGGGCTCGAGCATATCGTGATAACCTCGGTCGATCGCGACGACCTGCCCGACGGCGGGGCGAGCCAGTTCGTGAAGGTGATTGAAGCGTTGCGCCGGAACACCCCCGGTACGACGATCGAAATCCTCACACCCGATTTCAGGAACAAGGCGCAAGCGGCCGTCGAGTCGATCGTTTCGGCGCGCCCGGATGTCTACAATCACAATCTGGAAACCGTCCCGCGGCTGTACCCGACGATCCGCCCCGGCGCGCGCTATTACGCGTCGCTGCGGCTGCTCGAAAGCGTGAAGCGGCACGACCCGTCGATCTTCACCAAATCGGGTGTGATGCTGGGCTTGGGCGAAGAGCGGCTCGAAGTGCATCAGGTCATGGACGACATGCGCAGCGCCGACATCGACTTCCTGACGATGGGGCAATACCTTCAACCCACCCCGCGCCACGCCAAGGTCATGGACTTCGTCGCGCCCAAGGCGTTTGACGCCTATGCCGCGATTGCGCGGGCCAAGGGTTTCCTGCTGGTCGCCGCGTCGCCGCTGACCCGGTCGAGCTATCACGCCGGCGACGATTTCGCGAAGCTGCGGGTAGCGCGAGAGGCGCAGCTCGGAGCCAGGGTTGCCTAGGCACGCCGAGACCCGCCGGCTACCCTACACGCCGGAGCAGATGTTCGATCTGGTCGCCGACGTCGGTCGTTACGCCGAGTTCCTGCCCTGGGTGGTGGCGATGCGGGTGCGGCGCGACATCCCGAGCGAAACGCTCGCCGACATGATCGTCGGGTTCAAGGGGCTACGCGAGACGTTCAGCTCGCGGGTCGAGAAGCAGCGACCCGACCGCATCCACGTCGATTATCTCGACGGCCCGCTCGCCTATTTGCGCAACGACTGGCGCTTCCGCCCGGCACCCGGGGGCTGCGACGTCGATTTCGCGGTCGATTTCGCGTTCAAGAACCGCGTCTTCGAGATGCTCGCAGGGCAGGTATTCGGCCAAGCGCTGCGCAAGATGATCGGCGCGTTCGAAACCCGCGCGGCCGAACTCTATTCGGGCAGCAACAGCTCGAGTGCGCAAAGCGCCGCCTGAAGCCGGATTCCGCCGCGGCCCAGATCGCCGAATTCGCGCTTGTCGGCATAGACGTCGCCCGGATCGCCACCCCTGATCGCTCGCGCGAACACCACCGTGCCGACCGGCTTGCGCTCGCTGCCGCCGTCGGGCCCGGCGATGCCGGTGATCGCGATCGCCACGTCGGCCCCACTCGCCTCCAGCGCTCCCTGCGCCATCGCCCAAGCGGTCGCGATCGACACCGCGCCGAACGTCTCGATCACGTCGCCGCTGACCCTCAGCTGCCGGTGCTTGGCCTCGTTTGAATAGGTGACGAAGCTCGCCTCGAACACATCCGAGGACCCCGGTACTTCGGTCAGCGCCGCCGCGACCAGGCCGCCGGTGCAGCTCTCCGCCAGCGCGATCCGGCGGCCCGCGACACGATTGGCCGTGATCGCCTTTTCGCCCGCTGCGACGAGTTCGGCGGGCAAGATCGTGCCGACGGTCATGGCGTCGTCGGACACAGCGGCAGTTTCGGCTGCTTGCCACGCCGTGCATCGTCCTGCGCATATTGCAGGATCGTCACGCCGAGCGCCGCAATGCTGCGCGCCGGTAGCGGCGACAGCAACGTCAGCAGCCGATCGAGCTTCGGGCAATCGGCGGGCTTCAGATCGGCGACGATCAGCGGCGCGATGATGCCCGCCAGCGCCGGCCGCGCCAGTTCGGAGTCCAGCAGCGGCGCGACCGCGGGCCCGGCGAGCTTGCCGATCGCGCCGCGCGCGGCTGGCCAGGCGGCGTCCGAGGCGGCCTCAAGCTTGGCCACGAACGCTCCACTCGGCTGCCGCAGCAGCGCGCCAGGCGGCAGCGACGCGGCGCAGGTCAGCCCGGCCACCTTCAGCGCGGGCGGCGCCACCGCCAGGAACACCGCCTCGGCCTCGGGCCCGGTCAGGCACGGGCGGGCGGTGGTCTGCGCGCCCGCCGCCGACGCACCGAGCAGCAGCGCCCCGGTGCCGATAATCCGCCAACGCCTCATGATACTTCCTCCGGCACCCGCACCGTCGCGCACGCCTGCGCAGCAATGCCTTCGCCGCGGCCGGTGAAGCCCAGCCGCTCGGTGGTGGTCGCCTTCACGCTAACGCGCGACGTTGGAATTCGGAGCAGCTCGGCGATTCGCGCGCGCATGGCGTCGCGGTGTGGCCCTACCTTGGGCGCTTCGCAGATCAGCGTCAGGTCGACGAAGTCGATCGTTCCGCCCGCCGTCGCGATCAGATCGACCGCATGGACCAGGAACCGGTCCGACGACGCGCCCTTCCACTGCGGGTCGCTGGGGGGGAAATGGCTGCCGATGTCGCCCGCGCCGATCGTGCCGAGCAGCGCATCGGTCAGCGCGTGGAGCGCGACGTCGGCGTCGCTATGCCCCGACAGCCCTTTGTCATGTGGGATCAGCACGCCACCGAGCCACAATTCCTCACCCGCCTCGAGCCGGTGGACGTCGAACCCGGTCGCGCTGCGCGAAATCGACCGCGCTGCCAGCCGCGCCTCGGCGGCGACGAGATCGGCGGGGAAGGTGACCTTTTCCAGCATTGGATCGCCCTGCACCAGCGCGACCGTGCCGCCAAGGCGCCGCACGAGCTGCGCATCGTCGGTCGCGGCATCGCCCGCCGCAGCTGCGTGCGCGCGCGCGAGCACATCGATGCGAAAGCCCTGCGGCGTCTGGATTCGGTGGAGGCGGTCCCGCGCTACCGTCTCGCCCAGCGTCGCGTCGCCGCGGGCCAGCGTGTCCGCGATCGGCAGCGTCGGCGTCGCGGCATCGTATTCGAGCAACGCGGCCAGCACGCGGTCGATCACGGCGGAGGGCAGCAGCGGGCGAGCTGCATCGTGTACCAGAATCTTGCGCGCCCCGGCGGCCTGCGCCGCCGCCAGACCCGCCGCGACCGACGCCTGCCGGGTCGCGCCGCCGATGATCATTTGAGCGCCCGGCAGCGCGGCAGCAATTTGGTCCCTTAAATCCTCCGTCGAGACGACGAAGACCTGGTCGATGCCCGGGTGCTGCACCAGGGCGCGATATGGCCAGGTCAGGAGCGGTCGCCCGCCAAGCGACGCCATTTGCTTCGGATTGCCGAAGCGCGTGCCGCTGCCGGCCGCCATCAGGAGTGCGAACGTGCTCACGACGGCGGCCTAGCCGAGCCGTGGCGGAGCCGCCAGCCTTGCCGCCCGGCATCCGCTGCGCTATCCACTGCCTAAATTTTAGGCACATGACGATACTCGCCCCCATTCAGGTCGGACCCGTCCGGATCGAGACGCCGGTGATCCTGGCGCCGATGACCGGCGTCACCGATCGGCCGTTTCGCACATTGGTGCGGCGCTACGGCTCCGGGCTGAACGTCACCGAGATGATCGCCAGCCAGGCCGCGATCCGTGAGACGCGGCAATCGGTGCAAAAGGCCTTGTGGGACGCTGCCGAAGAGCCGGTGTCGATGCAGTTGGTCGGCTGCACGCCGCATGAGATGGCCGAGGCTGCGAAATTGGTCGCCGACCGCGGCGCCGCGATCGTCGACATCAACATGGGCTGTCCGGTCCGCAAGGTGACGAGCGGCGACGCCGGGTCGGCGCTGATGGCCAAACCGGTGCTGGCCGCACAATTGATCAAGGCGGTGGTCGATGCGGTCGATGTGCCGGTCACGCTCAAGATGCGGATGGGGTGGTGTCACGACAGCCTCAACGCGCCCGAACTCGCCCGGGCCGCGGAGGACCTCGGCGTGAAAATGGTGACGGTGCACGGCCGCACCCGCAACCAGATGTACAAAGGAAGCGCCGACTGGGGCTTCGTGCGGCGGGTCAAGGATGCGGTATCGATCCCGGTGATCGTTAACGGCGATATCTGTTCGAGCGCGGACGCGCGCAATGCGCTGGCGCAATCGGGTGCGGACGGCGTCATGATCGGTCGCGGCGCTTATGGTCGCCCCTGGCTATTGGCGCAGGTCATGGCGTCACTGTCGGGGCGCGGTGAACCGGCCGGCCCCTCGCTCGACGAACAATATCACACGCTTTCCGAACATTATGAGGCGATGTTGGCGCTCTACGGCAGCGATGTTGGCGTCAAGATGGCTCGCAAGCACATCGGCTGGTATACCAAGGGGCTCACCGGGTCGGCCGAGTTTCGCAACCGCGCCAATCAGGAAGACGATCCGACCCGCGTGAAGACGATGCTTGCCGAATTCTACGCGCCCTACCGCACGCGCGCTGCGGCGTGACGCCGGGGTTCGGGGCGCTGTTTGCCGGGTTGCCGGTCGCCGCGCTGGTGGTCGATCCGGCGGGGCGGGTGGCACAGGCCAACGCCGCCTGCGAACAGCTGCTAAACCGGTCCGAACGCGCAATGGTGGGGCAGGCGGTCGG
>JAZKGJ010000061.1:7943-15592 GCA_040385975.1 Pseudomonadota bacterium | reverse complement strand
CCTGCGAACAGCTGCTAAACCGGTCCGAACGCGCAATGGTGGGGCAGGCGGTCGGCGAACTTGTCGCGCTGCCCGCGGGATACGCCGCCGACGATCAGGGTTTCGCGGTGTTCGACGGCGAATTCGAAACCGCGCGGGGCCAGCGCTTTCGCGCCGACTTCGTGGCAGCGCCGGTCGCCGACCATCCCGGGTGGCAGACGATTACGCTCCATGGCGCGCTCGGCCCGCGGCGGATTGGCCAGGCGACGGCGGGGCGCTCGGCGGTCGGCGCCGCGGCGATGCTCGCGCACGAGATCAAGAATCCGCTGTCCGGGATCCGCGGCGCGGCGCAGTTGCTGGCGGCGGGTGAGGGCGGCGACGCACCGCTGACGACGCTGATCACCGCCGAAGTCGATCGAATCGCGGCCCTCATCGACCGGATGCAGGATTTCACCGACACCCGGCCACTCGAACTGGCCTCGCACAACGTCCACCCGCTGATCGACCACGTGCGACGGCTCGCGGTCGCGGGATTTGCCGGCGCACTGCCGATCGAGGAGCGTTTCGACCCCTCGCTGCCGGCCGCGCGGCTCGATCGCGATGCGTTCGTGCAGGTGCTGCTCAACCTCGTCCGCAACGCCGCCGAGGCGGGCGGCGAGCGGATCGTGATGACGTCCGCCTATCGCCAGGGGGTTTCGGTCAGCGCCGCGCCGGGGCGCGAGCGGCAGTCGCTGCCGATCGAGATCTGCGTGATCGACGATGGCCCGGGGCCGCCCGCCGACATCGCCGACCATTTGTTCGAACCGTTCGTGTCCGGGCGCCCGGAGGGGCGGGGCCTCGGGCTGGCGCTGGTCGACAAATTGGTGCGCCAGATGGGGGGCGTGGTGCAATTCGCGCGCGAGCATGACCGCACCGTGTTTCGCATTTTGCTGGCGCGCGCGGCGGCATGACCGCGTCGGTCCTGATCGTCGACGACGACGCTGCAATCCGCACGGTGGTGGCCGAAGCCTTGCGCCGCGACGGTCACCGCGTGCTGACCGCGGCGTCGCTGGCGGAATGCGACCGGCTGCTCGCCGCGGACCGGCCCGACGTGCTGATCAGCGACGTTGTGCTGCCCGATGGCGACGGGCTCGATCATCTCGCCGTGCTGGGGGCGGATGCGCCGCCGACGATCGTCCTGTCGGCGCGCAATACGCTGACCACCGCAGTGCGCGCGACCGAGGCGGGGGCATTCGAATATCTGCCCAAACCCTTCGATCTAAGCGACCTTTCGCGGGCGGTGCGGGCGGCGCTCGAGGGGCGGGGCGGGGGTGCCGAGCCGATCGATGAGGCTGATCGCGCGCTGCCGCTGATCGGCCGCTCGCCGGCGATGCAGGCGGTCTACCGGACCATCGCCCGCGTGGTCGGCAACGACCTGACCGTGCTGATCTCGGGCGAATCGGGGACCGGCAAGGAGCTGGTCGCGCGCGCGATTCACGATCTGGGCCCGCGTGCAGCCGCGCCGTTCGTCGCGATCAACATGGCGGCGATTCCGCGCGATCTGATCGAGGCCGAATTGTTCGGTCACGAACGCGGTGCCTTCACCGGCGCGACTGCGCGCAACCCGGGCCGGTTCGAACAGGCGGCGGGCGGAACGCTGTTCCTTGACGAGATCGGCGACATGCCGCGCGAGGCGCAGACCCGGTTGCTCCGGGTGTTGCAATCGGGCGAGTATAGCGCGGTTGGCGGGAGTAAACTCCAGCGCGCCGACGTCCGCGTGGTGGCCGCGACCAACCGCGATCCCGCCGCGCTCGTCGCGTCGGGAGCGTTTCGCGAAGACCTGTTCTACCGGCTCAACGTCGTACCGATCGTGCTGCCGCCGCTGCGCGAAAGGCGTGAAGATATCGCGCTGCTGGCCCGGCACTTTCTCGACCGCGCGGTCGCGGACGGGCTGCCCGCCCGGCAAGCCGACCCGGCGGCGGTAGCGGCGCTGGTCGCCTACGACTGGCCCGGCAATGTACGCGAACTGGAAAACGCGATGCGGCGGCTCGCTGCGCTGGGACGGGCGGCGGTGATCGATCACGCCGCGGTCAGCGCCCTCCTGGGCGGAACGGTCGCACCGACCTCCGACGACCTGGCCGCAGCAGTGGCGGCACGGATCGCGACGCTCGCCGCGCTCGAGCCGGCTGCGCTCGGCGACGGCACGCTCTACGATCGCATCGTCGGCGAAATCACCCGCCCGCTGATCGCCGACATTCTGGCGCGGCACGGCGGCAATCAGGTGCGGGCGGCGCGCGCGCTCGGCATCAATCGCAACACGCTCCGCAAAAGGCTTAGCGAACGTACGCGGCAGAGCGAAGGCTGACCGCGCCGACCTGCGCTTTGTGTGTTTTCTAGGCAACGGCAATGTTGTAACTGGGCAACGATGACAGCGGCGCCCTCCGCCAGACCCGATCCGGCCGTTCGCGGGCAATTCACCGTCACGCCCGCGATCGAACTGCTCGTGCTGGCGGTCGCGATGCTGATCGCGGTTGCGAGCTATTTCATCATCGACAGCAGCGACACCTCGCAGCGGCTGCTAACGCCGCCGCTGGTCGCGTTGCTGCTCGTCGCCAACCTGGTGCCCGGCGTCGCGCTGTTGGTGCTGTTCGGCCGTCGCATCGCAAAACGTCGCGCCGCACGGTCGCCGATCGGCGGGCGGGGACAGCTCCACGTCCGGCTGGTCGCGATCTTCTCGATGCTGGCGGCGGTGCCGATGATCCTGGTGACGATCTTCGCGTCGCTGCTGTTTCAATACGGGGTCGAGTTCTGGTTCTCCGATCGCGCGCGCGGAATGCTCGAGAATGCGAGCCTGCTAGTCCGCGAAAACCTGGTGCAGACACAGCGCGGCGTCGCCAAGGAAACCGTCACGATGAGCGGCGATCTTGCGGGCTTTTTGCGTCAGGCACCACTTGAGAGCCGGGCATTTCAGGAATTTCTGTTTCTTCAGGTTTATCAGCGCGAATTGTCCGAAGCGCTGATCCTGCAACGAAGCAGGATGGGGCAGATTCAAGCGATAGCGTTGGTCAATCCCTACGATCGATTGCTTGATCGCGTCGTGACGCCGGCGATGATGGCTCGTCTAGACGCCGGTGCCACC
Organism: Pseudomonadota bacterium; assembly: GCA_040385975.1. Taxonomy (GTDB): domain Bacteria; phylum Pseudomonadota; class Alphaproteobacteria; order Sphingomonadales; family Sphingomonadaceae; genus Sphingomonas. Next base: position 12,495 of record JAZKGJ010000061.1, on the reverse strand, counting down.
GACGTGAATATCACGAGCAAGGATCGCGCCGCCACCCTGACGCGGCTCGATTTCGAGGGCGGTAGTTATCTCTATGCCGCGCGGGTCTTCGATCCGCAGGTCTTGTCGCAGATCGAGCGTGGCGAGACGATCGTGGCCGATTACAACGCGTTGCAAAGTCGCTCCCGCACGCTCCAGCTTCAGTTCAACGCCGCGTTGCTGCTCGTCTCTCTCCTCATCGTCGGCATCGCGGTGTGGATCGCGCTCGCGGTCGCCGATCGCCTCGTCCGGCCGGTCGGCGAACTCGTCGCCGCCGCGCGCGCGGTCGAGGGCGGGGACCTCACGGCTCGCGTGGTCGAGGATGGACGCCGCGAGGACGAGATCGGGACGCTCGGCCACGCCTTCAATCAGATGACCGGGCGCTTGCAGGCGCAGACCGGCGCGCTCGAAAGCCGCCGCGCGCTGCTTGAAGCGGTGATGACCGGGGTCAGCGCTGGCATCGTGTCGGTCGACGACACCCGGCTGATCCGCGTGATGAACCGGTCGGCGGCGATGCTGCTGGGGGCGGGGGAGGACATCCCGCTCGGCCGCCCGCTCGCCGCGGTCGCGCCCGAACTCGACGAATTGCTTGACGGCACGGCGCGCGAAACCATCGCCGCGGTCAGCGTAAACGGCGAGCCGCGCACGCTGGCGGTCAAGGTCGCACGCGGTGAATCGGGCGCAATCCTGACCTTCGACGACATCACCCAGCAACAGCTCGACCAGCGCCGCGCGGCCTGGTCCGACGTCGCCCGCCGCGTCGCGCACGAGATCAAGAACCCGCTGACCCCAATTCAGCTCGCCGCCGAACGGCTCCAGCGGCGCTACGGCAAGACCGTCGAGGCCGGCGACACGACCTTCGCGCGGTTGACGGAGACGATCGTGCGTCAGGTCGGCGACCTGCGCCGGATGGTCGACGAATTCTCGTCCTTCGCACGGATGCCCAAACCGGTGTTCCGGGCCGAGACGCTGGTCGATATCGCACGTCAGGCGATGTTCCTCCACGAAGTCGCGCACCCGGAGGTCCGTTTTTCGATCGCGCATGCCGACCCCGGCCCGACGATCGTGTGCGACCGTCGTCAGCTGGGGCAGGCGCTGACCAACATCGTCAAGAACGCGGTCGAGGCGATCGAGGCGCGCAGTCCGGAGCAGGGCGCGGTCGAGCTGACGTTGGCCGAGACCGACAGCCGGGTGACGATCGCGGTTGCCGACAACGGCGTCGGCTTGCCCGCCGAACGCGACCGCATCGTCGAACCGTATATGACGACCCGGGCGCGGGGCACCGGCCTGGGACTCGCGATCGTCAACAAGATCGTCGAGGAACATCTCGGCCAGATCGGCTTTGCCGACCGCCCCGGCGGCGGCACCGTCGTGACGATCACGCTCGACCCGACCGCGCTGGCGCAGATCGATGCCGGCGCGACCGACCCCGCCGACATCACGCCCGAAGCGCGCCCTGCCGCGCTCACCCGAACCGGAAGCAACTGACGATGGCGCTCGATATTCTGGTGGTCGACGACGAAGCCGACATCCGCGAACTCGTCGCCGGCGTGCTGGAGGACGAGGGGTATGAGACCCGCGGCGCCGCCAACAGCGATGCCGCGCTCGCCGCGCTCGCCGAACGGCGGCCCTCGCTGGTGCTGCTCGACGTCTGGCTACAGGGGTCGCGGCTCGACGGACTCGAACTGCTCGAGGAAATCAAGCGCCGCGACCCGTCGGTGCCGGTGCTGATGATTTCGGGCCACGGCAGCCTCGACACCGCCGTCACCGCGATCCGGCGCGGCGCGGCCGACTTCATCGAAAAGCCGTTCGAGGCCGACCGGCTGCTATTCCTGGTCGAGCGTGCGACCGAGACCGAGCGGTTGCGGCAGGAGATCGTGTCGCTGCGCGCGGTCGCGGGGCGGGAGACCGACCTGACCGGCGCGTCGGCAGCGATCAACGGCGTGCGGGCGACGCTGAAACGGGTTGCCGGAACCGGCAGCCGGGTGCTGATCTCCGGCCCGCCCGGGGTCGGCAAGGAGATTGCGGCGCGGCTGCTCCACGACTGGAGCCAGCGCGCGACCGCGCCGTTCGTCATCGTCAGCGCGGCGCGGATGACCCCAGAAAGCGTCGACGCCGAACTGTTCGGGATCGAGGAAAACGGCGACCTGTTGCGCACCGGGTTGCTCGAACAGGCGCATGGCGGCACGCTGTTCCTCGACGAGATCGCCGACATGCCGATCGCGACGCAGGCGCGGATCCTGCGCGTCCTGACCGAACAGAGTTTCAGCCGGGTCGGCGGCCAGCGGATCGTCAAGGTCGATGTCCGCGTGATCTCCGCCACCGGCCGTGATCTGAAGCACGAGATCGCCGAGGGGCGGTTTCGCGAGGACCTCTATTACCGATTGAACGTCGTGCCGGTCGCGATTCCCGCGCTGGCCGACCGACGCGAGGACATTCCGGCGCTGATCGATCATTACGTGGCGCATTACGCCGCCAGCCGCCGGGTCCGCAGTCCGGAGGTCGCGCCCGACGCGATGGTCGCGCTGCAAAGCTACGAATGGCCGGGCAACGTCCGCCAGCTCCGCAATCTGGTCGAGCGGACCTTCATCCTCGCGCCCGGTGACCGGATCGGCCGGATCGACCTCGACATGCTGCCCGCCGAAGTGCTGGGCGACGGCGGCGAGGGGGGCGGGGGCACCAACGCGATCATGGGTGCCCCGCTGCGCGAGGCGCGCGAATCGTTCGAGCGCGAATATCTGCGCGTTCAGATCCGGCGCTTCTCGGGCAACATTTCGCGAACCGCGAGTTTTATCGGCATGGAGCGCTCGGCGCTGCACCGAAAGCTGAAATTGCTGGGGATCAGCGATATTCGCGACGAGTGACCCTCGACGGAACCGCCCGCGCTTCCTAGCTAGGGACGGTCGCCGGCGTAACGGCGCGTTCGCGGGCGAACCGACCCGCCAAGAGCCGAAGGATTGCCCATGACCGAAAAGCATCCGGCGCTGCAGGACCTGTTCCTCAACGTCCTGCGCCGCAACAAGACTTCGGTGACGATGTTCCTGGTGAAGGGCGTCAAGTTACAGGGGATTGTGACCTGGTTCGATAACTTCTCGGTTCTGCTGCGCCGCGACGGTCAGTCGCAATTGATCTACAAGCACGCGATTTCGACGATCATGCCCGCCGCCGCGGTCGACATCGGCGCGATTGTGGAGGCGACCGGCGAGCCCGCGAAGAAATCGCCGTTGCTGCAGGATATCTTTCTGAACGCGGTGCGCAAATCCGATGCGCCGGTGACGATGTTCCTGGTCAACGGCGTCATGCTGCAGGGGCATGTCGCGGCATTCGATTTATTCTGTATGCTGCTCGAACGCGACGACCAGGCGCAATTGGTATACAAGCACGCCGTCTCGACGATTCAGCCTGCCCAGGCACTCAATCTCGCCGAAGAATCAGACGGTTCGGACGACGATTGACTGTGGGCTTTGAACGCGACCGCGACGAATTTGCGCGCGGCGCGCGGGCGATCGTGGTGCTGCCCGATAGCGGGGGCGCGAGCCGGGATGCCGACGCGCGGCTGGCCGAAACCGCCGGGCTGGCGGCGGCGATCGGGGTTGAGGTCGTCGAGCGGATGGCCGTCCGGATCCGCACGCCCAAGGCGGCGACCTTGCTCGGCAGCGGACAGGTCGAGGCGATCGCGACGCAGGTTCGGTTGGCGGAAGCTGGGCTGGTGGTGGTCGATGCCGCGCTCAGCCCGATCCAGCAGCGCAATCTGGAAACCGCGCTCGACGCCAAGGTCATCGACCGCACCGGGCTGATCCTGGAGATTTTCGGCGAACGCGCGGCCAGCGCGGAGGGGCGGTTGCAGGTCGAGCTCGCCCACCTCGATTATCAATCGGGCCGGCTGGTTCGCAGCTGGACCCACCTCGAGCGCCAGCGCGGCGGGGTCGGTTTTCTGGGCGGCCCTGGCGAGACCCAGATCGAGGCCGACCGGCGGCTGATCCGCGACCGGATGGCGCGGCTCCGGCGCGAATTGGAACAGGTGACCCGCACCCGTACACTCCACCGTGGCCGCCGGCAACGCGCGCCGTGGCCGGTCATCGCACTGGTCGGCTATACCAACGCGGGCAAATCGACGCTGTTCAACCGGCTGACCGGCGCCGACGTCATGGCGGAGGATCTGCTGTTCGCGACGCTCGACCCGACCTTGCGCCAGGTGAAATTGCCCGGGATCGACAAGGCGATCCTGTCCGATACGGTCGGTTTCGTGTCGCAGCTGCCGACGCAATTGGTCGCGGCGTTCAAGGCCACGCTCGAAGAAGTGATCGCGGCCGACCTGTTGATCCACGTCCGCGACATCGCGCATCCCGACACCGAAGCGCAGCGCGCCGATGTCGAAACGGTCTTGCAGGACATTGGGGTCGCACCCGAGACCCCGCGGATCGAGGCGTGGAACAAGCTCGACGGCGTGTCGCCCGATGCGCGCGCGAGCCTGTTCGAAGAAGCTTTGCGCCGCAACGACGTGGCGTTGCTGTCGGCGCTGACCGGGGAGGGC
>JAZKGJ010000061.1:0-7933 GCA_040385975.1 Pseudomonadota bacterium | reverse complement strand
GTTCCGTGCGCGATGCCGGCCTCAAAGTCGTCCTGACCGGGGAGGGCGCAGACGCGCTGATCGAGCGTGCCGCGACGCTGCTGACACAGGGCCATCGTCGCTATTCGATCGAACTGCCCGCGACCGACGGCGCGGGGGCGGCATGGCTCCACGCCCACGGCGAGATGCTGTCACAGGAGGCGGCGGACGATCGGACGGTGTACGAAGTCCGCCTGTCACCGCGCGATTATGAACGCTTTCAACAGCGCTAGGCGTCGCGTTCGGCCTGTTTGGCGGCGACCCACAACAGCTCCTTTTCATCGAGCGACAATGCGGTGAAGTTATCGCCGGCGGCGCGTTCCATCGCCGCGAAGCGCCGTTCGAACTTGCCATTCGCACTGCGCAAAGCGGCCTCGGCATCGATACCGAGGTGCCTGGCATAGTTTACGACCGCGAACAGCAGGTCGCCGACTTCACCTTCGCGCTCTTCGTTGGATGCGTCGGCGATTTCAGCCAGCTCTTCGTCGATCTTGGCGCGCGGCCCGGCAGCACCCGGCCAGTCGAACCCGACCCGCGCCGCGCGCCGTTGCAGCTTTTCGGCACGCAGCAGCGCCGGCAGCCCGACCGCGACGCCCGCCAGCGCGCCGCCACCGCGTGATGCGCGTTCCTCCGCCTTCAATTGCTCCCACCCAGGGCTGGCCGCGGCGGTGCCGAAGATGTGCGGATGCCGGCGTTCCATCTTGTCGGCGATCGCGTCGGCGACCGCGGCGAAGTCGAACGCGCCGGCTTCTTCGGCGATGCGGGCGTGAAACACGACCTGAAGCAACAGGTCGCCGAGTTCATCCTTGAGGTCGTTCAGGTCGTCGCGCGCAATCGCGTCGGCGACCTCATAGGCTTCCTCGATCGTGTACGGCGCGATCGTCGCGAAACTCTGTGCACGGTCCCATTCGCAACCGTCGACCGGATCGCGCAGCCGCGCCATGATGATAAGCAGTCGCTCGATAGGGGCCACAGCCTCCCTGCTCACCTCATCGTTCCAGTCCGATAATAGACATTATGTAAATAACGCGTCACTGTGGTGGTTCCAGCACGAGGACCCGCCCTTCCACCCGCCATGCCTTAAGCCGCGAGAGAAAATTCATGCCCAGCACGTCGGTATCGCCGAATGCCGGCGACACCACGACCGGCAAGCCGCGCGCCATGATCGTGCCGAGGTCAAGTGCGGCAATTTCCGCGCGGCTGGCCACGACCGGCCCGTTGGCGGTCTCAATCGCCGTACCGAAACCGGAATCGATTGCCACGCCGGCGTCACTCGCAGTCGCTTCGGTCAGCGCCGTGGTGGTCGCGCCGCTGTCGACCAGCATCCGCACCGCGACGCCGTTGATCCGGGCGCGTGCCCAGAAATGCCCGTCCGCGTCCATCGTGATCCGGACGGTCCGGCCGCTAACGATCTGATCGTTGTCGCCGAACAGCTCGGTGATGCCGTCCCAGACCGGTCGGAACCGCTCCCGCTCTCCGACCAGAATCAATAGCACGCCAAAGATCGCGACCCACGCCAGCGCCATCTTGACCATCGCGCCCAGCGGCAGCCGGCGCGCGATCAGCGCCGACAGCGGCAGGATCAGCACCAGCAGGTAGAAGACCAGATCCATCGCCCGGGGCTCGCTCACGCCGCGATTTCCAGCCCATCGTAACCCGGCTCGATCCCGCTTGGCAGCGAACCGCACAATGTCCGATAGTCGAGCGACTGGTCCATGTGCATCAGCACGGTGCGTTTGGGTGCCAGTTCGGCGGCCCAGGCGATCACCTGCGCGACCGTCGGATGGCTCGGGTGCGGCCGCTCACGCAACGCATCGACGATCCATATGTCGAGGTCGGCATATAGGCTGCGCATCGCATCGGTCATCGTGTGAAAGTCGGTGGCATAGCCGATCGCCTTGCCCGCCGCCTCGAACCGTAAACCGGCGGAGGAAATCGACCCGTGCGGCTGATCCATGACTTTTACGATCAGGTCAGGAAAGCGTTGCAAGTCATTGAGGTTGTGCAGATCGACGGTCGGCGGATAGCCATCGTTGCCGCGCACCACATATCCGAATTTGTGCTCGATAGCCGTTCTGGTCACGCCGCGCGCATAGCCCGGGATGGCGCTGCCGCGGGTATGAAACAGCTGGCGCAGATCGTCGATGCCATGGGTGTGATCGGCGTGATCGTGCGTCCAGATGACCGCATCGACGCTCGCCACGCCCGCCGCCAGCAATTGCTCGCGCAGATCGGGACTGGTGTCGATCAGCAGACGCGTCGCGCCCGAGTCGACCAGCAGCGACGCACGGGTTCGCCGGTTGCGCGGCTCGGCCGGGTCGCACGCGCCCCAGTCATTGCCGATTCGCGGCACCCCGGACGATGTCCCCGCCCCGAGCAGCCGGACCTTCACGCGCGCGTCTTGGCGAACAGGGTATGGAAATTCTCCGCGGTCGCGCGGGTCAGCGTCTCGACCGGCTCGCCGCGCAGCTCCGCCAGGAACGCCGCCGTGTCGGCGACGAAGGCTGGCTCGCCCGGCTTGCCCCGGTGCGGCACGGGCGCCAGAAACGGCGCGTCGGTTTCGATCAGCAGCCGCTCGAGCGGCAGCCGCGCCGCGGTCTCCTGCAGATCGCGCGCGTTCCTGAATGTCACGATTCCCGAAATCGACACGTAGAAGCCGAGCGCCAGCGCCCGGTCGGCGAACGCGCCGGTGCCGGTAAAACAGTGGATGACCCCCGCGAATTGGCCCTTGTCGAGCTCGTCGGCCAGGATCGCGGCGGTATCGTCCTCGGCATCGCGGGTATGGACCACGATCGGCACGCCCGCCTCTCGCGCCGCCGCGATATGCGCGCGAAAGCTGATCTGCTGCTGCGCACGATCGGACTTGTCGTAGTAATAGTCGAGCCCGCTCTCACCGATCCCAACCACCCGCGGATGCGTCGCGCGCGCGACCAGCTTGGCGGTATCGACATGGGCGTGCTGATCGGCCTCGTGCGGGTGAATGCCAACGGTCGCCCAGACGTCGTTTTCGGCCTCCGCGGTCGCCAGCACCGCGTCCCATTCGCTTTCGCGCGTGGCAATGTTGAGCATCGCGGTGACCCCCCGCGCCCGCGCGCGCGCCAGCACGGCGGCTTGATCCTCCGCCAACCCCTTGTAATTCAGGTGGCAATGGCTGTCGGCGAGCATCAGGCTGGCAGCTCTAGCCGCGGGAACACCCCGCTCGGCGGCGGCAGCACGGTGCCGGGCACGAGCACCTTCCCCAAGGCGGCGAAATCGCGCGCTGTTGCGGACTGCGCCAATTGGTCGAGCAGCGTATCGGCGCTGGCCGGAATCACCCAACGCACCAGGATCGCGATCCGCCGGACGTGTTCGGCGGTGTGATAGAGCACCGCATCGGCGGCGGCCGGGTCGGTCTTGCGCAGCGCCCACGGCGCATGATCGGCGAAATAGCCGTTCAAATGCCGCACCGCCTCCCAGATCGCCTCCAGCGCCTCGTTCAACCGCAGCTCCGCCATAAAGTCGCGCACCTTGCCCGCCAGATCGCCATACTCCGGCTCGGCCACCGCAGAGGCCGGCGCGGGAACCACCCCGCCACAGGCCTTCGCGATGATCGACAGGCACCGTTGCGCAAGATTGCCCAGCCCATTGGCCAGATCGGCATTGACCCGGGTCACGATCGCCTCGGCCGAATAGCTGCCATCCTGCCCGAAACTCACTTCCCTAAGCAGGAAATAGCGCAGCGCATCGACTCCGAACGCCTCGCTCAGCGCGATCGGATCGACCACGTTGCCCAGACTCTTCGACATCTTCTCGCCACGGTGGAGCAGGAAACCGTGCCCGAACACCGATTTGGGCAGCGCAATTCCCGCCGATAGCAGAAACGCGGGCCAATAGACCGCGTGGAAACGCACGATGTCCTTGCCGATCAGATGCACGTCGACCGGCCAATGCGCCGTCATGGCATCGGGATAGCCAGTCCCGGTCAGATAGTTGGTCAGCGCATCGACCCACACGTACATCACGTGTCCCGGGCTGCCCGGCACCGGCACGCCCCAATCGAAGCTGGTGCGAGAGACGCTGAGGTCGCTGAGTCCCCCTTCGACGAAACGCATCACCTCGTTGCGCCGGCTTTCGGGACGAATGAAATCGGGATTCGCGGTGTAGAGGTCGAGCAAAGGTTGCTGATATTTCGACAGGCGGAAGAACCACGTCTCCTCGGCGGTCCATTCGACCGGCGTGCCCTGCGGCGACAGTTTTTGCTCCCCCTCCTCGACCAACTCCTTTTCGTCGTAGAAGGCCTCATCGCGGACCGAATACCAGCCCTCATACCGGTCGAGATACAGGTCGCCGGCATCGGCCATCGCCTGCCAGATCGCCTGACTGGCGCGGTGATGATCGGGGTCGGTGGTGCGAATAAAGCGATCGTACGAGATGTTCAGCGCGTCGCACATCGCCTGGAAATAGCCCGACATTTCGTCGGCCAGCGCGCGCACCTCGCGGCCCTGTTCGCGCGCGGTCTGGACCATCTTGAGCCCATGTTCGTCGGTGCCGGTCTGGAACAGCACGTCGCGCCCGGCCAGCCGGTGATAGCGCGCGATGGCGTCGGCGGCGATCGCCTCATAGGCATGGCCAATGTGCGGGCGACCGTTCGGGTAACTGATCGCGGTCGTGATGTAATAGGGCTCGGCCATGTCGAACGCCTAGCCGCGCGGAAGCGCCGCCACCAGCCCGGCCATTTCGTACACGGTCGCTTGCGGGTCGAGCGACAACCCGCGCGCGCTGCCTGCCAGGGAACGCGCGGCGTCGTAGAGATCGAGCGCCTGTTTCAGCGCGCCGCCCGCCGACTGCCGCGCGCGATCGGCGATGAAGCGCGGCGCGCGTTCCAGGAACAGCTCGTAGCGTAGCTGCGCAGCCTTGCCGCCCAGCGCCTTCGCCAACGCCGAGCGCGCGGCATTGCTGGGATCGCCGCTCTGCGCGATCGCGCCGAGCGCGCGGTCGATCCCAGCCAGGTCGAGCCCGGCAAATCCCAATGCGCGCCCGGGCGAGCCGCCCGCGACCGCGACCAGCGCCGCGACCTCCGCCTCCCCCGCCGTCGGCATCGCGCGCGCGATCACCTGTGCCACCTCGTCGTCGGCGAGTCCGGCAAAGCGCAACACCCGGCACCGCGAGCGGATCGTCGGCAACAGCCGGCTTGGCGCATGGCTGACGAGCAGGAAAATCGTCCCGGCGGGCGGTTCCTCGAGGCTCTTGAGCAAGGCGTTGGACGCCCCGGGGCGTTCGACGTCGTCGATCGCGTCGATGACGATGACGCGCCGCTCCGAATAGGTCGGCCGGGTCGCGAACATCGGCAGCAGGCCGCGGATCTGCGCGATCGGAATGCTGCGCGCCAGATCCTGATCGGGCTTCTCGGTGTCCTTGGGCAGCCGCTTCAATTCGCGGTAATCGGGGTGCGACCCCGCGGCGATCATGGCGTTATCGACCGTCGTACCGAGCAATTGCGCCGCCATCGCCCGTGCGAAACTTGCCTTCCCCACCCCCTGCGGCCCGGCGATCAGCCACGCGTGATGCAGCGCAGACCCCGCCGCGACCCCGGCGAATTCGGCGCGCGCCGCGGCATTGCCGATCAATTCGGTCACGGCAGCAGGTCCGCCAGCGCGGCCATGATCCGATCGGTAACCGCGTCCGCCGCGCCGGCAGCATCGACGCTGCGGAAGCGGTCGGGCTCGGCGGTGGCGAACCCCGCGAAGGCATCTGCAACCGCGGTATGGAACGCCGCCCCGCGCGCCGCGAAGCGATCGGCGGCGGCCCCATCGCGGCCGGTCGCGCGGCGTTCACCTTCGTGTTCGGGCAGGGTCAGCAGGATCGTGCGGTCAGGCAGCAGCCCTTTCGACCCGAATCCGTGCAGCGCCAGGATCGCGGCGTCATCGATCCCTCCCGCTGCGCCCTGATAGGCGCGGCTGCTGTCGAGATAACGGTCGGCGATCACCCAATTTCCGGCCCCCAACGCCGGCCGAATTGTTCGTTCGACGTGATCCGCACGCGCGGCGGCGAACAGCAACGCCTCGGTGTGCGGACTCCAGCGGGTCGCCGCGCCCTCCATCAGCAACGCGCGGATCGCTTCCGCCCCGTCGCTGCCGCCGGGTTCGCGGGTGACGATAGCGTGAATGCCGCGCGCATCGAGAGCCGCCGCCACGGCGCGCGCCTGGGTCGATTTGCCCGCCCCCTCGCCCCCTTCGAGCGAGATGAAGCGGCCCATGCTCATCCGAAGAACGAAGCGAGCCCGGCCCACGCGCGGCGAAAGAAACCGGCCTCACCGACATCGGTCTCGGCCACCAGCGGCAGCCGCTGCGGCGCCATTTCGGGGGTTTCGACGATCAAATCGGCGATGTGCTGCCCCGCTTTGATCGGTGCCTTCACGGGTCCTTCGTACACGACCCGCAACCGCATGTCGGGGGTGAGCACCCCGCCGCCGGGCAACGTCACGGTCAGATTGCGCGGCGCGACCAGCCCGACGGTCGATGCGTCGCCCAGCTGTACCTCGGCGCTCTCGACACGCTTGCCCTTGGCGACGATCGGCTGCGCTTTCCACGCGCGAAATCCCCAGTCCATGAACCGGACCGATTCCTCGCGGCGCTGGTTGAAGCTGGTCAACCCCGCCATCACCATGATCAGCCGCCGTCCGTTCTGGTCCGCCGACCCGGTGAAGCCGTAACCCGCCTCGTCGGTATGCCCGGTCTTCAGCCCGTCCGCCCCGGCCACGCGCCCCAGCAACGGATCGCGATTCGCCTGCGTGATGGCGTCGCCCGCCCCCATCGTCCGCCCCCAGGTGAAGCTCGGCAGCGAATAGAATTTCTTGTAATATTGCGGATGTTCCAGGATCGTCGCTTCGGCCAGCTTCGCCAGGTCGCGCGCGGTCGTGAAGGTGATCCCGCCGTCCGGCCAGCCGTTCGAATTGCCGAAATTGCTGTTGCTCAGCCCCAGCTTCTTCGCGGCGCGATTCATGTGCTCGACGAAGGCCTGCTCGGTCCCCGCGATCCCTTCCGCCAGGACGACGCATGCGTCGTTGCCCGACAGCGTCACGATGCCCTTCAGCAGGTTTTCGACACTGACCCGCTCACCGGTCGACAGGAACATCGTCGATCCCGCCGCGGGTCCGTGCCAGCGCCGCCACGTCTCGGGCCGCACCTCGAACTGGTCGCTCAGCTTGATCTTGCCCTGTTTGAGCAGGTCGAACGCGACATAGACCGTCATGATCTTGGCCATCGATGCCGGCGGCATCCGCCGGTCGGCGTCCTTGGTAAACAGCACCGCATCCGACGACAGATCGACCAGATACGCGACCGGCGCGGGCGTATCGAACCCGGGTGCCGCGGCGGCGGTGGGCATCGTAATCGCGGCGATCAGGGCGGTCAGGGCGAATTTGGCGGGCTTCATCGGATACTCGGCTTCTCGGGTTGCGACAGCGATCAATCCTGGCGGACGATTCTGGCGTCGCCATAGCCGCGCCCTGCGACCTCGTCACGCGCCGCCTGTGCGGTGCGCAGGTCGTCGAACGGGCCGAAGCGCACGCGGTAGAGGCCGTTCGCCAGCGACATCGACCCACCGACCGCCTGCGCGACCGACCGTGCGCGCGCGGCGTCGGCGACCGCCGCGACCTGGATGTAATAACCCGTCGCGCCGGCCGACGTGCGCGCGGGGGTGACAGCCGGGCGGGCCACTGGGGCGGGCCGGACCGGAGCCCGGGTCGCGACCGGCGCGGGGCGCGCTGGCTCTGGTCCGGCCTGCCCCAACGTGCCATTCAATTTCGCCCGCAGCGCGTTCAGCAGCACCGGCGGGGTGTCGGGCCGCGCCGGCGGCGCCGGCCCCGCCTTCAGCGCGACGATGTCGGCCCCGGCCGCATTCGCCGCCCGCACCCGGACCGCCGCGGTGCCGCCGG
>JAZKGJ010000060.1:0-7224 GCA_040385975.1 Pseudomonadota bacterium | reverse complement strand
GCCGTCCGACGGTGCGCTGGTCGGCGGGGTCGAATTGCCGCACGCTTTCGATCTCGTCGCCGAAGAAGTCGAGCCGCAGTGCCATCGTCTCGCCGCTCGGGAACAAGTCGACGATGCCGCCGCGGACCGCATATTCGCCCTGATCATGAACGGTATCGGTGCGAACGTAGCCGTTAGCCTGGAGCAACGCGCCGAGCTTGTCGCGGCCGATCCGCTCGCCTGGTTTCAGCGTCGCGACGAGCTGACGGATGCGGAACGGGGTCAGCGTGCGCTGGGTCGCGGCGTTGGCGGTCGTGAGGACGAGTTGCGGCCTGATGGGCTTGCTCTGCAGGCGGTGCAGCCCGGCGAGCCGCTCCGCCATCACGCGCAAGGTCGGCGAGGCGCGATCGTAGGGCAGGCAGTCCCACGCCGGAATGGTGACGATGTCGAGATCGGGCGCGAAGAACGGCGCGGTCGCGGCAAGCGCGCGCAGCGCCGCCTCGTCGGGGGCGATCACGACCACCCGGCGCGGCGCCGCGGCGCGGGCGAGATCGGCGAGCAGCCACGGGGCAAATCCACCGGGAATTCCGGCGAGCGTGAGCGGCGCGGTGGCGGAGAGGATTTTGCTGAGGTCGGTCATCGGGGTCGCGCTCGCTAACGCGCAAAGCGCGCGATGGGAACGATGGTGAGAGATTTCGTCGTCCCGGCGAAGGCCGAGACCGCTTGCGGTGAAAGTCTGTGCATGGCCAGCGGCCCAGGCCAACGCCGGGCGACGGCTATGCAGCCGGCAGCCAGCGGCCCTCGCGAAACCATTTGGTGACGATGTATTTGGTCCCGGCCTCGACCGCCATGCCTTCGTGCAGCGTGCTGATGTTGGGATTGCCGTCGGGCTTCATGTTGTTCCAGGCGAGCAACAGCCCCGGGCGCGGCTCGACGCGGAAGCCGGCTTGCGGAAACCAGGTCGCACCGCCCGCCTCGACCGCGTTCAAATAGATCATCGCGGTCCAGGTGCGCTGGCCGCCCAGCTTGGTGACGTCGGCAAAATAATCCTGGCCTTCGTGGAAATAATCGTGGTGCGCGCGGAAATGCTGGCCCGGGGCATAACGCTGCCCCTGCATTGTCTCACCGTTTTCGCGGGTAATGCCGAGCAGGTCGGCGATCGCATTGTCGATCGGCTCGACGGCGGGCGACCAGCGGTCCATGTCGCAGCTGTCGCTGGTGCGGAAGCCCGGATCGCGGTCGGTGGCAAGCGTAGTCGACGGGCGGCGATTGACGTCGATGATCGCGATCAGCGTGTCGCACTGCGCCGGAGTCAGGAAATTCTCGACGAAATACGCCTGCGCATGGTCGGTCGGTATCCGGCTGACATTGGGATCGCCGTCAAGCTGCGCGGCGACCGCGCTGCCCCAACGGGCGCGGGTCTTGGGGGACATCAGGGGCGTGCGGAACAGGCTCATCGCGGCCCCGCGTAACGCGCCCGGCGGCTTTCGGGAAGCCGCCGGGCGCATCCGATCACGTCACCAGAAAATGCCTTCGATCACATCGACGACATAGCCCGACCGCGTATCGACGAGCAGAGCGTCGTCGTAATAGCGCACCCACTGATACGGCCAACCGGCGGGCGGCAGGCGGTAGGCGTAGGGGTCGCCGATCCAGTAATCCTGCGCGAACAGCCCGTGAAACAGCGTCGCGCCGATCGAGAAGCGGCGATAGCCGTAACCGTAACCGTAGGGCGCGTAATAGCGCGGCAGGCGGAAGGCATAGCGATTGGAGCCGCGATAGCGCTGCCAGTCGTAGCGATTATCCGACCGCCAGCTCCGGTTCCAATTGCGGTTGTTGCCGTTCCAGTTGCGATTGCCGTCGTTCCAGTCGCGGCGTCCGTCCGCGCCGTTGCGATTGCCGTTCCAGTCCCGGCGCGCATCGGCACCATTGCGATTACCGTTCCAGTCGCGCCGATCGTTATCGTTGCGATCGGCGCGGCCGGCGCGGCGGCCATCGCGGGTTTCGACTTGCGCGCGGCTCTGCGCCTGGCCCGCGGGGGGAAGAATTTGTGCTGCAATGCCCGCATCGACCCCACCCCGTCGTCCGTCGCGCGAAGCGTCGCCACCCCGACCGGTGCGCCGACCGCGCTCGCCCTGACCGTCCGCCTGGACAGTATAGGCAGGTTGGGCCTGGCGCTGCCGTTCCATCGGCTGAACTTGCGGGGCAACTGGCGCTCGTTCGACGCGCTGTTCGGCGCGCTCCGCCTGACGTTCGGCACGTTGCTCGGTGCGTTCGGCGCGGCGGTTTAGGCCGCGCTCACCACGCCGCGGGTTGTCGTCCTGCGCAATCGCAACGGTCGGAACCGCGACGCTCGCGAGCAGGGCAATCGAGAGAAATTTACGCATAACCGGCCTCCCAAACCGGCAAATGGGCCGGCGCCATGGCAATGCAAGTGAACCGAGTCGGTTGAGTGGCGGCTGAATGTCGCTGTCAGCCAATAGAAAGCATCAGCGCCCCGGCGGCGTCAGCGCGGGCACCTTGCGCGCCGCGGTTGCCGGGTCGATTCCGGGGCGGGGGGCGGCATCGACCGGTTCGTCGCCGCGCGCGATCCGCGCCGCCAGCTGGATCGCGTCGATCAGCCGCGGATAGGTGCCGCAGCGGCACAGGTTCGTGATCCCGCCGCGGATATCCTCTTCGCTGGGGTTCGGATTCGCCTTGATCAGCGCGGCGGCGGCCATGACCATGCCGGGGGTGCAGAACCCGCACTGGATCACATTGGCGGCGACGAACGCCTGCTGCACCGCGTGGCTGCGATCGCGCGACAGCCCCTCGATCGTGGTGACGAAGGTCCCTTCGACCGCGGCGATCGTGACCTGGCACGAACGGACCGCGGCACCGTCGACATCGACCGTGCACGCGCCGCACTGCCCCATCCCGCAGCCGTATTTGGTCCCGGTCAGGTTGGACGCGTCGCGCAATGCCCACAACAGGGGCGTGTCGGGCGGTAGCCGGTATTCGACCGGCTGGTTGTTGACGGTGAGCTTGGTCAAGCGTGCCTAGTCGCGCCAGCTCGTGTCGATCTTGTCGACCTTGCGAACCATCGCCGCGAAATCCGCCGCGCCGGCCCCGCCGGGTACCTGCGCCATGTGCAGGTCGCGCTGATGGACGTCGATCACGTCCTGTGTGACTTCGAGCGGCTTGCCCATCCCCGCGGTCGCGACCTGAATCTCGCACGCGCGTTGCAGCGACCAATGTTTGATGAACGCTTCGGGCAGCGTCTTGCCCATCACCAGGATGCCGTGGTTCTTGAGCAGCATCACTCGCTTGTTGCCGAGATGCTCGAGCAGCCGCTCGCCCTCTTCGTCCCGCACCGTGACGCCCTCGAAATCGTGATACGCGATCTGCCCGGCGAAGTTGCACGCGTAGAAATTGACCGGCCGCAGCCCGCCCTCGACGCTCGACACCGCCATGCCCGCGGTGGTGTGCGTATGCATGATGCAATGCGCGTCGGGCAGGTGGCGGTGGAACAAAGCGTGCTGGACGAAGCCGGCGCGGTTGACCGGGTAGGGATTGTCGTCGAGCTTGTTCCCGTCGATGTCGATCTTGACCAGGCTCGATGCGGTCACTTCGCTGAAGTGCAGCCCGAACGGGTTGATCAGGAACGCGCCGTCCTCGTCATCCAGCTTCACGGTGATGTGGTTGTAGATCATCTCCGACCAGCCGAGCATGTCGAAGATGCGGTAGCAGGCGGCGAGCTCCTGCCGCGCGGCCCATTCGGCTTCGAACATTTGCGAATTGCGGAGGACAGCGGTGGCCATGGGACTCTCCTGATTGCTTGCGCGCGATGTTACCGGAAACCGCCGCCTTCGCCTAGCCGGGGGGCGGCGCGGCCGGTCGCGAGGTCCGCGTCGGAAAAGCGGAACGGACTGCGCAGCCCGGGCAGCGTGGTGCCGTCGGGGCGGGCGACCGCGATTCGCATTTCGCGGTGGACGACTTGCGGGTCGGCGAACGCTTGCTCGACGGTGTTGATCGGGCCGACCGGGACCCCGGCCGCCTCCAGCGCGGCGAGCAGGTCGTCGCGCGCGCGGAGCCGGGTGGCTGCTTCGATCGCCGCGAACAACGCGGTGCGGTGCTCCAGCCGGCCCGCGTTGCTGGCCCATTCGGGACGCGGCGCGATCCCCAGCACCGCCACCGCGCGCAGATATTGCGCGTCGTTGCCCGCGGCCAGGATGAACCAGCCGTCGCTGCACGGAAACACCGCATAGGGGCTGACGTTGAGGTGCGCATTGCCGACCCGCGGCGGCGATTCCCCGCCGACGAAATAGTTCATCGCCTGATTGGCGAGCACGCCGGTCATCACATCGAGCAGGCTCATGTCGATATGTTGTCCGCGACCGGTGCGATCACGCATCGCCAGCGCGGCCTGGATCGCGATCACGCTGTAGAGCCCGGTGAAGATGTCGGCGAACGCCACGCCCGACTTCTGCGGCGCGCCGTCGGGCTCGCCGGTCAGGTCCATGATCCCGCCCATCCCCTGGATCACGAAATCGTAGCCGGGGCGATGCGCGTAGGGGCCGTCCTGTCCGAAGCCGGTGATCGAGCAGTAGATCAGCCGGGGGTGATCGGCGGCGAGGCTGGCGTAATCGAGACCGTATTTCGCGAGCCCGCCAACCTTGAAATTCTCGATCACCACGTCGGCCTCGGCGATCAGCGCGCGGACGCGGGCGACGTCTGCGGGGTCGGTAAAATCGGCGACGACGCTCGACTTGCCGCGGTTGCAGGCGTGGAAATACGCTGCCGATCGCTGACCGCCACCGTCGTCTACGAACGGTGGACCCCAGGTGCGGGTGTCGTCGCCCTGCGGGGCTTCGACCTTGACCACCTCCGCACCCAGGTCGGCGAGCGTTTGCCCGGCCCACGGCCCGGCCAGGATGCGGGCGAGTTCGACGACCTTCAGGCCGGCGAGGGGCTGACGACTATCGTTCAGAACGCCGCGATTCCCGTGATCGCGCGCCCCAGGATCAGCGCGTGGACGTCGTGCGCACCTTCGTAGGTGTTGACGGTCTCCAGGTTCATCAGGTGCCGCATCACGCCATATTCCAACGTGATCCCGTTGCCGCCGTGCATATCGCGCGATGCTCGCGCGATATCGAGCGCCTTGCCGACGTTGTTGCGCTTGACGATCGAGATCATCTCGGGCGCGAACTTGCCTTCGTCCATCAGCCGGCCGACGCGCAGCGACGCCTGGAGCCCGAGCGCGATCTCGGTCTCCATGTCGGCAAGCTTCTTCTGATACAGCTGGTTCGCGGCGAGTGGCTTGCTGAACTGTGCACGGTCGAGGCCGTACTGCCGCGCGGCGTGGAAGCAGAATTCGGCCGCGCCGAGGCTGCCCCAGCTGATCCCGTAGCGCGCGCGGTTGAGGCAGCCGAACGGACCCTTCAGCCCCTGCACATCGGGCAGGAGCGCGTCGTCGCCCACCTCGACATCGTCCATCATGATCATGCCGGTCACCGACGCACGCAGGCTCAGCTTGCCTTCGATCTTGGGCGTCGTCAGCCCGGCCATCCCCTTGTCGAGGACGAAGCCGCGGATGCCGCCGCCGTGTTCGTCGGACTTTGCCCAGATCACGAAGACGTCGGCGATCGGCGCGTTGCTGATCCAGGTCTTGCTGCCCGAGATGCGGTAGCCGGTGGGGGTCTTCACCGCGCGGGTCTTCATCCCGCCGGGGTCGGAGCCGGCGTCGGGTTCGGTGAGGCCAAAGCAGCCGATGAATTCACCACTCGCCAGCTTGGGCAGATACTTCCGCTTCTGCTCCTCCGAGCCATAGGCGTAGATCGGAAACATCACGAGGCTCGACTGAACGCTCATCATCGAACGGTAGCCGCTGTCGATCCGCTCGACCTCGCGCGCGACCAGCCCGTAGGCGACGTAGGACGCGCCGACCCCGCCATATTCCTCGGGAATGGTCGGTCCTAACAGCCCGAGCTCGCCCATTTCGCGGAAGATCGCGGGGTCGGTTTCCTCATTGGCGAAGGCGTTCGCGATCCGCGGCGCGAGCTTGTCCTCAGCGTAGGCCCGCGCGCTGTCCCGAATCATCCGTTCGTCGTCTTCGAGCTGGTCGTCGAGCCGGAACGGGTCGGCCCAGTCGAAACGCGCCATGTCGGCCATCTACCCAATCTCCCGCGTCAAGCCCGTCCGTGCTGAGCCTGTCGAAGCACGTGCCCCGGAACACGTCCTTCGACAAGCTCAGGACGAACGGTGAGTGAAATTGCTCCTAGGCGGTGGCCACGGCGGGGCGGGGAAGGGCGGCGCGCGCGTGATCGAGAACCAGATCGGCGACGTGGGGAAGCTGCGACGGTGGCAGGTCATGCGCCATCTGATCGATGCGCTCGAGCCGGGCGCCGGGGATGCGTTTCACGAGGTCCTCGGCGTGCGCGAACGGGATTAGTGGGTCGGCCGCGCCGTGGATGATCAGCGTGGGCGCGGCGATCTTCGCCAGCCGGTCCGAGCGGTTGCCGTCGGCGACGATCGCCAGCAATTGCCGCCGCGTGCCGAGCGGATTGAAGCCGCGGTCGTAAGCGCGCCCCGCCATCTCGGCATAGGCATGCGTGGGCCGCGCCGGATCGGGATGCCCGATCGCGGTCAGCACCTCGACCCCAAGCTTCACCGCAGTGGCGCGGTCGATGTGGCTGGGCGGCTTGCGCAGCAGCATCTTCTGCACCTGCGGCGCCGGGCCGGGCAGCCCGCCGGCGCCGGAAGACGACCTCACCGACGTCAGGCTGAGCACGCGGTCGGGCCAGTTCGCCGCCATCAGCTGCGCGATCATTCCGCCCATCGAGGCGCCCACCAGATGCGCGCGCTCGATCCCGAGCGCATCGAGCAGCCCAATCGCGTCGGCAGCCATGTCGGTCAGCGTGTAGGCGACCGGAAACTTGAACCCGAGCCGCGCCGAAATCATCGCGCGGATCGGCGACACCGCCTTCGCGCCGTGCAGGTGGGTCGATTGGCCGATGTCGCGATTGTCGTAGCGGATGACCCGAAAGCTGCCCGCGACCAGGCGATCGACCAAGCCATCGGGCCACGCGATCAGCTGCGTGCCGAGCCCCATGACGAGCAGGATCGCAGGGTCGGCGGGGTCGCCGAAATCCTCGTAGAACAATTCGACGCCGTTGGTGGAAACGTGGGGCATGGGGTCTCCCCGGATAAGGTGGTGACCCCTACGGGAATCGAACCCGTGCTTCAGCCGTGAAAGGGCCGCGTCCT
>JAZKGJ010000059.1:0-26386 GCA_040385975.1 Pseudomonadota bacterium | reverse complement strand
TGCGGGCTGGTGATCGACCCGACCGATGCGTTTCTGTTCGGTCAGATCAACGACGGTAACGCGATTTCGATGCCCTATGCCAAGGGCTTCGGCTGGGCCGCGGAACTCAACCTGCAGGACGTGTATCGCAAGCTGTTCGATGGCGAGCGGGGCCTGGGGTATCCCAAGGAGCGCGCCGAGATCATGCGCACCAACCGCGGGATCCTGAAAGGGCTGAAGGACGTGACCTGCCGCGACATGCTGACCGTGCTGAAGACGGTCGATCAGGATGTGCTGCGCAAGACCATCGCGGGCGAGCAATTCGCCGAGCATTTCTATGCCAATGCAAAGGACGAAGCGATCGCCGGCTACCTCAAGACCGTGTCGGCGCCTGCGCCAGCCATGGCCTGATCGCCCGTGACGAACCCCTTCGATCTTTCGGGCCGCGTCGCGCTCGTGACCGGCGCCAACACCGGCATCGGCCAGGCGATCGCGCTCGCGCTCGCGGCGGCAGGCGCCGACGTGGCGCTGGTCGGACGCACCCCGGCGGAGGAGACCGCGCAACAGGTTCGTGCGCTTGGGCGGGGCGCGGAGATCGTGTCGGCCGACCTGTCGACGATCGAGCCGGTGCAGAGGGTGGTGGACGAGACGCTGGCGAAGCTCGGCGGGCTCGACATTCTGGTCAACAATGCCGGGATCATCCGCCGCGCCGACGCCGTCGATTTCAGCGAGGAGGATTGGGACGCGGTCATCGACACCAATCTGAAATCGGTGTTCTTCCTGTGCCAGGCGGCGGGGCGGCACATGATCGCGAGCGGCGGGGGAAGTATCATCAACATCGCGTCCATGCTGACCTTTCAGGGCGGGATCCGGGTACCGAGCTATACCGCGTCGAAGGCGGGGATCGGCGGGCTGACCAAATTGCTCGCCAACGAATGGGCGGCGAAGGGCGTGAACGTGAACGCGATCGCACCGGGCTATATCGCGACCAACAACACCGCGGCGTTGCAGGCCGACGAAGCGCGCAACCGGTCGATCATGGAGCGAATTCCGGCCGGGCGGTGGGGTGATCCGAGCGATCTGGGCGGGGCAGCCGTGTTCCTGGCGTCGGATGCGGCAAGGTACGTCACGGGCCATATCCTGGCGGTCGACGGCGGTTGGCTGGCGCGGTAGGCGAACGACAACTACAAAAGCGGTTCGCCCTGCGCGTAGTCGAAGGGCACCGAATTGCGGCAAGCGTGCTTCGACTTCGCTCAGCACGAACGGGAGTGGGGATGGCGCGCCTTTTAGCCTTCGGTGAAATCATGCTCCGGCTTTCGCCGCCGGGGCGCGAATTGCTGTTGCAGACCCCGCGGCTCGACGTGTGGGTGGCAGGCGCCGAAGCGAATGTTGCGACCCAGCTGGCGCGGCTCGGCGACGATGTCGCCTTTGCCAGCGCGCTGCCCGATAACGACCTGGGGCGGGCGGCGCTGACGACGCTACGCGGGCACGGGGTCGATGTGTCGCGCATCCTGTCGCGCGGCGAGCGCATGGGGCTGTACTTCGTCACGTCGGGCGCGGGGCTGCGCGCGACTGAGGTGATCTACGACCGGGCGTGGTCGGCGTTTGCCGAGACGCCGAGCGACGCGTGGGAGTGGGACACGCTGCTGAGCGGGATCGACCGGCTGCATTTGTCGGGGATCACGCCTGCGCTTGGCCCGGTGCCGGCGGCGAGCGCGCTGGCGGCGGTGCGCGCGGCGAGCGAACGCGGGATTGCGGTGTCGTTCGACGGCAATTGGCGCGGAAAATTGTGGGAACGATGGGACGCAAACCCGCGCGCGATCCTGACCGGGCTGGTCGAGCACGCCGATCTGATGTTCGGCAACCACCGCGACATCGCGCTGCTGCTGGGCCAGGATTTTTCGGGCGATGGCGAGGACCGGCGGCGCGAGGCGGCCGACGCGGCGTTCGCGGCGTTCCCGAAACTTCAGACGATCGCGTCGACGGCGCGGCATGTCGATAATGCCGACCTCAATCGGCTGTCGGCGCGGATCGATACCCGCGGCGGCGTCGCGCAGACCGAGGAGGTCACGCTGGCGGGGATCGTCGATCGGATCGGCGGCGGCGATGCGTTCGCGGCGGGCGTGCTTCATGCGCTCGGGCGCGGCGGGAGTCCGGCGGATGCCGCGCGGACCGGGCTGGCGCTCGCGGCGCTCAAGCATTCGCTGCCGGGCGATGCGTCGCTGTTCCGTCAGGCCGATGTCGATGCGTATCTCGCGGGCGGGCTGGATGTCCGCCGCTGAGGTCAGCAGACGAGCCGTAGTCGGCGGGGTGCTTTTGGCGGGAGCGTTAGCGGCTACGCCGCTTCAAGCCCGGCGATTTGCTCCGTTCGCGGTGGATTGCTCAGCGGGAAGGATCACTGGGCGTCTCGATGACGAGAAGCTCGGCTCGTTTCTCGGCATTCGCTACGGGACTGCGGAGCGATTTCGCGCACCGGCGCCATTCGGTCAGCGCGGCGCGATTCGGCGGGTCGGGGACTTCGGGCCTGCTTCCCCACAACGGGGGCGGTACGATCCGCAGTCTGAAGACTGCCTGTTCCTGAACATCTGGACCAAGGCACCGACCGTGCCGGCCAAGAAGCCGGTCATGGTCTATTTCCACGGCGGTGCGTACACGACCGGGAGCGTCACCGATCCGCTGAACGACGGCGCGGCGCTGGCCGCGCGGGGGGATGTCGTGGTGGTGACGGTCAATCACCGGCTCAACGCGTTCGGTTATCTCTACCTCGCCGAACTGGATCCGCGGTTTCCCGACAGCGGCAATGCCGGGCAGCTCGACCTGATCCTCGCGCTCGAATGGGTGCGCGATAACATCGCGGCGTTCGGGGGTAACCCGGGTTGCGTAACGGTCTTCGGGCAATCGGGCGGGGGCGCGAAGATCGCGACGCTGATGGCGATGCCTGCCGCGCGCGGACTGTTCCACCGCGCGATCACGATGAGCGGGCAGCAGGTGACGGCGTCGGGCCCGCGCCACGCGACCGAGCGAACCCGGACGTATCTGGCGAAACTCGGAGTGAGCGAGCGCGACCTCTCGCCGTTGCTGACGATGCCGGTCGAGCAGCTGGTCCTGGCGCTCGGCGCGACCGACCCGATCCTCGGCGGGTCGCTGTATTTCGGGCCGGTGCTCGATATGCGTGCGCTCGCGCGGCACCCGTTCTGGCCCGACGCGCCGGCGCAATCGGCGCGCATCCCGATGCTGCTCGGCAATACCCGCGACGAGACGCGGGCGTTCTACGCGGCGACGTCGGACAAGGTACGCGACCTAAGCTGGGACAATGTCGGCGCGCGGATTGCCGCGGAGGTGCCGTCGGACATCCTGCCGAGCTACGTCGTCGCGCAATATCGGCGGCGCGAACCGGGCTGGTCGCCGCGCGAAATCTTCTACGCGGCGACCACCGCGGGGCGGAGCTGGCGCGGACAGGTGATCGAGGCGGAGGCGCGGGCGCGGGCGGGGTCGCCGACCTGGGTGTACCAGCTCGATTTCGCATCGCGCACCGATCCCGACATGGGCGCGCATCACACGCTCGACATTCCGCTCGCGTTCGGGACGCTCGGCGCGGAGGGGTCGCGGACCGGGACCGATCCGGCGGCGCGGGCGGCGTCGGCGGCGCTGCAGGACAGCTTCGTGCGGTTTGCCAAGACCGGCGAGCCGGGCTGGCCGCGCTATGATCTGACGAGGCGCGCGACGATGATCTTCGATACGCGCAGCCAGGTCATACCTGACCCGCGCGGCTGGCAGCGCGAGCTGTTCGCGAGGGTGCCGTACATCCAGCCGGGGACTTAAGGCGCGGGCGCTTTCAGCGGATAGCTGATGATGAGCGCGAGCGGCTGTTTGCCAAGCTGGCGGATGCCGACGTTGCTGCCGTCGCGCAGATACGCCGCCATTCCCGGGGTCAGCCGCCAGGTCCTGCCGTCCGAGCTGACCTCGCCCTCGCCCGACAGTACGTAATAGACCTCGTCGTGCGCGATCCGGTGAAGGCCGATCGCCGCGCCGCGGTGGAGGATGCGTTTGCGGAATTCCATCGTGCGGCCCGGCACCGCGTCGCTGATCCGGTAGGCGGTGCTCGTGCCGATCGCGCCGTGCGGCGGGGGTTCGTTACGGACGACGCTGCGCTCGTCGACGATCACTGCCTGCGCGAGCAGGAGCGCGGCGAAGATCACTGCCGCATCGCGCGGTCGCGTCCGCTCAGCGTTTCCTGGATCGGACCCTTCTGGCCGGGATAGAGTCCGCTCTTCGGCTCCATCGTCGCCAAATTCCAGTCGGCATCGACGAACGCGGCGCGGGTCGGCTTGAAATCCGGGTAGGCACTGACCTCCCTCTCGTCGTCGATGATCGCGCCGCGGCCTTCGGCCACGAAGAACAAGACGCGGTTGTCGTCGGCATCGCGGTCCCAGGGCCGCGCGCCGGCGCGCGCCAGCACGTGCGTCTCGACATCGCGCGCGGCCAGCACGGGGAGGCCGGGCCACCAGCTCTCGGGCTTGGGCGTCTCGATCAACCGCGCGCGGGTCTCGCCGTAGCGCCCGAACATCGGCAGCGCGGCACCCTTCCAGTCGACCGCGATATTGTCACGGCCGTGATAGCGCAAATCACCGTCGCCGCCGAGCATCAGGAACGGCAGGCCGGGCGTGGTCGACGGCCCCCCGCGCAGGACGTTGCCGACCGCGGTCATCACCCCGGCCTGATACGGATAGCCCGCCCATTCGAGCGCCATCAGATTGTAATGCACCGCGCGCTTGCCGGGGTCGTAGATCAGATTGTTGACGATGGTGCCGTGAACCCCGCCCTTGAACAACGGATTGCGCTCGACATTGTGCGCATAGACGTTGCGCCAGATCAGGATGCCGGTGGCATTGTCGTGGATCAGCGAGCCCTTCGAATGTTCGCCCTTCGGGTGGCTCGAATCGGCGAGCCCCTCGGCCAGCAGATTGTAGCTGAAGGTGATGTCGTGGCTGGTGCCCTTGCGCCAGTCGGCGACGGTAGCGCCGGTGAAGCGCGGTCCCGAAGCGGACAGGTTTTCGTCGAGCGCCCAGGTCATCGTGCAATGATCGACGATCACGTTGTACGCGCCGACGGTCGAGAGCGCGTCGGCTTCCCAGCCGCTACGCTTGGCCTGTCCGTCGGCGCCGGTGCGGATGCGAATGTGGCGGATGACGACGTCGTGGGTCTTCACGTCGAGCCCGCCCTTGATCAGCGTGATGCCGGGGGAGGGCGCGGTCTGACCGGCGATGGTCAGGAACGGTTCCTTGATGTCGAGCGTGGTGCGGCCGAGGTCGATCACACCGCCGACTTCGAACACGACGACCCGCGGGCCCTTCGCGGCAAGCGCGGCGCGCAGCGAGCCGGGGCCGTCCGCCGCCAGCGTCGTGACCCGCACGATCCGTCCACCACGCCCGCCCGGCGTCTCAGCCGCCCAGCCGACCGCGCCTGGAAAGGCGGGTTCGGCCGCGAGCCGGGCGTTGCCCAAAAGCATCAGCGCCAATGCAAAAGCCGCCGCCGTCCACCGCCCAGAGATCGTCATGATCCGCTCCCGTCTTGACAGTCTTTGCGACCTGCGGCACGCAAATGACACCGGTTACTTACCGGGGCAAGACGAAAAGGGCTTCCGACCCCGCCGCGATCGTGGCTCCGGTCGATCGGGAGCGATCTGTTCGGACTGCGGATGATACCGGTGTCAAAACGCCGGATCGAGGGAGGGATATGATGAAGGCACGTCGCAACCAGCTGGGTCCGCTCGCTAAAATCCTCGGGACGGTATCGCTCGCCGCGCTGTCCACCGCGGCTTTCGCGCAGGCGTCGAATACGCCGGCACAAACCCCGACCCCGCCGCAGGGTGCGGTCCCGGCCACCGACCCGGTGCCGCCCGCCGGCCAGCCGGCGACCGAAGACGTCGCCGCCGAAAACGAAGTCGTCGTCACCGGCTTTCGCGCCTCGCTCGCCTCGGCGCTGAACGCCAAGCGCAAGGACAATGGCATCGTCGATGTCGTCAAGGCCGAGGACATCGCCAAATTCCCCGATACCAATCTGGCCGAATCGCTACAGCGCGTCCCCGGCGTCGCGATCGACCGCGACGCGGGCGAGGGGCGGACGATCTCGGTCCGCGGCCTCGGTGCCGATTTCACGCGGGTGCGCATCAACAGCATCGAGGCGCTGGCGACCACCGGCGGCACCGACAGCTCGGGCGGCGCAAACCGTAGCCGCGGCTTCGATTTCAACGTGTTCGCGTCCGAGCTGTTCAACTCGCTGACCGTGCGCAAGAGTTCGTCCGCCGAGGTGCAGGAGGGCTCGCTCGGCGCGACCGTCGACCTGCAGACCGCACGGCCGTTCGATTTTAAGAAGACGACGATCTCGGTCTCGGCGCAGGGCCGCTACAACGACTTGCGCGAAAAGATCGACCCGCGGATTGCCGGGCTGTTCTCGACCACCTTCCTCGACGGCAAGGTCGGCGTGCTGGCGTCGGCGGCCTATTCGAAGCGCCGGCTGTACGAAGAGGGTTTCAGCACCGTCCGTTACGACAACGGTCCGTCGTCGGGCGGGTTCTGTTCACCGATCGGGGTAGCGCCGCTCAACCCGACCACCACGGCAACGACCTGCGGTGCGGCCACCGGCTTTGGCCCCGGCCCCGCGCGGTTGCCGAACACCGCCACCAACATCGCCGAATATACCGAGGCAGCGAGCGCGGCCAATTTCCACCCGCGGCTGCCGCGCTACGGCCGGCTGACCCACGACCAGAACCGCTTCGGTGCGACCGGTTCGCTGCAGGTGCTGCCGTTCGACGGGACCAAGGTCACGCTCGACCTGGTCTATTCCAAGCTGAAGGCGACGCGGCAGGAAGATTTCCTCGAGGCGATCTCGTTCAGCCGCAGCGCGGCGCAGGGCGGCAAGCCGCAGACCAGCGTGGTCGACACCAGCTACGACGCCGACGGCGATCTGCTGTACGGGCTGTATAACGGCGTCGATATCCGGTCCGAGCAGCGCTTCGACCGGCTGAGCACCGAGTTCTTCCAGCGCTCGCTCGATATCGAGCAGGACATCACCGACGATGTGCGCGCGCGGGTCCGTTATGGCCGCGCGACTTCGCATTTCCGCAATCCGGTGCAGACCACGACAACGCTCGATGCGCTCAACGTCAACGGTTACGCGATCGATTTCCGGAACGACGACCGTACCCCGGCGATCACCTATCCGTTCGACGTGACGACCGCCGGTGCGCCGGGTGGGCTGACGCTGGTCGCGGTGCCGACCGGCGCGACCACCGTCGCCAACACCACGACCAGCGAAATCCGGATCCGGCCGCAGGGCGCGAACAACGACAATCTCAGTTTCCAGACCGATCTGGTCTGGGACATACTGCCTTCCGAAATCTCGGTGAAGGGCGGGTTCGATTACCGCAAATACGATTTCGACACGTTCGAATTCCGCCGCGTCAATCAGGCGGATACGATCTTCGCACCCCCGGCCGGCACGACGCTGGCGTCGCTGACGACGCTGCTGACCGGCTTCGGCAAGGGGCTGAACATTCCCGCCGGCACGCCGACCAGTTGGGTGGTGCCCAATCTGAACGCGATCGCCGCCGCCTATGACATCTATTGCAACTGCCTGAAAAGCGGCCCGGTGGGCGGCCCCGGCGACTTCACCTTGTCGTCGATCACCAACGGCAATGCCCGCGGCAACAATCGTGCGGTCGTCGAAAAGGACACCGGCGGCTATGTCCAGGTCGATGCCTCGGGCGACCTGTTCGGTTTCGCCGCGCGCGGCAATATCGGCGTGCGCTACGTCGAGACCAGACAGAGCGCGACCGGTTACCAGGCGCTGGGCGGCGGCACCGAGGTTACGGTCAGCCAGACGTACGACGACTGGCTACCGTCGGTGAACTTCGCGGTCGATATCACCCCGGATTTCGTTGCGCGCCTAGCGGCGGCGAAGGTCATGGCGCGGCCACAGCTCGGCAACTTGTCGCCGGGCGGCGCGGTCAATACGACCGGCAACCTGACCATTACGGTCGGCAATCCGCTGTTGCAGCCGTTCCGCGCCAATACCGTCGACGCCAGCTTCGAATGGTATTTCCACAAGGGCGCGCTGCTGGGGCTAGGCCTGTTCTACAAGAACATCGGCACGTACATCCAGTCGCTGCGGCTCGACAACGTGCCCTACAGCACGACAGGGCTGCCCACCTCGCTGTTGCCGATCAATCTGCAACCCCCGATCGATCCGCTGTTCCAGGTGACGACCCCGGTCAACACCAGCGGCGGGGTGTTGAAGGGGTTCGAAATCAACTATCAGCAGCCGTTCTATTTCCTGCCGGGGATGCTGAAGAACTTCGGGATTATCGCCAATCTGACCAAGGTGAAGTCGAAGATCAGCTACGCAACCTCGCCGACCAATCCGGTTATCATCCGCGACGACCTGGTCGGGCTGTCGCCGACATCGGCCAACGGCACGCTTTATTACGACGACGGCCGGTTCAGCATCCGCGGTTCGCTGTCCTATCGCGAGGCATTCCTGCAGCGCGTGCCGGGACAGAACAACAACGACGTCGAGGGCAAGAATTCGACCCTGAACGTCGATGCCAGCGCGTCGTACAAGATCACCCCGCGGATCGAGCTTACGCTGGAAGGGGTCAATCTGACCGACGAGTTCAACGACCAGTTCATCAGCCGCGCGCGCAATAGCCCGGTGGTCTACAATCACACCGGCCGCGAAGTGTATGCGGGTGTTCGGCTCAAGTTCTAGGGCGGCAACAGTTGCGGCGGCGGTACTCGGTCTGACCGGGGCCGCCGCCGAACCGCAATTCGCGTTCGCAGGCGCGGAAGGGGCGGGCAGGTTCGCGGCGGGCGGGCGTGGCGGGACGGTGATTCACGTCACGACGCTCGCCGATGCCGGCCCCGGCAGCCTGCGCGCGGCGGTCGATACGCCGGGACCGCGAGTGGTCGTGTTCGACGTTACCGGCACCATCCGGCTCGCCAGCCCGCTGACGATCGACCACGGTCGGATCACGATCGCGGGGCAAAGCGCGCCGGGCGGCGGCATCACGATCGCCGATCACGGACTGGTGGTGGAGGCCGACGATGTCATCGTCCGCTACATCCGCAGCCGGATGGGCGACCGCGCCGGCGTGGAAGGCGACGCGATCTGGCTCGCCCGAGGAAGCCGGATCATTCTCGATCACGTCTCCGCCAGTTGGTCGACCGACGAGACCTTGTCGGTGTCCGCCCGCTACGACGCGCCGGGCGACGGGCTCTACGACGTGAGCGTGCAATGGAGCATCATCGCGCAATCGCTGCGCAGATCGGTCCATGCCAAGGGCGAACACGGCTATGGCAGCCTGGTCCGCGGCGGGCGCGGCGCGCGGTTCAGCTTTCACCACAACCTTTGGGCGCACCACGTCGCGCGGATGCCGCGGCCCGGCAATTATGCATCGCGCACCGTCGATCCGGTTGGCCCGGTCATCGAATTCCGCTCGAACGTCTTCTACAATTGGGGCGGAGCGGCATCGGGCTATAACGCCGACACCGCGAGCGCGGCGGCCTATAATTTCATCGACAATGCCTATCTGACCGGCCCGGACAGCAAGGCGCCGCTGGCGTTCGAGGAAAGCAACGCGAACGCGCGTGCCTGGTTTGCGGGCAACAGCATGAACGGCGCGGTCCCCGCGGATCCGTGGTCGCTAGTGCGGTACAAGGGGGTCGCGCCCAACCAGCTAAACGCGCCGGTCGCGGTCGCGCCGGTCGCCGCCGACCCGCCTGCGCGCGCGCAGGCGGCAGTGCTGGCGCGGGCGGGGGCGTCGCTGGTGCGCGACCCGGTCGATGCGGCGGTGGTGGCATCGGTACGCACGCGGAGCGGCGGCATGATCGACAGCCAGCGTGAGGTCGGCGGCTGGCCGGAACTCGCATCCGGCACGACGCTGCCGGACCAAGACCGCGACGGGATGCCCGACGCCTGGGAACGCGCGCACGGCAGCGACCCCGCGCGGGCCGATCCGTGGGCGGTGCGCGGCGGGCGCGGCAATCTCGAGCGCTACCTCGACGCCCGCGCGGGCGGGTGGGGCGTGCCCGCGCGGTGACGTTCGACCGCCGCACTTTGCTGGCAGTGGCCGGAGCGGCGCTGACCGGCGCGGCAGGCGCGCAGACGCCGGCACCCGGACCGATGCCGGCCGATCCGGTCGAGACGATCGACCTGTGGCCCGCGGGCGCGCCCGGCGCGCCGCCCACGCTACCGGTCGAGACCGTGGTCGAGCGCAGCACCGACCCCGCGTTGCCCGACCGCGCAGTCCACGGCATCGCGCGGCCGCGGCTGATCATCTTTCGCCCGGCCCGGCCCAACGGCACGGCGGTGCTGATCGCGCCCGGCGGAGGCTATGTGCGCGTCGTGGTCGACAAGGAGGGGTATGAGACCGCGCGCTGGCTGACGGCGCACGGCTTCACCGCGTTCGTCTTGTTCTACCGCCTGCCGGAGGAGGGCTGGGCTGCGCGCGCCAATGTCGCGCTGGCCGATGCGCAGCGGGCGATGCGACTGATCCGGGCGCGGGCAACCGACTTCGGAATCAAGAGCGATCGGGTGATGGCGCTCGGCTTTTCGGCGGGCGGCCATGTCTGCGGCGATCTGGCGACGCGGTTCGCGGCGCCGGTCTATGCGCCGCGCGACGCCGCCGACCGGCTGAACGCGCGTCCCGACCTGGCGGCGTTGCTGTATCCGGTCCAGTCGATGCACCTACCGGTTGCACATCCCGGTTCACGCGAAGCGTTGCTTGGCGCGCGACCGTCGCCGGCGCTGGAGCGCGCGCATTCGACCGCGGCGAATGTGTCGCCCGGGACGCCGCCGTGCTTCCTGGTCCATGCCGAGGACGACGCGAGCGTGCCGGTCGACAACACGCTCGAACTGCGCGCGGCGCTGCGCGCGGCGGGGGTGGCGGTCGAGACGCATCTGTTTGCCGAAGGTGGACACGGCTTCGGCATCCGCCGCGCGCTTGGGAAGCCGGCGGCGGTGTGGCCCGAGCTGCTGATGGCGTGGGCGCGGACCCACGGCCTCGGCTAAAAGGTCAGGCGAGCGAGCCTTCGCGCGACCAGACCCGGCCGATCGCGCGCACAATGCGCGCCGCCAGGCTTTCGCCGGCAGCGGGCAGGACGACGGTGCCGCGAAACGGCTGAATGAAGCCATCGACCGGACGCGCCTCGGCGATCAGCCGCAGCGCGATCAGCGAACGCGCGGGTCTGGCATCGGGACGCGTGCTGCCGCCGTCATCGTCGAGCAGCGGCGGCAGGTCCGTCATCCCGGCCGCGCCGATCTCGCTCAGCCGCACCCGCCACGACGCCGCGCCGGCGTCGTCGGGGACGAACCGCCCGGTGGTGCCGCGCATCACACGCCAGCCATCGGTTTCGGGAAGCAATGCCTGGACGTCGTAGCGGCCGGGCGTGACGACCCGGAGCAGCGGCTGCTTGCCGTCGGTCCAGCTGCCCGCGCGCAGCCCGACGGGCAGGTCGACCACCCGCCCATAGGTGCCTGCGCGCACCGTCAATGCGGCGCGGCGGCGCTCATACCCGGCGAGCCGGTCGCGTTCGGCGATCAGGTCGCGGCGCATCACGCTGGCATCGGACAGATCCTCGGCATCGGCGACCCCGCGCGCGAGCCGCGCCTCGAGTTGCGCGATGCGCACTTCGCTCTGCGCGATCGCGAGCGTGAGGTCGGGCGAGCGCAAGGTCATCAGCGGCTGACCCGTGCGTACGGTCATGCCGTTCTTCACGAAGATCGCTTCGACCTGCGCGGGTTCGCCGGTCAGCGCGGGCTTGTCCTCGATCGGGGTGAGCAGCGCGGGAAGCGACACCGACCGGTCGAGCGGCAGGAAGGCCGCAACGATCAGCGCGGCGAGGATACCCGCGCTCCAGCGCGCGCGGCGAGTGGCGAACAGGCCGCGTCCGCGGCTGCGCCATTCGCTGAGTTCGGCGAGTACCGGTCGCGCCAGGAACACATAGACCTCCACTGCGAACAACAGGATGCCGAGCGCCTTGAAGAAGGCATGATAGACCAGAAGCGCGATCCCGACATACAGGATCGCGCGGTAGGTGATGGTGACGACCGCATACGCCAGCAAAGCGCGGTGAAGCCGGGGCGGCAGATCCTCGGGCGGGGGATCGCCGGGTGCAAACAGCGTCTCGCGCAGCCGCCAACGCGCCAGCGCGAACGCGCGGGGTGCGAGGTTCGGCACGCCGAGCAGATCGGAGAGGATGTAATAACCGTCGAAGCGCATGAAGGGGCTGGCGTTGACGAGCAGGCTGGTCGCCAGGCTGGTGGTGGCGAGGATGAAGGCGCTGGTCTTCGCCGCGCCCTCGGGCAGGAACGACCAGGCGAACAGTGCGACCGCCGCGACGCTGAATTCGGCGGCCAGCCCGGCGGCGTCGATCCGGACGCGCTGCGATTTCGAGCGCAACCGCCACGCTGCGCTGGTGTCGGTGTAGAGCACCGGCATCATCACCAGGAAGCTGACCCCCATCGTCGGCACCCGCACGCCGTAGCGGGTCGCGACATAGGCATGACCCAGCTCGTGGAAGAATTTGACGAACAGCAGCGCCGCGCCCCACGCCGCAAGTCCCTGCGGGGTCAGCAGCCCGGCGAAGCTGCCGGTGAACACATCCCATTGCCGCGCGACCAGCAGCAGGCCGATCAGCGCCATCGCGGCGAGAGTGACGACCCCGCCGCGGGACCAGAGCCGGCGCGCGAGCGGCAGCGTGCGGGCGAGAAAGCCGGCGGGGCGGACCAGTGGAATGCGGATGAACAGATAATGGTCGAGCAGCCACTGCCACCAGTCGCGCCGGGCATGGTCGCGGCGCGCAGCGAGCGCGGCGACCGGGGCGTCGCGCACCAGGCTGTTGGCGACGGCGAAGTCGTGGAAGGCACCGATCGCCTCGACCGCATCGTCGGCGCCGACACCTTCGTCGATCAGGCGGTCGCGCACCGCCGCCGGGTCACCGGTCGCCCACAGCGCCGCGACGCGCTGTTCGAGCGCGCCGAGCTGAAAGAACAGATGCCGCAGCGGATCGAACAGGATCCACCCCGGCGCGCCCGAGGGGAGCGGGATGTCGGCTTCGAGCCGCAATTCCTGCCGCAGCGCCGGGAGCGCGGTGGATGTCATGTCAGACGCCGAGATACTGTCGCACACTCGCGATCGGCCGCTTGAGCATCGCATAGCCGAGCGGTGCCCAATTGCCCCGCACCCGCGCGGTGCCGCGCGAGCCGATCCGCGGGGCGCCGCCGTCGCTGGGCACCGCATCGAGTGCGAAGGCGAGCGCGCCGTCGGCGGTCGGGCGCGCCTGGTAACTGGCGTCGATCAGCGTCGCCGACTGCGCCCAGAGCGGCTGGCTGTCGAGCCAGACCGAAACCTTACTGCCGGGGTCGAGCCGGAGCTGTTCGCGCGCCGGCAAGTCGATCCGGTAGCGCACCCGCGCGGGGTCGGCGACCTGCAGGATCGGCTGTCCGACTTCGACCGCGCGACCCTCCCACTCGCGGCGATCGGTGTAGAGCGCGGTGCCCGCAAACGGTGCGACCGGCCGGGCGCGCGCCAGCAGGTCGCGGGCGTAGGCGTGTTCGGCGGCGGCAAGCTGAAACTCGGCCTGCGCGATCGAGATGCCGCGCGCCTGCAAGCCGTCGCCGAAAGACGCCGACGACACTTCGTCGACCTTGGCGCGGGCAACCTGAAGCCGTTCGGCGGCGAGGCTCAGTTCGTTCTTCAGTTTCACGTCGTCGAACTGGAGCAGCGGCTGACCCTTGGCGACGGTCGCGTTGGGGGCGACCGCGAGCCGCTCGACCACGCCGGCGAAGGGCGCGGTGACGATATAGGGATCGGCGGCGACGACCTCGACCGGGGCGAGCGCCGACAGCCGGACCGGAAAGAGCAGGACGGCCGCGGCGACGCCGAGCATGATGCGCTTTTGCCGGCGCGTGAATTTGGGCAGTCGCCGCGCCGGCTTGCCGCCGGTCAGCGCGAGCCAGCCGTGCTGCGCAGTGTCGGCGAGACGGGCGAGCCGGTCGGCCTCGACCTCGCCGAACGGATGCGCGCGCGCGAGCAACAGCCCCGCGAAGGCTTCGCCGGCACGGTCGTGGAATGGCTGCCAGAGCCAGTGGCGATAGGGATATTCGGTCAGCGCCGGGTCGGCGGGCGCATCGAGATCGGTCGCGCCGGGCAGCACCGCGACCGCGCTTTCGATTGCGCGGACGACCGGCGCGTTGCGATCGATCGCGGCCAGGCTCGACGCGGTCTCGACCCGCCAGCCTTGGCCGGTGAGCGGGCGGACGAGCACGAACGCCTGATCATAGTCGATCAGCGCGCGGGTCTCGTTGGCGATGAAATAGCGCAGCTCGGCGACGCTGCCCTGCCCGCGCAGCGCCTGCTCCCAGGTCAGCAGCGCGAGCAACGGCGAGCTGGTCGCGCCGCCCGCCATGGGCGGCCGGGTCAGTTCAGACAGTGCCGCCATCTGGACCGTCCTTAGGCGGGTCAAATTTCGCCGCGCCGCTCATGCCCGGGACGACGGTGCCGACGACGCTAATCGCGCCAGCGACGCGCATCGTCTTCGATACCGGATCGACCGCCGCGCCGAGCCGCACGATCCTGCCCTGCACGCTCGCCCCGGTCTCATCGAGCGCGAAGGTGAAGGGCGAGCCGGGCTTGAGCCAGGTCAGCCATTTCGAGGGGACGATGAGTTCGACTTCGAGATCGCCCGCACCCTGAATCTTCATCAGCGGCTGACCGGCGGCGGCGACGTCGTGCGGGTGGGCGATCCGTTCGACGACGGTGCCCGAGAACGGCGCATGGATCGCGCATTGACCGATCCCGGCGCGGATCGCCTGCGCCTCGGCCTGCGCCTTGCCCAGGTTCGCCTTGCTGACCGCGACTTCGTTGGTGCCGATCGCCTTATATTGGTCGAGCTCGACGTTGGTCGAATAGGTCTTGCCGTAGGCCGCCGCCGCCGCGTTCGCGGCGTTCAGCTGCGCGCGCATTTGCGAACAGTCGAAGCTGGCGAGCAATTGCCCACGGCCGAATTTCTGCCCGGCTTCAAGCGGCAGCGCGGTGATGAGCGCGGTCATCCGGCTGGCAATCACCGCTTCCTGCCCCGATTTGACGATGCCGTGCGCGGTGTACGACGCGACCGGCGCTGCGACCGTCGGAGCCGCTATCGGAGACACCGTCACCACCGGTACCGGCGCCGATACCGGAGTGGCGACCGCGTCGGACCAGGTCACTTCGTGCGGCAGCAGCGCGACCGCGACCAGCGCGCAGACCCCGCCCGCGGCGACGATCGCGACCTTGCGCGAATGCGCGCGCCAGTCGAACCGCGACTGCCGCCGGATCGTGAAATGTTCGTCGTCCATCACTGCGTCCCCAGCGCGATTTCGCGGCGTGCCCACATACTCTGGAGCGACCCCGCCAGCGCGCGCACCGGGGCGTCCGGGGTTACTTCGGGGGTGAAGCCGTCGATTCCCATCGCCGCATAGAGATTGGCATAGGCATTCTGCGCATCGGCGTAGGCGATGTCGTAGCGAACCTCGCTGACCAAGGTGTTCATCTGTTCGCGCAGCAGTGTCTGCTGGCTGATCGCGCCGGCTTTATAGCCACCGCCGATCTGATACATGATCTTGGCCTGGACCGCATGCGCGTGGCGCGCGGTGTCGAGTTCGCTGCCGTAGAGCGCGAAGCGGGCGCGGGCGACGTGAACCTGCGTCATCACCGCCATCGCGGTCGCCAACTCGCGCGCCTGCAACACCGAGCCTTCGGCGCGGACCGCCTTCTTGGCCGCGCCAATCTTGAAGACATTGAGCAGGTTGAAGCTGGTCCGCGCGCCGTATTGCACCCAATTGTTGTTGAAGAGGAAATCGTTGCTGTCGGCATTGATCCCGACGAACCCCTTCAGGCTCGGAAAGACGCTGAGGATCTGCGCGTCGAGTTCGCGCTTGTTGATGCGCTGTTGATAGCCGATCTGGCGCAGCTCGGGGCGGTTGCGCAGCGCGGTTGCGATCTCGTCCTCCGCGGACAGGTTCACGGTCGGCAGCGCGGTCTCGCGCGGGGGCATCACCAGCTCGTATTGCGTGCCGGGGTCGAGGTTCATCAGCGCGGCGAGCTGTGCCTTGGCGATCTGCAACTCGCGGCTGAGCGACTTGATCTGGGTTTCGATCTCGACCAACTCGCGCTGATAGGTCAGCGCAACCAGCGGCGCGGACTTGCGATTCTGCGCGAGCCGTTCCGAATTCGACAATGTGGTCGAAATCATGCCCTGCAATTCGCCGAGTTTGGCGAGCAGCCGCTGCGCCGAAACCGCGCGGTAATATGAGGTGCGGACGTCCTCTATCACGCGGTTCGACACCTTGCGGCGTTCTTCCGCGGCGATCAGCACGCCGTCGGCCTTCTGGTTGGCGCGAACGTACGACAGTCCGAAGTCGAGGACATCCCAGCTGAGCGTCAGGTCGGCGGCGCGGACGTTCTTTTCGGTCGATGTCGAGGGTTCGAGTGACTGGACCCCGCTGAGCAGCGAACGGCTCGACGCCCCGGCCTGGTTCGACCGTCCGAAATAGCTCGCGCTGCCGACTAGTTGCGGGAGCATGTCGTAGGTCGAAAGCTTCAGCTCGCGATCCTTCAGCGCCTGCTGCATCTGCTCGACGCGGTAATCGAGGTTGTATTTCAGCGCGCGCGCCATCGCCTCGTACAGGTCGATCGGCCCGGCCAGCGGCTCCTGGTTGGCGGTCGTATTGACCCGCACCGCCGACGCGCGCGCGTCGAGATCGGCGGGGGTCAGCGGTTCGGGCGTGACGCCGCACGCGGCAAGTGCGGTGGTGAGCGCCAGCGCGGCGGCGAGGCGGGTGGGGAAGGTCATCGGGACGGTCCTCATCGGAAATTTCGGGCAAGGCGCTCGGCAGCGGCGTGCTGCGCGGCGCGCGGGGTTTGAAGCGTGCGGTCGAGCGGCTGCGCCTGACCGAGGGTGGGGCGGTCGAGTTCGATCTCGCCGGTCGCGCCTTGCACGACGATCGGCGTGCTGGTGGTGCGGCCGTTTTCGCGGGTGACGCGGACGATCAGGTGGAGTTCGTCCATATCGGCGGCGCGTTCGATGATCGCGAGCCCGCGGGTATCGACGCTGATCCATTCGGGCGCAGGCCCACCGGTCGCGGTCAGGATCTGGACGTTGCGGATCTCGGCGCGGCCGTCGGTCGCGATGTCGCGCACCTCGAGGTAGATTGCCCCGCCGCGCACCACCGATTCGACCATGATGCCGGCGTCGCGGTCGGCCGCGGCGGAGAAGCCGGTCAGCCCCTTTACGAAAAAATCGCTCCAGCGCTGATCGAACAGCCGGTCGCCCGCGTCGCGGCGATCAACATATTGGTCGAGCCGGCGGACCTCGCCCGCGACCGGCGCGGCGGCGTCGATGAAGGTGCCGTTCAGCCCGCGCGCGGCATTGACCGCGTCGATTACGGGTCGGTCGCCAATTCGGGTGGTGTTGAGGCTGCGGATGCCTTCGGCGGCATCGAGCAGTCCGATCGGATTGCGTACCAGTCCGTCGCTCAGCATGATCGTCGCGAGCGGCGCGGGCGGATCGATGAAGCTGACCCGGCCGATCCGCAGCAATTGTTCGATGTCCGCGGTGCGCGGCGCGACCTGCACGACGAGCGTCCCGATCGCGGTGCCGCCGTTGCCGTCGGCGACGGTGAAGGTGATCGTGGTGCTGCCGGTGAAGCCCAGTTCGGGGGTGAAGGTGATGACCCCCGCCGGATCGACGCTGACGACGCCGTTGGCCGCGGTCGCGCCGGTAATCGTCAGCGGATCGCCTTCGGCATCGCTGACATCGGGCAGCACCGCGACCGCGACAGGCTGGCCGCCGACCGCCTGAACCACGCCGTCGGTGGGCACGACGGGGGCGTCGTTGACGGGATCGACGGTGACGGTGACGACCGCGCTGGCAAGGCCGCCGTTGCCGTCGCCGATGGTGTAGAGGATCGCGTCCGAACCGGCGAAGTCGGGGCCGGGGGTGTAGGTGAGCCGCCCGTCGCTGCCGATGCTGACCGTGCCATGACCCGCGCTGGCGCCGACGATACGGAGCGGGTCGCCGTCGGGGTCGCTGTCGTTGGACAGCACCGCGATCGTGACTGGCGTATCCTCGCTGGTGCGGGCGGTGTCGTTGAGCGCGACCGGTGGCGGATTGGCGACGACCCAGTCGAAGCTGGCGCTGGTGCCGAGGCCGTTGGCGGTGCCGGTGACGGTGACGCGGAAGATGCCGCCTGCGATCTGGCTGGCGGCGGGATCGATCGTGCCGGTGATGCGTCCGGTTGCGGGGTCGATCGCCAGTCCCGGCGGAAGTCCGGTCGCGGCAAAGCCGATCGCGTCGCCGTCGCGGTCGCTGAAGAACGGCGCCAGCGCGAGCGCGACCGGCTGACCGTCACGGCTGGCCTGCGCGGGGACCGGGCGCGCGGTCGGGGCATCATCGGCGGGGGTCACATCGACCGTGACGGTCGCGGTCGCGCGGTTTCCGGCCGGGTCGGCGACGGTGTAGGTGATGATTGCCGGCCCGGAAAAGTCGGGCGCGGGGATGAAGAGCAGGGCGTTGCCGCTGATCGTGACGCTGCCATCGGTTACGCCTGCGGAAATTATGGTCAGCGGATCGGCATCGGGATCGGTGTCGTTGGCCAGCACGGGGATCGCGACCGGAGTATCCTCGGTCGTCGTGACGCGGTCGTCGGCCGGGGCCGGTGCGCCCTGCGCCACGGTAAAGACGAAGCCGGTACTGACGCCCAGGCCACCGGGGTCGGTCGCGATCACGGTAACCGGATAGCGGCCGTCGCCGGCGGGGCCGCCGTTGGCGCTGCCCGCGACGATCGTGCCGGTGATCGTGCCGGTCCCGGAATCGAGCGTCAGCCCGGGGGGCAGGCCGGTCGCGGCATAGCTTAGCGTGCCGCCCTCCGGATCCCCGAATGCGGACGCGAGCGGGACCGCGACGTCCGCGCTGTCGGCCATTTCGAGCGGGGGCAACCCGACCGTGGTCGGCGCATCGTTGATCGGGGTGACGGTGATGGCGACGCTAGCGCTCGCGCGGCCGCCTTCGCTGTCGTCGATCGTATAGCTGATCGTGTCGGGACCGGTGTAATCGCGATCGGGGGTGTAGATCAGCCCGCCGGCCGGCCCGATCGTCACGCTGCCGCGACCGGCGCTCGCGGCGATGACGGTCAGCGGATCACCGTCGGGATCGGAGTCGTTGGCAAGCACGAAGATCAGCGCCTGCGTGTCCTCGGGAACTGTCCTGAGGTCGGGGTGGGCGACCGGTGCCGGATTGGCGATGGTCCAGTTCAGTGTGATGCTGCTGGTCCCGCCGCGGCCATCGCTGGCGGTGATGACGCTGGCATAGCCGCCCGTGGCCTGGCTGGCCGAGCGCCCGATGGTGCCGGTGATGGTGCCGGTCGCGGGATCGATGCTCAACCCCGGTGGCAGCCCGGTCGCGCTGTAGCTCAGCGGATCGCCGTCGGGGTCGCTGAAGCGCCCGGCGATCGGCAGCGAGACGATTTGTCCGTCCAGCGCCGCGACATCGGGGATCGCACCGCCCGCCGGGGGCGTGTTGATGACGTCGATCCGCACGACCGCGCTGGCGCTGCCGCCCTCGCCGTCGCCGATCGTATAGGTCAGCGTGTCGGTGCCGGTGAAGCTGGCATCGGGGGTATAGGTCAGCGTCCCGTCGGGGTTGATCGCGACCGTCCCGTTGGCGGCGCTGGCGGCGGTCACGTTCAGCGGGTCGCCGTCGCTGTCGCTGTCGTTCCCGAGCACCGCGACGGTGACGGGGGTCGCCGGGCGGGTCGTCGCGCGGTCGTCGCTCGCCATCGGCGCGGGGTTGGCGACGGTGAAGGTGAAACTCTGGCTCGCGGTCGCGCCACTGGCGTCGCGCGCGGTGACGGTGACGATGTAGCCGCCACCGTTCGGCTGGCTCGCGGAGCGATCGATCCGGCCCGAGACGATGCCGCTGGCGGGGTCGATGGTCAGGCCGGCGGGGAGCCCGGCGGCGCTGTAGGTCAGCGCATCGCCGTCGCGGTCGGCGAAGCCACCGGCGGTCGGGAAAGCGACAGTGCCGCCATCGACACCGCCGCGGGCGGGCAGCGCGCCGACCGGGTCGGGCGCATCGTTAGCCGGCGTCACCGTGACCGCGACGGCGGCGTTGGCGGTGCCGCCTTCGCCATCGCTCACGATGTAGCTGATCGTGTCGGTGCCGTTGTAATCCGGGTTGGGCGTATAGGTCAGCGTCCCGTCGGGATTGACCGCGACGCTCCCGTGGAGCGCGGTGGCGGCGGTGATGTCGAGCGGGTCGCCGTCGGGGTCGCTGTCATTGAGCAGGACCGCAATCGTGATCGGCGTGTCTTCGGGCGTCGTGGCGCTGTCGTTCGTGGCGACCGGCGGCGGGTTGGTAATGATGACCGTGATCGTCTGGGTCGCAGTCAATCCGCCCGGGTCGGTTGCGCTAAGCGTGACCGAATAGACGCCGCCGTTCAGCTGGCTGGCGGAGCGTCCGACGGTGCCGGTGATGTTGCCGGTAGCGGGATCGATGGCGAGCCCCGCGGGCAGGCCGCTGGCGGCGTAGCTGAGCGCGTCGCCGTCGGGGTCGGCGAAGACCTCAGCGATCGGCGCGAAGACGACCGAGCCGTCGGTCGAGCCGTAAGCCGGCGGGATCGCGACCGCTTGCGGCGCATCGTTGACGGGAGTGACGGTGATGGCCGCGCTCGCGCTGGCGGTGCCGCCGTGACCGTCCGCGATCGTGTAGCTGATCGTGTCGGAACCGCTGTAATTGGCGTTCGGCGTATAGGTCAGCGTGCCGTTGCCGTTGCGCACCACCGTGCCGTTGAGGGCGCTGGCGGCGGTGACGGTAAGCGGATCGCCGTCGGGGTCGCTGTCGTTAGGCAGCACCGCGATCGTCGCGGATGTGTCCTCGGCCAGGGTCGTGAGCGGATCATCGACCGCGACGGGCGGTGGGTTTGCGACGGTGATCGTGAAGCCTTGCGTCTGCGCGGCGTTCGCGGGGTCGCGCGCGGTGACGACGACAGCGTAGGCGCCGCCGCCGACCTGGCTGGCGGAGCGGTCGAGCGTGCCCGAGATCACCCCGGTCGCGGCATCGATGGCAAGCCCGGCGGGCAGCCCGGTCGCGCTGTAAGCCAGCGTATCGCCTTCGGGATCGCCGAACCCGGCGGCGGTCGGGTAATTTACGGTGGCGGCGTCGCTGGTCGCGCGTGGCGGTAGCGTGCCGACCTGGCCTGGTGCGTCGTTCACCGGGGCGATCGTGACCGCGACGGTCGCGTTGGCGGTGCCGCCATGGCCGTCGCCGATCGTATAGCTGATCGTGTCGCTGCCGCTGTAATCCGGGTTCGGCGTATAGTTCAGCGTTCCGTCGCCGTTGCGGACGACGGTACCGTGCAGCGCGCTGGCGGCGGTGACGGTCAGCGGATCGCTGTCGGGGTCGCTGTCGTTGCCGAGCACCGCGATCGTGACCGGGGTATCTTCGCTGGTGGCGGCACTGTCGTTCTGAGCGACCGGCGGGGGGTTCGTGACGGTGTAGGTGAAGCTTTGCGTGCGGGTGGCGTTGGCCGGGTCGCGCGCGGTGACGACCACGGTATAGCTGCCGCCGCCCGGCTGGCTGGCCGAGCGGTCGAGCGTGCCCGAGATCACGCCCGTCGCCGGGTCGATGGCGAGGCCCGCGGGCAGTCCGGTCGCCGTATAGACAAGGGTGTCGCCGTCGATGTCGCTGAAGCCGGCGGCGGTGCCGAACGACGCCGCGCCGCCATCCACGCCGGTGCGCGGCGGCAGCGAGCCGACCGCGCCGGGCGCATCGTTGACCGGCGTGACGGTGATCGCCGCCGTCGCGTTGGCGGTGCCGCCCTGGCCGTCGGCGATCGTATAGCTGATCGTGTCGGGGCCGTTGTAATTGGCATTAGGGGTATAGGTCAGCGTGCCGTTGCCGTTGCGCACTACCGTGCCGTTGAGGGCGCTGGCGGCGGTGACGGTCAGCGGGTCGCCATCCGGGTCGCTGTCGTTCGCCAGTACCGCGATGGTCGCCGACGTGTCTTCCGCCAGCGTCGTCGCCGCATCGTTGACCGCGACCGGCGGCGGGTTGGCGACGGTGATCGTGAATCCTTGCGTCTGCGCCGCGTTCGACGGGTCGCGCGCGGTGACGACGACAGTGTAGACGCCGCCGCCGGTCTGGCTGGCGGAGCGGTTGATCGTGCCGGTGATCACGCCGGTCGCGGCGTTGATCGCTAGCCCGGCGGGCAGGCCGGTAGCGCTGTAGCTGAGCACGTCGCCTTCGGGGTCGCTGAACGCGCCCGCGGTCGGATAACTGACGGTGGCGGCATCGGTGGTGATGCGGGTGGGCAAGGTCCCGATGCGGACTGGCGCATCGTTGACCGGAATGACGTTGATCCGGCTGAGCGCGGTCGCGCTGGTCAGCGTGTCGTTGGAAAAGGTGATCTCTACCACGCGCTGGGTCGTGTTCGGCGTGTCGCTGGAATTGGCGAAGCTGATCGCTTGCAGCGCGGCGGTATAATCGCTCTCGCTGCCGGTTCCGCTGAAGGTGATGGTCTGGGTGCCCCCCGTCACCGCGCCGATCGACGCGGTCAGTCCGGCGGGGAGCGCCTCGACCTGAAAATTGTCACCGGTTTGCCAGTTGGTCAGCCGGACGGT
Organism: Pseudomonadota bacterium; assembly: GCA_040385975.1. Lineage (GTDB taxonomy): Bacteria > Pseudomonadota > Alphaproteobacteria > Sphingomonadales > Sphingomonadaceae > Sphingomonas. The sequence goes on along the minus strand of JAZKGJ010000059.1, from coordinate 3,690 downwards.
CGCGCCGGTGATGCCTTCGGACGGCATCGGGTTGGCGACGATCAGATCGGTATCGACGATCGAGATCCGCGGACCGTTTTCGGTGAAGGTTGCCAGCGCGTCGTTGCCCGCGGCGCTGCTGTCATCGGCATCGAGGTCGAGCCGCGGAACGCTGACGTAGACCGGGTCCGTGTAGATGAAGTCGGCGTCGCCATCGTGAAAGAACTGGGCCTGCGTCGTGGTCGCGTTGGTGGTCAGTTTATAGGTCAGCGTGAACGCCGAGACCGCGCTCCAGTCGAAGGTCGCGGCCGATTGTGGCGTGACGGGGTCGCCGGCGACGAGATTTTCGTTCTGGGTTCCCGATGCGGTGATCGCGGACAGCGTCGGGGTGAAGTTGATGTCGGTGATGCGCTCGCGGGTGTAATAGGCCAGCCCCGCGGTCGACGCCGTCACGCTTTCGCGCGTGTTCGGATTGCCGCCGATCCCGTCGATATCGGCAATCGTGAAGCGCACGTCGGCGGGCAGCGGATTGCCGGTCAGGCTGTCGATAAGCTCCCAGCGGATCTGGACGGTCGCGTCGCTGGCACCGGCGGTCAGGTCGCGCAGCAGGAAGGTCGGGTCGTCGCCGTTCGCGCCGGTGCCGGTCGGGCGGTTGAAGCGGACCATGTCGCCCGCGCTGATCGAGACGACCGTTGCGCGCAGGTCGACGCTGCGCCCGTTGAAGACTGCGGCACCGGCCCAGGTCGCGGTCGCGCCTGCGCCGACATCGGGCGAGCGCGCGTCGGTGCCGTAGCCGGTCGCGCCGGTGGTGACGATCGTCCCGGTGCCGTTGCGCACGGTCAGGCTGTCGGCGGTGACGGCGATTGGCACGGGGGTGTTCGGATCGAGCGTATGGACCCAGTCGCGGCTGGCCAGCGCGGACGTTTCGACCGCGCCGTCACGCGATTCGAGATCCCAATTGCCGCCGCGTGCTGCATGGCCGGTCGTGTCGGTCGAGGCCGCAACGTCGGCGTGGGTGGCTTGGGCGAAGACAGCAAGCGCATCGGCGCCGGCCGCGCCGCTGGCGAAGTCGCAGCCGTAGATCAGGATGTCGCCGCCAGCGCCCAGCGCTCGACCGATCGCGCCCAGCGAGGTGGCCAATTCGCCGGTGATCGCGGCCCGATCGATCCGGGTGGTGCCGAGTTCGAGCACCCCGGCGCTGCCGTGACCGACGATATGGATCGCGGCGATGTCGCTGCGTCCGGCCAGCGCGGTGCGGACCTGATCAATGCCGTCCTTGGTCGCGTCGATCAGCACGACGTCGCCGCGCGCGGCCCATTCGCTGGCGAGCTGCCGGTAATCGGCGACCGAGGTGTCGATGAAGATGACATCGCGTGCGGCAGGCTGGGAAAATTCGGCGGGACCCGTATCGGCGACGGCAAATCCACGGACCAGCGCCCCTCCGTCCGCCGCCGTACGTTGCGAAAATGCGTCCGTCGTATCGCGCGCCGACGGTGGGGCATGGTGCGATTCGGCGGCGTCGCGGGTTGTCTGACCGGCGCTGTCGGCGACGATCGCGTCGCGCGCCACCACCGCGGCGGCGGCGTCGAACATCATACGCGGCTCCAGCGCGATGAGGTGCGGGCGATACGATCGCTGCGGGCGATTGCTCTTCATTCGGTCCGATACTTCCGCGCCGGTGGGCCTGACGAAGCGATGGACGAAACTGGTAAAGAGCCGCTTAACTAACGCCCCGTTCCGGAGCGGTTTGCGCGGTCGCGAGGATCCGTTCGGCCTGCGCCAAGTGAAGTCGTTCGATCATCCGGCCATCGGCGCGGAGCACGCCTTTTCCCGCCGCCTCGGGGGCGGCGAAGGCGGCGACCACGTGCGTGGCCCACGCGATCTCCTGCGCGCTTGGGCTGAACGCGGCGTTGCACGCATCGACCTGGCTCGGGTGGATCAGCGTCTTTCCGTCGAACCCGAACGCCGCGCCCTGTTCGCATTCGCGCGCGAAGCCTGTGGCATCGTCGATCGCGTTATAGACCCCGTCGAGCACCGCCAGCCCGTGCGCGCGCGCCGCCGCGACGGTGTTGGCCAGAAAGCCGTGGAGCGGCAGACGGTCGGCGCCAAGCCGCATCCCGGTGTCCTTGGCCAGATCGTTGGTGCCCATCACCAGCGCCGTTAGCCCCGGCGCGGCGGCCAGCGCATCGAGCCGCAGCACCGCGCGCGGGGTCTCGACCATCGCCCACAGCGGCACGCCCGGCGCGGCTGCGGCATAAGCCGCGATGCCGTGTTCGTCGGCGACCTTGGGGAGCAGCAGCGCGTCGGGCCGGGCCTCCGCTAGCGCGGCGAGGTCGGCGCGGCCCCAGTCACCGTCGATCGCGTTGACGCGCACGACAAGCTCGCGCTGCCCGAACCCGCCCTCCCGGATGGCGGCGACCGCGGCGGCGCGCGCGTCGGCCTTGGCCTCCGGGGCAACGGCGTCCTCGAGGTCGAGGATGACGACATCGCAGGCCAGCGTCCGCGCCTTGGCGATGGCGCGCGGGTTGGATGCGGGCAGATAGAGCGCGCTGCGGCGTGCGCGGGTCACGCGACCGGCCCAAACGGCAGCACGCTGTCATATTGCGCCAGCGGCGGCGCGCCCGCGACGGTCCGCCCGCGCCGCAACAGGAAGGCGTGGCGGACGATCTCGGCCTGTTGCTCGATCCCGTAGCGGGCGAACGCGCGACCAGGCACGAAGCTGTACGAATAACGGCAGAACGGATGGCGGGCGAGCGGCAGGAAGACGCCGCGCTGATGCTGCCAGACATGGGTCAGCTCGTGGAGGAAGAACCCCTGCATCCCGTCGTCGCAGGCGGCGAAGTCGTCGCGGTAGAGGTCACCCTTTGGATGGAAATGGATGCAGCCACTGGGCGCCATCGCGTAATGTTTGGGCTGAAGCGGCCACCATTTCCGGTCGCTGATCCGCGCCGCGGCGTAATCGATCGCGTCGCCGAACATCGTCCGCGCCAGCGACTCCTCACCCGGGGTCAGGGCGCGGGCACCACGAGAGGCAACGGCGTTCAGAACTTGGGCGGCGGATCGCCCGCGCCGACCGCCTTTACGGTATATTGCAGCCTGAGCCCGTCGGCGAAGGTGAACTCCAGCTGCGCGCCGCCGCCGGGCTTCACCACCGGATTCACGTCGAACACCATCAGATGCTTGCCCCCCGGCGCGAAGGTCACGGTCTGCCCGGCGGGGAGCGCGACCTGTTGTAACGGCCGCATCGTCATCGCCGCGCCCTGTTTCATCGATTCGTGAAGTTCGGTGCGGATCGCAACCGGCGAGGTGACGCTCAACAGCGTCGCGTCGGTCGCGCCGCCGTGCAGCGTGAAATAGGCCGCCGCCGGGCGCCCGGGTGCCGCGGCGAGGCGCAGCCAGCCATCGCTGATCGTGATTTCCTTGGCCTGCTGGCACCCGCCGAGCGCCGCGAACAGGCAGATTGGGGCAAGCAGTCGACGCAACACGGGTACTCCCGAACCGGAAAATCGGCGCGCTTTTTCTAGTCGCTGCGAAATCTTGCGGCAAGCGGGACGCCACCTATATCCGCTGACAGCACGGTGTCGCACGCCTCGTATCTGAGCGGGCGGCGCCATCATTTTGAACCAAGGACGACGGGGGTCGGACAAGACATATGGCTAAAGTAATCGGGATCGATCTGGGCACGACCAATTCGTGCGTTTCGGTGATGGA
>JAZKGJ010000058.1:6403-8271 GCA_040385975.1 Pseudomonadota bacterium | reverse complement strand
AAAGCGAAATACGCCGCGCCGAACCGGGTCGCGGCGATGGGCGGTTCGGCCGGTGGGCTGCTGATGGGCGCCGTCGCGAACATGGCGCCCGCCGATTACAAGGTCATCGTCAGCCAGGTGCCGTTCGTCGATGTCGTCACGACGATGCTCGACGCCAGCATCCCGCTCACCACCTTCGAATATGACGAATGGGGCAATCCCGCGGACAAGAAATATTACGACTACATGCTGAGCTACAGCCCCTACGACAACATCCAGGCCAAGGCGTATCCGGCGATGTACGTCGGGACCGGACTGTTCGACAGCCAGGTGCAATATTACGAGCCGACCAAATACGTCGCGCGGCTCCGCGCGCGCAAGACCGACGCCAATCCGCTAATCTACCGCGTCAACATGGAGGCGGGGCACGGCGGCAAATCGGGGCGTTTCGAACGCTACAAGCAGGCCGCCGAATGGCAGGCGTTCGTACTGAGCCAGCTTGGCGCGGATAAATGATCGTCCTGGCGGCGGTCATCCTGGCCGCGCTGATCCCGCCCGCCCTGCCGCCGCCGCCCGCTGACCGGGTGGCGGCGGCGCGCCGACTGCTCGCAGCCAATCCGGTAAGCGCGGAGGATCGCCGCAATGCGATCGAGAACGCGTTGGATGGGACGGCGCGCTATGCGCTGCGCGAAGCGAACGTCGACAACCGCGACGCCGCGCGCTGGGTCGTCAAATACGACGCACTGATGGACTATCTGCGCGGACGCATCCCGACCGACCGGACCGGGCTCGACACATTGGCCGACGAATGCATGGCCGAACGCTACGCCGGCGGCTTGGCGGCCGAGGATCTGGACGCTGCCACCAGCTTCTTCAGCAGCCCGCACGGCCGCAACGTGTGGCAGGCCATTCACGACCGGACTATACTGGGCGGCTGTTATTCGAAGGAAATCGGCCCGAACCTCGACGTCAATGCCGGGCTGATCAAGATCGGCCTCAAGCCGCTGCCGATCCCGCGCTTCTAGCGACCGCATCCTTCGGCACCCGCGTAATCCGGCACGCCAGATCGGCCTCGCCCGAAGCGACCACCCAATGCTCGCCGCCATCGGCGATGCCGGTGGTGAACACCACGTTGTTGAGGTACATCGCCGACTTCAGCGGCTCGGTCAGCGCGGGATTGGGCTCGATCAGCGGCCGATGCCCGGTCGCGATCACTCGCCACGGCTCATCCCTGTCGAGCAGGCTCCAATAGGTCCGATAGATCCCGACCGCCCCCGCCGGCTCGACCCCGTGCCACAAGGTCAGCCAGCCATCATCGGTCAGCACCGGCGGCGTCCCGCCCCCCATCCGCGCGGTATCCAGCGTCGCGGCGTGCGGGCGAATGAAGGGCTGGTCGCACGGCTTCCAGTGCAGCGCATCGGGGGACGACGCGAGGTTGATCGATGGCCCCGCGCGATAGTCGCTGCCCGGCGGATACGCGAAATACAGGTCGCCCAGCGGCCGCGTCTCCGCCCAGTATTTGTCGCCGATCAGCCCTTCGAAGATCAGCATGTCCTTGTTCTGGTGATCGAGCACGATGCCCGCGAGCGTCCAGTCGAGCGCATCGTCGCTGGTGTAGAGCGTGGTCGAATGCCGCTCGGGCGACACCGAACACGTCGTCATCAGATAGCGGCCGTCGATCCGCGAAATTCGCGCATCCTCGACCCCGTAGCATTGGTAGGGCGCGCGCGGCACGATCGCGCGGTCGTAATGCACCGCCTCCACCCGCTTGCCGTCGGCGTCGAGCTCTACCGGCAACAGCCACGACAAGCTGGTCAGCGCCATCACCTTCCACCCGCCACCGCGCATCATGAATTTGCGCGGGTCCGACGTGTCGACGAAATCGAGCG
>JAZKGJ010000058.1:0-6303 GCA_040385975.1 Pseudomonadota bacterium | reverse complement strand
TCACTCCTCCACCATCGCTCTTGGCGTGATATCCAGCCGCTGGATCACGGTCCGCCGCGGCTGGCTCAGCACGTAATGCACCCCGACCGCGATGTCCTCGGCGCGCAGCATCTCCTCCGCCGCAATCCGCTGCGTCTGCTCCTTGGCGGGAATGTCGGGCATGTCGCTCTGCGTCAGCGACGGCTCGATCAGCGACACCCGGATGCCCTTCGGTCCCAGCTCACGCCGCAGCGCCACCGCAAATCCCTGGATGCCGTATTTGATGCCCGCGTAGACCGTCGACGACGGCCCGAGCGCATAGGTACTCATCGACCCGATCAGCACGATGTCGCCCGCCCCGTTCAGCGCCTTTGCGGCCAGCTGCGCGCTGACCAGATAGCCGGTGAAATCGACCGCGATCGCATAACGCAGGTCGGCCTCGCTCTCCTCGGTCAGCCCGCCCGCCGCGATCGCGGCGTTGACCACCGCCACGTCGATCCCGCCCAGCGCCTTCACCCCCGCGTCGAAGAACCGCCCCGGCCCCTTCTCCTCGCCCAGGTCGAGCGCGACCCCGTCACCCTCCCCGACCTTGCGAATATCGGCCAGCGCCTCGGCCAGATCGTCCTTCTCGCGCCCGCACACGAACACCTTCGCGCCTTCGCTCGCCAGCAGCACCGCGATCGCCCGCCCGATTCCGGTCGTCCCGCCGGTGATCAGGACGCGGCGGCCCTTGATCGGTTCGACCCTGGTATGTGCATCGCCGATCAGTGTCATGCTGCCTCCCGTCGTGAGACCGCAGAGACGGTTCAGGCGGCGACGGGTTCCGCCACCCGCGCCAGCAACCGGTCGATCGCCGCCGCTGCCGCCGGTTCGTCCAGCGTCGGCGCATGGCCGGTCGCGGTGACTTCAACCAGTTCGACCCCCGGATGCGCCGCCATCTGCGCCGCGACTTCGGTGGGCAGCACATCGGAAAGTTCGCCCCGCACCACCAGCAGCGGCGCCTGCGCCAGCGCTTTGAATCCCGCCCAAAGATCGGGCGCGGTTTCGTTGCCGGGCACGCGGAACGGCTCCGCGATCTTCATGTCGTAGTCGAGCACGACCCGCCCCGCGCTGTTGAGGCGGTAGAGCCGCTTCGCCATCGCCAGCCAGTCCTCCAGCACATAGCCGGGATGCGCGTGCCCTTGCGTCTCGCTCAGCGCGCGGGCGGCGTGGAGCCAGGTCGGCATCGCCGCGCCGCGCCCGACATAACCGCGGATCCGCCCCAGCCCCGCGGGGTCGAGTTCGGGACCGACATCGTTCAGCACCGCGCCCGCGATCCGCGGTCCCAGTTCCGGCGCCAGCAACATCGTCACGATTCCGCCCAGCGAGGTGCCGACCGCGACGAACCGGTCGACCGCGAACGCATCGAGCATCGCGGTCACGTCGGCGGCATAGGTCGCGGGCAGGTAGCTCATCGGGTCCTTGGCATATTCGGATTTGCCGCGACCGCGAAAATCGACCGCGATCACGTGCCAGGCCGGGCTCAGCCGCTCCGCCAGCACCGCATAGTCGCGCGCGTTACGGGTCAGTCCGGGCAGGCAGATCACCGCCGGTCGCCCGGGAGCACCCCCCAAATAGTCGCGCGCGGCCAGCTTCAATCCGTCGCCACTGGTCCAATGGCGCGTTTCGTAACCGCCGTCATTGCCTGGCCGCCCCATCGCCGCCCATATCGCGGGATGATGTTTCAACCGCAAGCAACGATCCTCGATCTGGGCGATGGCTTTTACGATGCCGTCGCGCCTGCCGCCTTTCCCGAACACCGGCTGCGCTTCCGCAACGACCGCGCGGCAGCGGAGGTGGGACTGGCCGGATTGAACGATACCGAATGGCTCGACCGCTTCGCGCGGTTCGCGCCCTTCCCCGACGGTCTGCCGCAACCGCTCGCGCTGCGATACCACGGTCATCAATTCCGGACGTACAATCCCGACATCGGCGACGGGCGCGGCTTCCTCTACGCGCAGTGCCGCGACGATCGCGGCCGGCTCATGGATTTCGGGACCAAGGGGTCGGGGCGGACCCCGTACAGCCGCTTCGGCGACGGCCGGCTGACGCTCAAAGGCGGCGTACGGGAAGTGCTCGCGACCGAGCAGCTCGAGGCGCTGGGGGTCGCGACCAGCCGCACGCTGTCGCTGGTCGAAACCGGCGAAGCCCTGGAGCGCAACGACGAACCCTCGCCGACCCGCTCGGCGGTGCTGGTCCGGCTAAGCCACAGCCACGTCCGCATCGGCACGTTCCAGCGGCTTGCGTTCGAGCAGGATGCCGAACGCATGGCGCGATTGATCGATTACGTCCTGATCAATCTGCACGGCGAAGCACCCGGGCCGGACGCGCCCGCGCAACTCCTGCGCGGCGTCGTCGCCCGCACCGCGCGGCTGGCCGCCAGCTACATGGCGGCCGGCTTCGTCCACGGCGTGCTCAACACCGACAACATCAACGTGACCGGCGAAAGCTTCGATTACGGACCGTGGCGGTTCGCGCCGAGCTGGGACCCCGGCTTCACCGCGGCCTATTTCGACCATCAGGGGCTCTACGCGTTCGGTCGCCAGCCCGAGGCGATTCACTGGAACTGCGCGCAGCTCGCGATCGCGCTGCGCACCGTTAGTCCGGCCGAGCCGCTCATCGCCGCGCTGGAAACCTTCCCCGAATATTATCAAGCCGCAGTCGCCGATCGTATCCTCTGGCGTCTCGGGGTGCTGCCGCGCGACCCCGCGAACGACTGCGCGCTCGTCCACGCAATCGAAAGCGGTCTGCGCGCGACCGGTATCGCGATCGACCGCTTTTTCTTCGACGCATTCGGCGGCCGGGCCCCGGACGGGGGCGCTTGGGACGCGGTCCGCGCCGCGCTCGCCCTCTACCGGCCCCGAAAATCGCGCGACCACGAATATTGGTCCGGCGAACCGTGCGCGATGCTGATCGACGAGGTCGAGGCGATCTGGGCCGCGATTGCCGAACGCGACGACTGGAGCGCGTTCCACGCAAAGATCGCCGCGGTCCGCGCGATGGGCGCGGCGCTCCACTAGTTTCGCCGATATTTTTGCGCCAAAGCATCGCGCCGATGCCCGCCGAAATCATCTCGACCGAACCCGCCACCGGCGCAGTGCTCTGGCAGCGCGCGATCGGCGACGTGAACGCCGAGGTGGCGGAGGCGCGCGCCGGCTGGGCGACGTGGGCGGCGCGCCCGCTGGCCTACCGGATCGAAACGATGCGCCGCTATGCCAACGTCGTGCGCGCCAAGGCGGAAACCTTCGCCGACCTGATCGCGCGCGAAACCGGCAAGCCGCTGTGGGAAGCGCGCACCGAAGTCGAAAGCGTGATCGGCAAGGTCGATATTTCGGTCGCCGCCTACACCGAGCGCACCGCGCAGCGCCGGCTGGAATCGCCGATGGGAATGCGGATGGCGGTCCGGCACAAGCCGCACGGCGTGCTCGCGGTGCTCGGCCCCTACAATTTTCCCGCGCACCTGCCCAACGGCCACATCGTTCCCGCCCTCCTCGCGGGCAATGCGGTCGTCTTCAAACCATCCGAAAAAGCCCCCGCCAGCGGCGCGTTCCTGATCGACTGCATGCTCGCTGCTGGCGTCCCCAACGGCTGTGCGCGGCTGGTGATCGGCGGCCCGGCGGAGGGCAAAGCGCTCGCCGCGCATCCCGGCATCGATGGGCTGCTCTTCACCGGCTCGGCGCATACCGGCATCGCGCTCAACCGCCAGTTCGCGACCACGCCGGAAAAGATCCTCGCGCTCGAAATGGGCGGCAACAACCCGATCATCGTCTGGTCCTCGCCCGATCTCTATACCGCGGCGATCATCGTCATCCAGTCGGCCTTCACCACCGCGGGCCAGCGCTGCACCGCCGCGCGGCGGCTGATCGTCGATGAGAGCATCTTCCAGCCGCTGACCGAGACCATCGCCAAGCTGATCGACCGGCTGATCATCGGCGAACCCCACGCCGACCCCGCGCCGTTCATGGGCCCGGTGATCGACAACGAAACCGCCGACCTGCTGACCGAAAGCTTCCTCGAGCTGATGACGATGGGCGGCCGCCCGATCAAGCACCCCTCGCGACCCATTCCCGGCCGCCCGTTTATCACCCCCGCGCTGATCGACGTGACCGACATTCCCGACCGCCCCGACATCGAGCTGTTCGGCCCAATCCTGCAGGTCATCCGCGCGAAGACGTTCGACGACGCCATCGCCGAAGCCAACGCCACCCGTTACGGGCTCAGCGCCTCGCTGATCAGCCAGGATCCCGAACTCTACAACCGCTTCTGGGCCAATACCCGTGCCGGTATCGTCAACTGGAACCGCCCGACCAACGGCGCCAGCAGCAGCGCGCCGTTCGGCGGCGTGGGCCTCAGCGGCAACCACCGCCCAAGCGCCTTCTACGCCGCCGATTACTGCGCCTACCCCGTCGTCAGCAGCGAAGCCGACGCCGCGCGCGCCTCGATCGGGATCGGTCTGCGCGAGGGTTAGGTGCCGTTGGCAGCGCGATCCCCCGCCACCATCCGCCGATAGTCGCGCGGGGTCATGCCGTAGCGCTGCCGGAACGACCGGCTCAGGTGCGACGCCTCGCTGAACCCCAGCCGTTCGGCGATCTGCCCGATCGGCTCGGCGCGCTCCAGATCGGCCAGCGCGGCGCGCGCGCGTTCCAGCCGCATCGTCGCGACGTGGCTCAGCACCCCGCCTTCGGCGTGGAAGACCGCGAACAGCCGCGCGCGCGAAACCTTCAGAGCGTCGCACAGTTCGGCGATGGTGATCGAACCGCGCAACCGTCGTTCGATCTCCGCCTCCGCGCGGCGCCGCAGCGCAGCTTCGGCGGTCGCCGGTTGCAACAGGGTCGGCCGCACCTCCGCCAGCGCTGCGGTCAACAGCTCCATGAAGCTGCGCCCCACCGCGGGCGCCGATGCGACGCTCAGCGTCGGCACCGCCCGCCAGATCGCTTCGGCCAGCGCGATCAGCACCGCGGCGAAGGGGTCGCTCACCACCAGCCCGTGCAGATCGTCGATCGCGCCGAACCACGCGATCGCGACCGGGCGCGGCACGATCAGGGTGAACGTGCGGCTCGCGCTAGACACGTGGATCGACGGCTTTGCCAGGTCGTGAAAATGAAACGTCCCCGCCTCCTGCCGGAACGCGCGCCCGCCCAGGTCGCCCTGCGCCAGTCCCCGGGTCATCATGTTGACGACGATCGGGTCGAAATCGGACGAGCGAATGTCGACCAGCCGCCGTTCCCACCGCATCGCGGTGATCTCGACGAACAGCAGGCCGATCTCGCCCAGTTGCACAGCGCTGAAATCGGTGTCGAACGGCTCGCTGGGGTGCGTCCGGAAGACCGAATCCTGACGTGGCCAGTCGTGCCGCAGCCACGCGGCGTAGCGCTCGTCCGGCGGCAGATCGGCGGTCGAATAACGGGTGATTTCAATGCGGTCGGAATTCACGCCGCTGCTGTACGCAGGATGGGCCGCGGCGCAAGGCCGCTATACGCCCCCGTTCGATCAGGCCGCGCGCGGCACGATACGATCGAGTTCGCCGTTCAGCGCGCGTTTGGCCGCGACGATCTGTTCGCGGGATTGGAGTCGCATGACCGAAATTTTAAGCAGCGAAGCGCGTAGTATAAATTTCGGGCCGATATCTGGCCTGCGGAATTTCGAGTTTCGCCTCCTCGGCCGCCGCCAGCCAACCCGCCATAGCGACTTCTACCTCGGCAAGCGCCTGCTCGGGCGTATCTCCAAAGGCAGAACACGCCGTCAGGTCCGGCACGTCGGCGACCCAACAGTCATCCGCATCATGCCAGAATACGTTGATGTGATAACGGCGCATCATCATTCGCTCAACTCAAGTTCGAACGCTTCGCATATAGCTAGGAACTGACCGATTTGATAGCTCTTCGCCTGATTTCCGCGCGGCTGGATGCTAAGGATGTAAGGTACCGATGGGTGACGAAACTGACGGTGGCTGCCAGTTGTTCGAACATGGACGAAGCCGAACGCCAGCAGAAGTCGTTCGAAATCACGAAATGCGATCGACGATCGCGGATTGGCGAGAACCCACGCGTGAAGTTTGGCAATCTTGGTCACAGCAGACTCCGATCGACCGATTGCTAGTTCGTCAACAGCGATGTCCTTACCGCCGTCACATCACGCGGCGGTGGAAAGCTAGTCGCGTTCAAACCCGCCGCCCGCTTCCGCCCATCCGCATCTTCTGGCTCTTGCCGTAACGGGTCTTGCGGGTGCCGGGTTTGCCCTCGTTCGACCGGCCCATCGTCGGCGCCTTGTGCTCGCTCGGCGGCA
>JAZKGJ010000057.1:0-13250 GCA_040385975.1 Pseudomonadota bacterium | reverse complement strand
TCGACAAGCTCAGCACGAACGGTTTGGAGGGGCGGGCGATGACCCAGTTCCCGATGCTCTCGCTGATGCTGGCAGTGCCCGCGGTCGCGGCGGTCGCGTGCCTGTTCCTGAGCGCGAACGGCGCGCGTTGGCTGGCGCTTGCGGCGACGCTGGTCGATCTCGCGCTCGGGATCGGGCTGTGGGCGAGCTACGACGTCGGCGGCGCGCAGTGGCAGTTCGTCGAATATGCGCCGCTGTTTGGGCAGTTCGGTTGGGCACTGGGGATCGACGGGCTCGCGCTGATGCTGATCATGCTCAGCGTGTTCCTGATGCCGATTTGCATCGGTGCGTCGTGGAGTGCGATTACCAAGCGCGTGCCCGAATATATGGCGGCGTTCCTGGCGACCGAAGTGCTGATGATCGGTACCTTCGCGGCGCAGGATTTGCTGCTGTTCTATGTGTTCTTCGAAGCCGGGCTGATCCCGATGTATTTGATCATCGGCATCTGGGGCGGGGCGAACCGGATCTACGCGAGCTACAAATTCTTCCTCTACACATTGCTCGGATCGGTCGTGATGCTGATCGCGATGCTGTGGATGGCGGGGACCGCGGGGACGACGAGCATCCCGGCGCTGATGCAGTATGACTTCCCAGTCTCAGCGCAGACGTTGCTGTGGCTCGCATTCTTCGCGTCGTTCGCGGTTAAGGTGCCGATGTGGCCGGTCCACACCTGGCTGCCCGACGCGCACGTGCAGGCGCCGACCGCGGGGTCGGTGATCCTGGCGGGGGTGCTGCTGAAGCTCGGCGGTTATGGCTTCCTGCGCTTCAGCCTGCCGATGTTTCCCGAGGCGTCGAGCGCGCTGACGTGGCTGGTGTTCGGACTGTCGGCGGTCGCGGTGATCTACACGTCGCTGGTCGCGCTGGTGCAGGCCGACATGAAGAAGCTGATCGCTTATTCGAGCGTGGCCCACATGGCGATCGTGACGATCGGGCTGTTCGCGTTCAATCGGCAGGGCATCGAGGGCGCGATGATCGTGATGCTCAGCCACGGGCTGGTCTCGGGCGCGCTCTTCCTGTGCGTCGGCGTGATCTACGACCGGCTGCACACCCGCGAGATTGCGGCGTACGGCGGGCTCGCGACGATCATGCCGCGCTATGCGATCCTGTTCATGCTCTTCACGATGGCGTCGGTCGGCCTGCCGGGGACGAGCGGCTTCGTCGGCGAGTTCCTGAGCCTGGCGGGGACGTACAAGGTATCGACGTGGATCACGTTGCTATGCACCACGGGGATCATCCTGGGCGCGGCGTACATGCTCTATCTCTATCGTCGCGTCGTGTTCGGGGTCGCACCCAATGACGAGGTGCGGGCGATGGCCGACCTGAGCGGACGCGAGATCGCGTTGCTCGCGCCGATCGCGGCGGTGGTGCTGTGGATGGGGGTGTATCCCGAGAGTTTCCTAGCGCCGATGCGCAAGGATGTCGGGGTGCTGGTCGACCGCGTCGCGCGGGCGCGACCGGCGGGGGATTCGCTGCCGACGGCGGGCAGGGCGGTGCCCGCATTGCATGACGTTGGCCCGGCGCACGGGAGCGCGCACTGATGGCTATCCCACAGTCCGTCATGCCGGACTTGATCCGGCATCCCGCTCACTCTTTGCCAGCAACAAGCGGGACCCCGGATCAAGTCCGGGGTGACGATGAGTGCGGGGACGTGACGCCGTGAATTTCGCTTCCGCTCTTGCGATGACGTTGCCCGAGGTCGTGCTTGGCCTCGGCGCGATCGCGTTGATGATGGTGGCCGCGTGGGGCGGGCCGAAGTCGACGGTCGCGGTGTCGTGGACCGCGGTCGCGGTGCTGGCGGGCGCGACGATCGCGCTGTTCGGCCCGGCCTCGACCGGCGGCGATGCGTGGTATGGGATGTACAAGGCGGATGCCTTTGCGGGGTTCGCCAAAGTGCTGATCTTCGCGGCGTCGGCGGTGTCGATCGTGATCGCGCCGGGGTTTTTCAAGCGCACCGCCGGCGACGACCTGCGGCCCGAATATCCGGTCCTGATCCTGCTGAGCGCGGCGGGCATGGGGATGATGGTGTCGGCGGCGGACCTGCTGAGTTTGTACGTCGGGCTCGAGCTGCAGAGCCTCGCCGCCTACGTGCTCGCGAGCTTCATGCGGCAGGATACGCGTTCGGCCGAGGCGGGGCTGAAGTATTTCGTGCTGGGCGCGTTGGCGTCGGGGATCCTGCTCTACGGGATAAGCCTGGTCTACGGCTTCAGCGGGACGACGCTCTTCAGCGGAATTGCCGAGGCCTATGCGGGGACCAAATCGCTCGGGCTCACCTTCGGGCTGGTGTTCGTGTTCGCGGGGCTGGCGTTCAAGATCGCGGCAGTGCCGTTCCATATGTGGACCCCCGACGTGTACGAGGGCGCGCCGACCCCCGTGACCGCGTTCTTCGCATCGGCGCCCAAGGTCGCGGCGATGGCGATGGCGGTGCGGGTCGCGGTCGACGCGATGGGTCCGGCACTGCTCGAATGGCGGCAGATCGTGATCTTCGCGTCGCTCGCTTCGATCGTCTTCGGCGCGGTCGCCGCGATCGGGCAGACCAGCATCAAGCGGCTGCTGGCGTATTCGAGCATCAACAATGTCGGCTTCGTGCTGATCGGGCTGGCGTGCGGCACCGCCGACGGGGTCGCGGCGGTGCTGGTATATCTGACGATCTATGTCGTGATGACGCTCGGCAGCTTCATCGTCGTGTTGCAGATGCGCGATCCCGACGGACAACCGGTCGAGACGATCGCGAGCCTGGCCGGGCTGTCGCAGCGCCGTAAGGGCCTCGCGCTGGCGTTGGCGATGTTCATGTTCTCGCTCGCCGGTATCCCGCCGCTGTTCGGGTTCTACGCCAAGCTGGCGGTGTTCACCGCAGCGGTCGATGCGGGGCTCTACGCGCTGGCGGTGGCGGGGATCGTCGGGTCGGTGGTCGGCGCCTATTACTATTTGAAGGTCGTCAAGACGATGTACTTCGACGAGCCGGCTGCTGCGTTCGGCGCGAGCGACAGCAAGCTCGAAGGCGGGCTGATCGCGGCCGCGGCGGTCGCGGTGTCGCCGCTCGCGTATCTGGCAATCCCGCTGCTGGCGGGGTGGAGCGCGACCGCGGCGCAGGCGCTGTTCTGATCCGCGCTATCCGCACGGTCGCGGAAACGGGATCGACCAACGCCGATCTGCTGGCACAGACCGATACGCCTGAAGGTGCCTGGCTGCGCGCCGAGCGTCAGACGAGCGGACGCGGCCGCCAGGGCCGTGCGTGGCATTCGCCGCCGGGCAATTTGTATGCGAGCACATTGGTGCGGGTGCGCCCGGCCGATCCCGGGGCGGCGACACTGGCGCTGGTCGCGGCGGTGGCGCTACGCGAGGCGGTCGGGCTGGGGACGATCAAATGGCCCAACGATTTGCTGATCGACGGGGCGAAGCTGGCGGGCATCCTGCTCGAACGCAGCGGCGACGCGGTGGTCGCCGGGTTCGGCGTCAATGTGGCGCAAGCGCCGGTGCTGCCCGGCCGGGCGACGACGAGCCTGCGCGCGCACGGGTTGCGGATCGAGGCGGATGCGCTGGTCGAGCGGCTGGCCGATAGGTTCGCGCGCTGGCTGGCGCGGTGGCGCGAACCGGCGCTCGGCGCGGTCGCGAAGGCATGGAGCGCCTATGCGCACCCGATCGGGACCGAATTGTCGGTCGATTTGCCGGACGGCAGCCGCGTGCGCGGGCGGTTCGACGGAATTGCCCCGGACGGGGCGCTCACGCTGCGCTTGGCGGCGGGCGAACGGCGGATTATCCACGCCGGCGACGTGTTTCAAGTGTAGGAAACGGACATGCTGCTCGCGATCGATGCCGGGAATACGAACGTGGTCTTCGCGCTGCTCGAAGGCCGACAGATCAGGGCGCGGTGGCGGATCGCGACCGATCCGCGGCGCACCGGCGACGAATATGCGGTGTGGCTGGCGCAATTGCTCCAGCTCGAGGGGTTCGCGCGCGAGGATGTTAGCGGGGTCATCATCGGCACCGTGGTGCCGCGCGCGCTCCACAACCTGCAGGTGCTGGCGAAGAAATACTTCAAGACCGAAGCGATCATCGCCGGGCGCGGCGAGGCCGGCTGGGGGGTGCAGCTCGACGTCGAGGAGCCGCAGAACCTGGGCGCGGACCGCGCGCTGAACGTGATCGCCGCGCATGAACTGCATCCGGGCGATGCGATCGTGATCGATTTCGGGACCGCGACGACGTTCGACTTGGTCGATTATCGCGGGGCGTACAAAGGCGGGATCATCGCGCCGGGGATCAATCTGTCGCTCGATGCGCTGGTGACCGCGGCGGCGGCGCTGCCGCGGATCGCGATCGAGGCACCGGCCAGCAAGAGCGTGATCGGGCTGAACACCGTCGATCAGATGCTGATCGGCATCTATTGGGGCTACATCGCGATGATCGAAGGGCTGGTCGCGCGCATGAAGAGCGAGTGCGGCCGACCGGTGCGGGTTATCGCGACCGGCGGGCTGGCGACGCTGTTCGAAAAGAATACCGAGGTGTTCGACGTGGTCGCCCCCGACCTGACGATCACCGGGCTGGCGATTCTGGCCGAACGCGCCCATATACCGGGTTGATCGTCGCTGCGGCGAAGGCCGCGGCCGCTATGTTCAGCGTCGCGCTTCCACTCCAGCGGCCCCGGCCCGCTCCGGGGCGACGAATGTTTTGAAAGAATTTAATGACTCCCAACAACGAACTTCTGTTTTGCGCGCTCGGTGGCTCGGGCGAGATCGGCATGAACGTCAATCTGTACGGCTGTGCCGGCAAATGGCTGATGGTCGATTGCGGCGTGACCTTTGCTGATCACGAATATCCCGGCATCGACCTGGTCCTGCCCGACCTCCAGTTCATCGAGGAACAGCGCGACAGCCTGGCCGGAATCGTCCTGACCCATGGGCATGAGGACCATATCGGCGCGCTGCCGTATCTGGCCGAAGACCTGGGCGTGCCGCTGTACGCGACGCGCTTCACCGCAGCGCTGATCCGCGGCAAGCTGGAGGAAGAGGGCAACGCCAGCCGGGTCAAGATCAAGATCATCGAGCCGAGCGATCCGTTCGCGGTCGGGCCGTTCAAGGTGACCTTCGTGCCGCTGTCGCACTCGATCCCCGAACCCAATGCGCTGATCATCGAGACCAAGCTTGGCCGCGTGTTCCACACCGGCGACTGGAAGCTCGACAACACGCCGGTGATCGGCAAGCCCGCGACGCCCGAGGCGCTGCGCGCGATCGGCGATCTCGGCGTGCTGGCGTTGGTGTGCGATTCGACCAACGTGTTCAACGCCGAGGCTTCGGGGTCCGAAGCCAGCGTGCGCGACGGACTGCGCGACGTGGTCGCGGCGGCGAAGGGACGCGTGATGGTCACGACCTTCGCATCGAACGCCGCGCGGCTGTCGACGCTGGCGGCGGTCGCGCAGGAGACGGGGCGTAAATTCTGCGTCGCCGGGCGCTCGCTCGACCGCATCCTGAAAGTGTCGAGGGCGACCGGCTATCTGAAGGATGTGCCCGAGCCGATCGATTGGGACGAGGCGATGCGGCTGCCGCGCGGTAAGGTGCTGATCGTCGCGACCGGCGGGCAGGGCGAGGATCGCGCCGCGCTGGCGCGGGTCGCGGAAGCGTCGCATCCGATCAAGCTCGATGCGGGCGACACGGTGATCTTCTCGTCGAAGCAGATCCCGGGGAACGAGGTCGCGATCGGCCGGATCATGAACAAGCTGGCCGCGAAGGGTGTCGAGATGGTGACCGAGCGCCAGGCGCACGTCCACGTGTCGGGGCATCCCGGCCGGCCCGAGCTGGCGCAGATGTACAAGTGGATTCGCCCGGAAGTGCTCATCCCGGTGCACGGCGAGATGCGCCACATGATGGAGCAGGCGCGCTTTGGCCTGGGTGAGGGCATTCCGCAGGCACTGGTGCAGCGCGACGGCGACATCGTCCGGCTGGCGCCAGGTAAGCCGCAGAAGGTCGGCAACGCGGTGGTCGGGCGGCTGGTGCTCGACGGCGACGTGATCCTGCCCGCCGACGGCAATACGATCAACGAGCGGCGGCGGATTGGGGTCAACGGTCAGATCTCGGTCGCGGTGGCGCTTTCTGGAGGGCGGCTGGCGGGACACCCCGAAGTGCGCGCGCAGGGCGTGCCGGTCGAGGACGAGCGCGACACCTTTCTGGCCGAAGCCGCAGATGCCGCCGCCGATGCCGCGCGGCAGGGCGGGCGCGACACCGAGAAGCTGCGCGAGAGCGTGCGGCTGGCGGTGCGCAAGGTGGCGACGCGCTGGTCGGGCAAGAAGCCGGTCGTCGACGTGTTGCTGATCGAGGTCTGACGCGCCATGCGCTGGACGTCGGTCGTCGCGATCTACATCCTGTTCTGGTGGCTGTCGGTGTTCCTGGTGCTGCCATGGGGGGTGAAGACTCACCGCGAGGCCGGCATCGAGCGCGTGCCGGGTCAGGCGGACAGCGCGCCGCACGATTTCCGGATGGGGCGGGTCGTGGCGCGGATCACCATCGTCGCGACGATCCTGTTCGCGCTATTCTTCGCAAACTACAATTTCGGTTGGTTGAACCCCGATATGCTCGACATGTCTGCGTATGGGCCGCGCTAACCCCATCCGGTCATCCGGCGCGTAGTCGAAGCATCGGATTAACCAGGCACGGACCCCTCGACTTCGCTCGTGGCAAACGGGGGGATGGCGTTACGCGCGCAGCCGCTCGATCGCCTGTGCCAGTGCCACGTAGAGCTTGCCCATGTCCGATGACAGGAGCGTCACCCCGAGCGGCGACCCTTCGCGCGATGCCAGCACGCCGCGCAGCATCGCTTCGAAATCGTGAATGTAGCGGTTGACCCGGTCGCGGAAGCCCGGGTCGGCATTGTAGAGCGCGGCGATGTCGCGCGCTGCGCCGTTGTCGAGCAGGCGGACCGCGCGCCGGGTAAAGACCCCGCGGTCGCCCTTCAGATACGCGGCCCAGGCACTGTCGGAGGTTTCGGTGGCGAGCGCGTCGCCCAGGTCGATCGCGGCGGAATTGAGCGCCTCGATCAGCTGCGCCGAGTGCCGGGCGATGCCGTCCTCCTCGGCTTCGGCGCGTTCCTCGCGCGCGGCGTCGATCCGCGCCTCGACCGCCGCCGTGGTGTCGGCGATCGTGACGAGCTGGCGGGTAAGCCGGTCGGAGGCGCGCTGGGCGGCTTCGACCGCGACTTCGGCGGCTTCGGCAAGCGCCGCGACCTGGCGCTCGACCGAGTTGGCGGTGGCGCGCTTGAGCGCTGCGGTGGAAGAGGATTCGAGCGCGGCGGCGGCTTCGGGGATGACCACTGCCAACGCCTCGCGCGCGCGGTCGGCGGCGGTGTTGGCGGTGTCGCGCACGCGCAGGAGCGCGTCGACGAGTTGCGGCGCGGCATCGCGCGCGAACGATTGCGCGCGACCGATCG
Source organism: Pseudomonadota bacterium (assembly GCA_040385975.1). Lineage (GTDB taxonomy): Bacteria > Pseudomonadota > Alphaproteobacteria > Sphingomonadales > Sphingomonadaceae > Sphingomonas. The sequence continues at coordinate 5,798 of JAZKGJ010000057.1, read as the reverse complement.
ATTCTTCCATCACCACGCCCAGCGCGTCGGCCTTGGCGCGGCTGTTGGTCAGCGTTTCGGCGAGATTGCCCGACAGATCGTCGAGCGTCGTGCGCTGTTCGGCGATGACCCCGGCGATCGCCTCGATCGCCTCATGTGTCGATTGCGCCGCCGTGACGAGCGCGAGCAGTTCGGGCTTGGCGGCGCCGACGACCGCGCGGCTTTCGCCGATCCGCGCGTCGAGCCGGGCGAGCGCTTCGGGCAGGGTATCGTCGATCTCACGCGCGACCGCATCGACCGAGACCAATGCCTGTTCGGCGGTCGCGATCATCTCACGCGCGGTCGCGTCGCCGGTGCGCATGGCTTCGGTCATCGCATCCGCCGACCCCCCCAGCGCGCTGATCGAGGCGGCGAGCTGTTGCGCGCGATCGACCCCGATCTCGTGCAAGGTCGCGAGCCGTGCGTCGGCGTCCATCAGCCCGGCGGTGACGCGTTCGACATTCTGTTCGACCGTGACGATCGAGCTGTTCGCGCGGTCGCCTTCGTTGGCGATCAGCGTCAGCCGGTCGCCGAGCGCCTGGACCGCGTCGTCGGCGAAGCTGCGCGCCGACTGGCCACGTTCGATGACGGCTTCGAGCCGCTGGTCGAGCGCGGCGACGTGGTCGGCGGCGGCCATACCGGTGCCTTCGATCGCGTTTGCCATGCCCTCCGCCTGAGCCCGTGCATCGGGCAGCGCGGTCAGCAACTTGCCGAGTTCCTGGCCGGCGTGGGCGGTCGCGGTGTCGAGCCGGGTCGCGCTCGCTTCGATACTGGCGGCGTGTTCGCCGACCCCGGCGCCGACCGCGGCGATCCGCATCGCGGCGTTCTCACCGAGTGCCAACATCGTATTGGTCTGATCCTGCAACGCCGCGCGACTTTCTTCGAGCCGGCGCGCCATCGACGAAATCGCGGTTTCGAGCCGTTCGGACTCGGCGCGCATCGCTCGCGCGCTGGCACCGAAGCGTTGCGCCTCGGCACGGCTGGTGCGCATCGCAAGCAACCAGATAATGCCAACGAGCGCCAGCGGCATGGTGACCAGCGCGGCGAACGAGGCGATGTTGAGCGCGTTACCCGACGCGAGCTGCGGCCAGCCGAGCCAGGTTATCGTCGCAATCCAGGCGACCGATGCCGTCACCGCCAATGTCGCGAGCGCGACGCCGAGATGCGAGCGCACCGGCTGGTCGTAGCTGTCGGTCAGTTCGAGCGGCGTCGGCGCATCATCGACCAACAGCGCGTCGCCGAGCGGCCGCCCGCGCAGGTCGATGATCCTGGAACCCCCGTTCATGCCCCGCCATTTACCACGATCGCACGCGCAGGTGAAACGATTTGCAAAGCCTTAACATTCGGGATGTTAGGGCGTGGCTATGGCTTATGATCCGGGTGCGATCGATGCGACTTTGGCGGCGGCGGTGGGTGACGAGCCCGCGCTGATCGCCGAATTGCGCGAGGCGTTCCTCGACAGCGCAAAGGCCGGGCTGAAGGCGCTGTCGCTGGCGGAGACGACCGACGACTGGCGCGCGGCCGCATGGCGGATCAAGGGGCTGGCGGCGAGTTTCGGCGCGGTGCGGCTGATGGCGCTCGCGACCGAGCTGGCACTGGCCGAGCCCGGCGACCCGGCGCTGTTGCGGCGCGCACGCCGCGCGGTCGAGCGGCTCTAAACCCCACTTTGCTTAACGCCGCGCGACCCGTAAGCGGGCGCGATGCTGGCCGGACTGATTTTCGCGACCGAGGATGCGGCCGACCGGCCCGATGCGCTTGCGGCGACGCTGCCGTTCGGCGGCACGACGCTGATCGAGTTCCAGGCGCGACAGCTGATCGCGGCGGGCGCGGCGCAAATCCTGATCGCGGTCGCGCGGGTGACGCCCGAATTGCTCGGCGCCGCCAACCGGATCGGCAAGCGCGGGGTCGCGGTCGATGTCGTGCGATCGGCGGCGGAGGCCGCGGCGCGGGTGCATCCGCTGGCGCGGGTGGTGGTGCTTGCCGATGGGCTGGTAACGACCGACGCGGTGCTGGCCCCGCTCACCGGCGAGGGCGACGAGCTGCTGCTCGTGACCGCAGGCGACGGGCTCGAACGGATCGACGCGACGCATAGCTGGGCCGGGGTGGCGCGGGTCGGCGCCGAACGGCTGAACGACACCGCCGCATTGCCGCGCGATTACGATTTCCTGTCGACGCTGTTGCGCGTGACCGCACAGCACGGCGCGACCAAGCTGCTGTTGCCGCCCGGCGCCGCGCGCGACGGGCACGGAATCGAACACGATTCGCGCGGTTTGGCCAAGCGCGGGCGCGCGGCATTCGCGGCGCTGGCGGGCAATCGGACGGCGTGGATCGACCGCTGGCTGTTCGCGCCGCTGGCGCGCTTTGCCTTGCCGGCCTTGGTCGGACGCGGGGTGTCGCCGACTGCATTGCTGGCGGGCGGGGGCGTGGTCGCGGCAGGCGGATTGTGGGCGGTCCGGCAGGGTTGGAGCGCGAGCGGACTGGCCGGGGTGACGGCTGCGGCGTTCGCGCTGGCGCTGGCCGGAATGCTGGCGGGACTGCGAGGCGACGACGGCGACGCGGCGCTGGCCGAGCGCGGCACGTGGGTCGTGGCAGGCGGCGCGCTGGTCCTGGCGGGGTTCGGCGAGGACGCAATGCGCGGCACCGCGACGGGGAGCGCGCTGGCGGTGGCGGCGGTCGTCGCGGCCCTGCTGGTCGAGCGACTTCGCGCGGCCGTGACGCCACAGCGGTGGTGGGCTAGTCCGGCGGCCTATCCGCTGCTGCTCATACCGTTCGCGGCAATCGGGCAGACGCTGACCGGGCTCGCCGCGCTCGCGCTATACGGGGCGGCGACCTCGCTCGGCGGAATCGAGCAAATCCGCCGGAAAGCTTAGCGGCGCTTTAACCGCAACTCGGCTATCCGCGCGGCATGGCGAACGAGCCAGGCGAACATCTTTCCGGCGCCCGCGATGGTGCCGAGCGGCTGCTGGCGCGCGCGGCGGCAGCGGACGCGCGCGCGCGGGCCAGGCTGGGCGCGGTCATCGCCGACATCTTCCTGCCCGCCGACGCGCGGACCGACGACCGCACCCGGGCGGCGATCGACACCACGCTGGCCGGTTTGATTGCAGTGGTGGCGGGCGAATTGCGCGAACACGGGGTGCGCCTGTTGCGCGCACGCGGCGAGGATGCTTTCGCCAACGCCTTTGCCGAGCCGGAGCCGGTCGCCGCACGGCTGATCGCCGCCGGGCTGCCGCGCGATCCCGATTTCATGCGCGAACTGATCGCGCGGGTGCGGCAGGACCTGCTTGCCGAATTGCTGCCGGTCGCGACGGGGGACGACCCCGACCGGCCCAGCCTGCTACCGCGGCTGATCGACCATGCCGACCGCGTCGTGGCGGCGAGCGCGATGGCGGTGCTGGCCGCCGACAACCGTCGCCGCGGCGAGGTCCCGACCGGCACCGACCTGCCGGCCGAGTTGCACCACAAGCTAGTGTGGTGGGTGGCGGCGGCATTGCGCACGCCGCACGCGGGCCGCCCCGATATCGCCGCGCTCGATCGCGCGCTGACCGAAGCTGCGCTGCGCAATCTGGGTGCGCAGGACGAGGGCGAACGGCTGGAGGCGGTCGCGCTGCGGTTGGCGGCGGCGCTCGACCCGGCACCTGCGGAAGTCGCGGAATTGCTGCTGGAGGCGCTGGGGGACCGGCGGGTGGCACTGTTCATCGCGCTGCTGGCGCATGGCCTTGGCATCCCGTTCGATGCGGCGCGTGAGATCGTGCTCGATCCGGGTGGCGAGCGGTTGTGGCTTGGCTGCCGCGCGCTGGATTTGCCGCGCGACGCGATCGCGCGGATCGGGCTGACGCTGGCGGAGGGCGATGCGCACCGCGATCTCGAGCGGTTCGCCGACGAACTCGACCATATCGCCGCGATCGACGTGGCGACCGCCCGCGCTGCGATCGCGCCGCTGCGGCTGCCGCCCGACTATCGCGCCGCGCTCGACGCCCTGAGGAACGAGCGGTGATCGGCGAGCCGGGGCTGCCACCGGTGCGCGGGCTGATCGACGGCGACGGGCGGCTGGTCGAGGCCGATCCGCGGCTGGAGGATTTGAACGCGCGCGCAGGGGGCGTGGTCGGCGCGGCGCTGGCGGTGCCTCAACTGGCGACGCTGGCGCGGCTGGCGCGGCGGTTGCGGATCCTGGTCTCACGCGCGGTCCGGGTGGCGGACGGCGACGAGGACCTGGACTTATGGGTGCGCGCCGAGCCCGACGGCGCGGCGGTACGGCTGGCGATCACCGGGTGGAGCTTTCGGAATGCGTGGGAGCCCGCGCCGGGCCTTGACGAGCATTTGCCCGGCGACGGCTGGCGGTGGGAGAGCGACGCCGCGCTGCGCCTGACCTACCTGGCCGAGGATGCGGCGGCGCGGTTCGGAATCGACGCGGCGACGATGCTCGGTCAGCCGCTCACGCGCGTGTTCGCGTTGACCGAGGCCGCGGACGGCAGCCTGCCGATCCTGGCGGCGGTGGCGGCACAGGCGCGCTTCGAGGGGCAGCGTGCGACCCTGCGCGGTACCAATCGCGCGGTGACGCTGGCGGCGGTACCGCGCAGCGACGCGCAGGGTCGGTTCGCGGGCTTCGTTGGCAGTGCCGAGATCGAAGTCGCGGCGTTGCGCGCGCCGCCGCCGACAACGCTGCCCGAAGCCTTCAGCACGCGGCTCGACAAGGCGCTGCGCGCGCCGCTCGGGCGGATCGTCGCCAATGCGGACAGCATCAACGCGGCCAGCGAGGGCCCGCTACGCCCCGAATATGCCGATTATGCGTCGGATATCGCGACCGCCGGGCGGCATCTGATCGGGCTGGTCGATGACCTGGTCGATCTGCAATATATCGAGCGCGACGGGTTCAGCGTGGCCGAGGAGGAGATCGACCTCGCCGACATCGCGCGGCGGGCGGCCGGGCTGCTCGCGGTGCGCGCCGACAGCGAGGATGTGCGAATCGACAAGCCGTCGGCCGACGACCGGCTGCCCGCGACCGGCGAGTTCCGCCGCGCGCTGCAGGTGCTGGTCAACTTGATCGGCAATGCGGTGCGCTATTCACCCAGCGGCGGGATGGTGTGGATCCGGATCGAGCGCGAGGGGCCGGTCGCAGCCGTCATCGTCGCCGACCAGGGCAAGGGGATTGCGACCGACGATCAGGGCCGGATCTTCGAAAAGTTCGAGCGGGTCGACCCGACCGAACCGGGCGGCAGCGGGCTGGGCCTCTACATCGCGCGGCGGCTGGCGCGGGCGATGGGCGGCGACATTCAGGTCGACAGCGCGCCGGGTCAGGGCGCGCGCTTCATATTCACGCTGCCAGCACTTTAGGTCAGGCGGGGCGCCTGAGCCCCTTCCACATCAGGAACGTGCCGACCGCGACCAGCGCTACGCCGAGCGCGGCCCAATTGCTCTGGTCGATCATGAAGCTGCTGGCAGGCCAGCGCACCACGCCCAGGCCCTGACCGATCCACAGCAGCCCGACCAGCTCAAGCACCGCGCCGAGCGCGATCATCGTCGATTTCATCAGATATTTCCCCCGGGCCTAACGCTGGCCGACCGGGACATAGTCGCGCTGTGCCGGGCCGGTGTAAAGCTGCCGCGGCCGCCCGATTTTCTGCGCCGGGTCGGCGATCATCTCGTTCCACTGGGCGACCCAGCCGACGGTGCGCGCCAGCGCGAACAGCGCGGTGAACATCGTCGTCGGGAACCCGATCGCCGACAGGATGACGCCCGAATAGAAATCGACGTTCGGGAACAGCTTCTTCTCGACGAAATAG
>JAZKGJ010000056.1:0-15591 GCA_040385975.1 Pseudomonadota bacterium | reverse complement strand
TCGCGGAAGCAGGGCGCGATCTGGAAATAGCGGTCGAAGCCGGCGACCATCAGCAGCTGCTTGAACATCTGCGGCGCCTGCGGAAGCGCGTAGAATTTGCCGGGGTGGACGCGGCTGGGCACGAGGTAATCGCGTGCGCCTTCAGGCGACGACGCAGTCAGGATCGGGGTCTGAAACTCGGTAAAGCCCTGCCCGACCATGCGCTGGCGGATCGAGCTGATCACCTGGCTGCGCAGCACGATATTGGCGTGGAGCTGTTCGCGGCGCAGGTCGAGGAAGCGGTATTTGAGGCGGATGTCCTCGGGATAATCGGCCTCGCCCGCCACCGGCATCGGCAGTTCCTGCGCATGGCTCTGGATCGTGACCTTGGCCGCGACGACCTCGATCGCGCCTGTGGCGAGGTTGGGATTGGTCGCCTCGGGCCCGCGGCTGACGACTTCGCCCTCGACCGTCACGACGGATTCGGCACGGACGCCCTCCAGCACGCGAAGCTCTTCGCTGCCTGCCTTGGCGACGATCTGGGTGATGCCGTAATGATCGCGCAGGTCGACGAACAGCACCCCGCCATGATCGCGCTTGCGGTGGACCCAGCCCGAAACGCGGACGGTCTGGCCGACGTCGTCGGCGCGGAGCGCGGCGCAGGTGTGGGTGCGGTAGGCGTGCATAAGGTGATCTCGATCAGTTCGTCGCCCCGGCGGAGGCCGGGGCCGCTGGCGGCTAAGGTGTGCGCTGTCACGCAGCGGCCCCCTCCGCCGGGGCGACGGGAATGGCACGCGCCACTCCCTTCCCACCCCCGCTTTGTCAAGGCGAGCGCGGCGGTCTATGGCGCGCCGCTTATGCATATCCACCCATTGATCGAAGATTCGGCGACGCTTGCCGACCTGTGCCAACGGCTTTCCACCGCCGATTTCGTTTGCGTCGATACCGAATTCATGCGCGAGAGCACGTTCTGGCCCGAATTGTGCCTGATCCAGATCGCCGACGAGAACGAAGCCGCCGCGATCGACCCGATGAAGGCCGGCCTCGACCTGACGCCCTTGCTTCAGCTGCTGACCGACAACGAGGATGTGCTGAAGGTCGTTCACGCCGGCGGGCAGGATCTGGAGATCATCTACAATCTGACCGGCACGACGCCGCACCCGCTGTTCGATACTCAGGTCGCGGCGATGGCGCTGGGTCAGGGCGAGCAGGTTGGGTATTCCAATCTGGTCGATGCGTGGCTCGGCATTCAAGTCGACAAGGGCGCGCGGTTCACCGACTGGTCGCGGCGGCCGCTCGATGCGCGGCAGATCGAATATGCGATCGGCGACGTGACGCATCTCGCGAAGATCTTCCCCAAGATGCTGGCGCGGCTGAAGAAAACCGGGCGCGGCGGGTGGCTCGATCAGGAGATGGAGCGGCTGGCCGATCCCGCCAATTACGCCAACGATCCCGAACTGGCGTGGCAGCGGGTACGGATTTCGAGCCGCAAGCCCGAGGTGCTCGGGCGGCTGAAGGCGCTGGCGAAATGGCGCGAGCTGGAGGCGCGGGGCAAGAACCTGCCGCGCGGCCGCATCGTCAAGGACGAGACGATCGCCGACCTGGCGGGCAACCCGCCCAAGCGACAGGCTGATTTGGCCAAGGTGCGCGGACTGTCGGCGACCTGGGCGCAGAACGAGATCGGTGCGCGGCTGATGGCGGCGGTGACCGAGGCGGAACCGATGGCTGGCGACGAAGTGCCGGCGCGCGAGGACCGCCGCCCGGGATTGGGCAAGGAAGGCGCATTGGTCGCCGATCTGCTCAAATTGCTCCTCAAGATTCGCGCCAAGGAAGTCGATGTCGCACCACGATTATTGGCACGCGGCGAGGAACTCGAAGGGTTGGCGGCGGGGCAGCGCAGCGGGCTGGCGATGCTCGAGGGCTGGCGCTACGACCAGTTCGGCCATGACGCGCTCGATCTGGTCGAGGGGCGGCTGGGCTTTACCGTCAAGGACGGCAAGCTGAAGATGACCCGCACCGAAGACGCCTAGGCGAGCGCGGCGGTCAGGCCCATCGCCGCGGCCAGCGCCTTGTGCCGACGCTCGACGGTTTCGCCGTAGAGCGCGCGGTCGGTGCGTTTCAGCTTCATCACCAGCGTATCGCCGCGCACCGCGAGCGACGAGCGTTCGAGCGGTCCCGCGACTCCGCCGGACAGCCGCTGTCCCAGCCGCATCGCCAGTCCCCAGCGCATCGCCGCCTGCAATCGTTTGGGACTCGCCAGCGCATCGAGCGGCTCGGGCGTGAACGCCGCGCCGCACAGGCTGGTGTGGAGCGCCTGCGCCAGGATTGCGCGGCCGGTCCCGTCGATCGCGACCCAATTGCCGTGGAGCGCGATCTCGACCCCGCGTTCGGCACGAAATTCGGGATTGGCGTTCCAGCCGGTGTCGGCGAGCAGGCAGGCGGCGTGGCGCAATCGCGCGTCCTCCGCCCCCTCCCCCGCGAACAGCGGCGCGATCCAGCGATCGAGCAGGTCGCCGTGCTCGGCGAAACGGCCGATCCGCTCGCCTTCGGCGCGCGCGCCGACCAGCAACGGATCTTCGGCACGGGTCGCATCGTCCAGCGCGGCGAACAACAGGCCTTCGCGCAAGCCGAAGCTGGAGGTGAAGGTGCAATCGCTGCCGAGCGCCTTCAGCAGCGCCGACAGTACGGCTGCGCCATCGGCCAAATTGGCGGCGCGTGCGCCGGAGATGCCGGGAACCGCTTTCAGCGCGGCGCGGTCGTTGGCTGCCAGGTAATCGCGCAGGTCCGCGATCGCCGCCGGGGGCATCGCATAGCCGTGCAGCAACGGCAGCGGGTACAGCGCCAATTGCATATGCAGCCGCGCGAGCGCGCGCCAGGTCCCGCCGACCAGATACAGCGGCAGCTCGGTCCCCGCGCCCGCCCAGCCCGCCGCGGCCAACGCGCGCGCGACGACGCGGTTGAGATTGCCCTTCCCCTTGGCGCGAATCGCCGCGACGCGGAGCACGCCGAGCGGAAACGACGCGCGTTCGTGCACCTGTCCGCCCGACACGCGCGCCAGCTCCAGGCTGCCGCCGCCGAGGTCGCCGACGATGCCGTCAGCGTCGGGGATCGCGGCGAGCGCACCCAGCCCGGCGGCGAGCGCTTCCTGCTCTCCCGACAGCAATTCGACATGGATGCCGAATTTGCGCGCCCGCGCGATCAGCGTGCCGCCGTTGCTTGCTTCGCGCACCGCCGCGGTCGCGACCGCGCGCAGACTGTCGACCTGCATCTCGCGCGCGACCGCGGCGAAGCGGGCGATGGCGGCGACCGCGCGGTCGATCGCGTCGCCGTCGATTGCGCCGTTTTCGCTCAGGTCGCGGCCCAACCCCGCCATGACCTTTTCGTTGAAGATCGTCGCGGGCAACCGCGGCGGCCCCTGATACACCACCAGCCGGACCGAATTGGAGCCGATGTCGATGATCGCCGAGCGTGTCGCCGTCGTCGCGACCGCGCGCGGGCGGGCAAACGGCAGCGCCGCGCTCAAGGCGTGCGGACCAGCGACAATTTGGGGACGATCGTATCGCCCTCCTGCGCCGCGCCGCGGCCCGACAGCGACGGATTGGTCATAAAATAGCGGTGCAGATTGAACGGCGTCGGGCCGGGCCGCATCCGTTCGTAGCGCCCATCCGCCAGCAACTCCCAACTCTGTTCGGTGTCGTTCAGGTTCGCGACCATCACCTGATCGAGGATTTGATCGTGTACCGTCTCGTTCTCGATCGGCAGCATATATTCGACCCGGCGGTCGAAATTGCGCGGCATCCAGTCGGCCGAGGAAATGCAAACCACGCCGCCGTCGTTGGGCAGCGCGGCACCATTCCCGAACGCCCAGACCCGGCTGTGCTCTAGGAAACGGCCGACGATCGATTTGACGCGGATCGTGTCGGACAGGCTCGGAACCTGCGGTCGCAGGCAGCAGATGCCGCGGATGACCAGGTCGATCTGCACCCCGGCGGCGCTGGCCGCATACAGCGATTCGATGATCGCGGGATCGACCAGCGAATTCATCTTGGCCCAGATCGCCGCCGGTTTGCCCGCGCGGGCGTGGTCGGCCTCAGCCGCGATCAGCGCGGTCAGCCGGTCGCGCAGGTTGCGCGGGCTGACCGACAACAATTCCAGCCCCGCCGGTTCGACGTAGCCGGTGATGTAATTGAACAGCTTCGCGGCATCGCGCCCGAGCCGCGGGTCGGCGGTGAAGAAGCTGAGGTCGGTGTAGATCTTCGCGGTCTGCGGATGATAATTGCCCGTCCCGAAATGACAGTAGGTCCGGTAGCTGCCGCCCTCGCGCCGCACCACCATCGATACCTTGGCGTGGGTCTTCCACTCGAGGAAGCCGTAGACGACCTGGACCCCGGCGCGTTCCAGCGCGCTTGCCCAGAGCAGGTTCTGCTCTTCGTCGAAACGCGCGCGCAGCTCGACCACCGCGGTCACCGACTTGCCCGCCTCGGCCGCGGCGATCAGCGCGTTGATGACCGCGGGCTGCTTGCCGGCACGGTACAGCGTTTGCTTGATCGCGACCACGTCGGGGTCGGCGGCGGCCTGTTTCAGAAAGGTCAGGACGACGTCGAAGGTTTCGTACGGGTGATGGACGACGATGTCCTTGGCGGCGATCGCGGCGAAGCAATCGCCTTCATATTCACGGATCCGTTCGGGAAAGCGCGGCGTGTAGGGCGGAAATTTCAGGTCGGGGCGGTCCTCGTCGACCAGCAGCGACAGATCGCCGATGCCCAGGAAGCGCCCCGCCGCCGAAACCACCGCTTCGCTGCCCAGCTCGGCCGCCAGCAATTCGGCCAGTTCGGGCGGATTGCCCTTTTCGACCTCGATCCGGATCACGCGCCCGCGGCGGCGGCGTTTGATCGCGGTCTTGAAATAGCGGACCAGGTCCTCCGCCTCTTCCTCGATCTCGATATCGCTGTCGCGCAGCACGCGGAACGCCGCCGCGCCGCGCACGTCGTAACCGGGGAACAGCATGTCAGAAAAGCGCTTGATGAGCGTCTCGATCGCGACATAGCGCGCCTTGTCGCCGGGCAGCCGGACGAAGCGCGGCGTGACCGCGGGCAACAGCACCAGCTCGCGAATTGGTGCGGCGTCGGATTGTCGGACCAGATCGAAGATCACCCCCGACCCGGCATTGGGGATGAAGGGAAACGGGTGCGCCGGGTCGAGCGCCTGCGGGGTCAGCACCGGATAGAGCTGATCGCGGAAATGCTCTTCGAGCCACGCCGCGACCGCGCCGGCGATCTCGTCCTGCTCGAGCACCGCGATGCCGTTGGCGGCTAACGCCTCAAGAATATCCTCGAGCACGCCTTCCTGCTGCGCGATCAGCGCGTCGGCCTCGAGCGCGACCGCGGCGAGTTGCTGGACCGGGGTCAGTCCGTCGACCGACGCCTGTTCGATCCCCTGAAGCTCCTGCCCCTTCAGCCCGGCGACGCGGACCATGAAGAATTCGTCGAGGTTGCTGCCCGAGATCGACAGGAAGCGCAGCCGTTCGAGCAGGGGGTAGGCACCGTTGCAGGCTTCATCGAGCACCCGGCGGTTGAACGCCAGCCACGACAGCTCGCGGTTGAAGTAGCGCGGTTCCGGCTTCATGCGGCCTCGTCTTCCCGCCGGTGCAGCAGCCCCGCCATCTCCAGCGTCGTACGGGCTAGCGGGATACTGAGACGTTTGCGTGACTCGAGCACCTCCTGATCGAGCACGTCGACCGCGCGTTGCAGCGTGATGTGACTGCGTTCGAGGCGGGCGGTCAGCCACGCGACCAGTTCGGGCCGCGCGTCGAGCCCGCGGCGCAGGAACGCGCGCTCCAGCAGCGCCTGCATCAACTCATCCTCGGGCGCGCCGATCCGCGCCACCGGCGTGGCGGTGAGGCGCGAGCGCAGGTCAGGGAGCGCGATCCGCCATTCGGGGGGCGCGGCATCCGCGACGATGACCAGCGGCCGTCGCTCGGCCTGCGCCGCGTTCCAAGCGTGGAAGAGCTGTGTTTCGCCGACGCGTTCGGCGTCGTCGATCATCCGCCCGCCCGATTTTGCCGCGAAGATGCGCGCGAGCAGGCTGCGGCCCGACTTCCGCGGTCCGACCAGCAAGGTCGTCATCACCGGCCAAGCGCCCCAATGTTCGAGCACATGGGCGGCGCGCGCGTTCGACGGCGCGATCACGAATTCATCGGCGCGCGGGTCGGCGGGCCACGCGAGCGGAAGGCCGATCTGGCTCATCGGCAACGCGGCCTCATCCGGCGGGCCGGTCGTCCCCGGGCACCTCCGGGGTCGGCAGCAGCGGCGTGCGGCGGATGCGCAGCGCCCCGCCGCCCTCCTCGACCTGCCAGCCGCGCGCCTGTAGGCCGCTGCGGAGCGTGCCCAGATCGCCGTCGAACAGCACCCGCATGACCGATACCCCGCCGAGCGCCAGGCTGGTCGTCGCTGCGGCGCTGACGCTCGGGACGCTGCGCACCGACGCCTCGCTGGCGGTCACCGCGCCGGCGTCGGGGGTGTCGAACTGGATCGAGACCGCCGCCCCGACCGGCGACGGCGCGGCATTGTCGAGCGGGACGTCGGGGAGTTCGTCGGGGGTCTCCTCGGCCAGCTCGGGCGGACCGACCAGCCCCATGTCGACCCGCAGGATGCCCGCCTTCAGCGCCTGCTGATAGGTGTCGTCGAGCCGCTTGACCCCGGCGTCGAGCAGCGCGTCTAGCGACGCACTCGCCGCCACCCGCAACGTGAAGCGGCGCAGCAACCGGTTGTCGGGACCGTAACGCGCGGAGAACACGCCGATTACCGGTCCACCGGGCCATTGCCGGTAGAGCTGGACCTCCGGGATGACGATGTCGCTGGCGCCATATTGATCGAGCAGGGTGCGCCACCAGCCGCGCGACGGTCGCCCGATCTGCCCCGTATTGATGATCAGCGGATCGGGGCCGGTGCCGCTCGGGCGGACGTAATCGACCGTGCTGTTGCCGGTGCGATAGCGCGCCCACGCCTGTTGCCAGGGCGTGCGCTGTTCGAACACGCCGCCGACCCCGGCCGAATATTGAACGGGGATGACGAGCATCGGCGGCGAGCGGCTGATCCGCCCCCCCACCCCCAGGATCGCGCCGGCGCGACCGCGATCGAACAGCACCCCGAGCCGTGCGACATAGCGATTGGGGCCGATCTCTTCGTTTTCGACCGCGATGCCCGAGACGATCGAATCGAGCGCGCCGTCGCCGAGCGTGCCGACACTGACGCCGAGCCGCTGCTGGAGCAGCAGCCAGCCCTTGCGCTGCGCCAGCCGCCACCCGCCGAGCCGCGCGGCTTCCGCGGTCTTGCCGGTGACATCGACATCGACGCCGCCGACTTCGAAACTGCCCGAACTGTCGACCGGCGCAACGCCGCGGGCCGGGCCGTCGATCTGCGCGAATACCGCGCCGCCGGCCGCGAGCGTCACCGCAGCGACCAGCGCGATCATGCCGCGGGAAAATCGCCGGAAAGCCATCGCCCGCGCTTTTGGCGAAGCGGGCGTGGAAATCCAAGCGCGATGTGGCTAGGCGGGCGGGACACCCCTTCCGTTCGCCCTGAGCGAAGTCGAAGGGCATGGCGCGGTGGGGCTTCGACTTCGCTCAGCCCGAACGGAGGTTGGGTGACCGAACGCAATTACACCTACGCGCAGGCCGGCGTGTCGATCGCGGCGGGAAATGCGCTGGTGCGCGCGATCGCGCCGCTGGCGAAGGCCACTCGGCGGTCCGGCGCGGACGCCGAACTGGGCGGGTTCGGCGGGGTGTTCGATCCGAAGGCGGCTGGTTTCAAGGATCCGTTGCTGGTCGCCGCCAACGACGGGGTCGGTACGAAGCTGAAGCTCGCGATCGAGCACGATCGGCACGACGGGGTCGGCATCGACCTGGTCGCGATGTGCGCCAACGATCTGATCGTGCAGGGCGCGGAGCCGCTGTTCTTCCTCGATTATTACGCGAGCGCGAAGCTCGACGAAGCGGTCGCGACGCGGGTGATCGCGGGGATCGCGCAAGGGTGTCGCCTGGCGGGCTGCGCGCTGATCGGCGGCGAGACCGCGGAGATGCCGGGGATGTACGCCCCCGGCGATTACGATCTGGCTGGATTTTGTGTGGGCGCGGTCGAGCGCGAGCAGTTGCTGACCGGGGCCGACATTGCGCCGGGGGATGTGATCCTGGGACTGGCGTCGTCGGGGGTGCATTCCAACGGCTTTTCGCTGGTGCGGCGGCTGGCGGCGGACAAGGGCTGGCGGCTCGACCGCCCCGCGCTGTTCGACAACGAGACATTGCTAATCGATGCGCTGATGGCGCCGACCCGGATTTATGTCGCGAGCCTGTTGCCGCTGCTGCGCGCGGGGCGGCTCAAGGGGCTGGCGCACATCACCGGCGGCGGGCTGCTGGAGAATATTCCGCGTGTCTTGCCCCAACACTGCCGCGCGGTCATCGACGCCGATGCCTGGCCGCAGCCGCGGCTGATGGCCTTTTTGCAAGCGCAGGGCGCGATCGAACCCGGTGAGCTGGCCAAGACCTTCAATTGCGGAATCGGCATGGCGATAGTGGTCGCCACCGACACGGCCGATGCGGTCGCGGCGGATTTGGCGGCGGCAGGCGAGTCCGTGTTCCGGATCGGCGGGGTCGAGGCTGGCGCGCGGGGGTGCGAGGTGCGCGGCTCGGACGAGACCTGGGGCGGGCGTCAGGGTTGGACCGCGGGGTTCGATGCCTGACCGTCTGAGGCGGGTCGCCGTCCTCATATCGGGTCGCGGTTCGAACATGATCAGCCTGGTTGAGCGCGCGCGCGGATACGCGGTCGGCATTGTCGCCTCGGACAAGCCCGACGCCGCCGGACTGGCGTGGGCCGACGCACACGGGGTGCTGACCTTCACGCGCGACGCGAAGGCGCTGGGCAAGGCAGCGTGGGAAGCTGAGCTGAACGTCGCGCTGGTCGCCGCGGGCGCCGACGTCATCGCACTCGCCGGATACATGCGCCTCCTATCCGACGATTTCGTCGCGCGGTGGCGCGGGCGGATCGTCAACATCCACCCCTCGCTGCTGCCGCTGCACAAGGGCCTCGACACCCACGCCCGCGCGCTTGCCGCCGGCGATGCCGAAGCCGGCTGTTCGGTCCATGTCGTGACCGAAGAGCTCGACGGTGGCGAAGTCTTGGGCCAGTCGCGCGTGCCGATCCTGCCCGACGACACCGCCGACACCCTCGCCGCGCGGGTGTTGAGCGAAGAGCATCGCCTTTACCCGCGCGTGCTGGCAGAATGGCTGGCGCGATGAGTCCCGACCCCGAAGCCCAACTCGCCCGCGTGCGCGACCTCGCGCTAGCGCTGCCGGACACCGCCGAACGGCCGAGCCACGGGTCGCCCGGCTTTCACATCGCGAAGGGCAAGTTCTTCGCCTATTTCTGGCACAACCATCACAGCGACGGCGAAACCATCGTGATCGTCAAGACCAGCGGCCGCGAGGAGCAGGCGATGCTGATCGAACTGGACCCCGACTGCTATTTCAGCCCGCCCTATATGGGGCCGTCGGGATGGGTCGCGATGCGGCTCGACCGGCCCGATACCGACTGGGACCGGGTCGCCGACCGGATCGCGATCAGCTGGGAGATGGTCGCGCCGCGGCGTTTGCTCGAAGCGGGCGGGCGATGAGCGAAAACGCGCCGGAAACCCCCGAACAGGCCGCGACCCGGCGGCGCTGGATCACGCTGGCCGAACTGGTCGGGGTCGCGGGGGTGCTGATCGCGGGTATCTCACTCTATCTCAGCTGGCAGGATCGGCGCGAGGAGCGTGCCGAGCGCGAAATCGCAAAGACTGCGGAGACGCGCACTGCAAGCGTCATCAGCTTCGCGGCCAAGCGCGTCGACGATGGCAAGCGGCTCGAGCTTGCCGACCCCGCGCACCGCGTCGATGCGATCACGGTGTCCTTCCCGATAACGCTTGGCGTGGCGACGCAGGAAGCGCTGGTCGCGCCACGGATCGAGGCCCGCTGGTTCGACGATGCGTTGCTAAAGGCCACCAAGGCGGGCGGTGACAAACAGACCGGGCGGTTGCCGGTGCTGATCGCGGCGAGCTTCTGGGAAGGCGAGGCCAAGCGGACCGACCGCGCAATCTACGACCTGGTGTGGCGGAGCGAGGGCGGCGGGCTGTTCGGGGGCCGCAGCGTCAAGCTCGACGGCCTGCTGTTGCGCGAACGCCGCGGGACGCAGGCGCGGCTCGACGCGCTGTGGAAGGTGCCGAGCTAGAGCGCGCGCGCGTAGATCAGATCGTCGTGGACGACCGCGCCGACCTGAAATTGGCGCGTGCCGATGACTGCAAAGCCGCTCCGTTCGTAGAAGCGTTGCGCGCGGGTGTTGCCGCCGTGGACACCGAGCAGCATCCGCGTTGCCGACATCGCCTGCGCCGAATCGAGCGCTCCGCTCATCAGCGCCGCGCCGACGCCGCTGCGATGGAACGGGGCAAGGACATAGATGCGGCGCAGCTCGAGGTCGCCGGGCGCCAGTTCGACCGGCAGGTCGGGTATGGTCACTACCGCATAGCCGACCGGTGCTGCACCGACCGTCGTTTCCGCGATCATCACCGCGCTGGCCCGATCGGCAATCCATTCGGCGAACACCGCGGGTGACGATTTGGCGGCGAGATGCGCGATCATGTCCGGCCCCGTCACGATGGAGTGATAGGTCTCCAGAAACGTCGCCGCCGCGACCAGCGCGAGGGCCGGGGCATCCCCCGCCCCCGCCCGGCGTACCGTCCAGTCGTTCAGCCGACGATCTCTTCGGGCTTGAAGAAATAGGCGATCTCGATCGCCGCATTTTCGTCGCTGTCCGACCCGTGAACCGAATTCGCCTCGATCGATTCCGCGATTTCCTTGCGGATCGTGCCGGGCTCGGCGTTGGCGGGGTTGGTCGCGCCCATCACGTCGCGGTTGCGCTGCATCGCGTCTTCGCCCTCGAGCACCTGCACGACGACCGGACCCGAGATCATGAAATCGACCAGATCGTTAAAGAACGGCCGCTCCTTGTGCACCGCGTAGAAGCCCTCGGCCTGGTCGCGGGTCATCTGGATCCGCTTCGACGCGACGACGCGCAGGCCGGCGTCCTCCAGCATCTTGGTGACCGCACCGGTCAGGTTGCGGCGGGTGGCGTCGGGCTTGATGATCGAAAAGGTACGGTTCGCGGCCATGACGGTCACGGGCTCCTGAATTGGGGATGTGGGAAAGTGGCGGTTCCCTAGTCGGCGACCCCGCGATATGCAACCGGCGGGGGTTCGGCGATGCGTCTCAACTTGAGCGAACGGCAGGCGAAATTCGCGCGTGAGGTCGGCAGCGTCGTGCTCGGCGTGCTGATCGCGCTGGGGCTCGGCGCGATCGCGACCGAGATCGGCTGGTGGCTCGAAGTGCGCACCGCGCGGGCCGCGCTCGCAAGCGAATTGGGCGAGGTCATCGGGCAGGCGAAGGGCCGGTGGCGGCTCGCCCCGTGCGTCGAGCGGCGGCTCGACGAATTGGCAGCGATCGTCGACCAGGCGGACCGTACTGGCCGCTTGCCGCCGCTTGGGGTGCCCGGCAATCCGCCGCACCGCACCTGGTCGAGCGGTGTGTGGGAGAGCACGATCAACGCGCAGACCGCGGCGCATTTCGACCGCGAACTGCTCGACAATTACTCGGGTTTCTACGAATTCGTCGCGCAGATCCGCGATGCCAATTATCGCGAATTGACGGTATGGACGGTCCTCTATGGTCTGGCCGGCCCGGGGCGCGCGGTCACTCCGGCGGAGATCGCGACGTGGCGCGCGGCGCTCGGCGAAGCGCGGCTGATCAATCGGCTGATCGGCTTGGGCGGCGTCCGCGCGAGCCAGATCGCCGATGCGTTCGACTTGGAATTCGACCCGGCGGACGTCGCGGAATATGGCGACCGTCCGTTGGCAAAGGCAAGCACCTGTGCCCCAATCCCGGCCATCCCGCCCGCAAACTACGGCCAGGCGCCGATGAAGGGCGTGATCGAAAGCGCGCAAGCCGACCCGATCGTTCGCCAAGGCGCCGGGCTCGTCCCCTCACCCCGGCGTTAAGCACGGCGCGCAGCCGCGGTTCATCCGACCACGACTATCGTGCGTTATGGCCGCGATGACCCGCCCCGCCCCGTCCAGATTCGACCGCGACCGCGTGGTGTCGGCGCTCGGCGTCGCGCTGATCCACGCCGCGCTCGGCTGGGCGTTGCTGACCGGGCTCGGGGTCAGCGTGCCGTCGGTCGTCGAGGAGCAACTCGCGCTCTTCGACGTGACGCTGCCGCAGCCGACCCCGGTCGTTCCGCCCCCAGACCGTGCGCAGCGGGCACCCGAACGCTCGGGTCGCGCATCGCCGCCCAATCTCAAGTCGGTCGCCACCCCGATCGTCGCGCCGCCACCGGTCATCCCCTTCCCGCCCCCGCCGATCGTCGCCGCGCCGGTTGCGCGCGATGGCGATGACCCGACCGCGGGCGCCGCGCCGGTGGCGGGGCCGGGCTATGGAGCCGGGGGCGAAGGCGACGGCACCGGCAGCGGCGGTTACGGCGACGGAGCCGGTGGCGGTGGTCGCGGTGGAACGCCGTTGCGGCTGTTGAAGGGGCGGCTGAGCGACGACGATTATCCCGAAGCGGCGCTCGCGGTTCGGGCCAGCGGCACGGTGTCCCTGCGCTTCGTGGTCGGTGTCGACGGACGCGCGCGCGATTGCCGGGTGACCCGCTCCAGCGGCAATGCGGCACTGGACGAGACGACCTGCCGACTGATTCAGCAGCGGCTGCGCTATCGGCCCAGCCGCGACGCGCGGGGGCGACCCTATCCCGACATCGTCACCGGTACGCAGGAGTGGAATTTCCTGGAATTCATGGAGCGCCGCGACCGTGCCGACGACTAACGGCGCCCGAACAGCTTCTCGATATCGCCGTGCGCCAGCTTGATCCAGGTCGGGCGGCCGTGGTTGCATTGGCCCGAGCGCGGCGTGACTTCCATTTCGCGGAGCAGTGCGTTCATTTCCGCGACGCTCAGCACCCGCCCAGCGCGGACCGAACCGTGGCACGCCATCGTCGCGGCGACATGGTCGAGCCGCTCCTTCAAGCTGAGCGCTTCGTCGAACGCGGCCAGTTCGTCGGCCAGATCGGTGACCAGCGCGGTTGGGTCGCCCGCCCCCAGGAGCGCCGGGGTCGCGCGGACCAGCATCGCGCGCGGCCCGAACCGTTCGAGTTCGAGCCCGAAATCGGCCAGCTCGCGCGCGCGCGCTTCGAGCCGGTCGCAGGCGGGCTCGTCGAGCTCGACGACTTCGGGGATGAGCAGCGCTTGGCTCGCGACCCGCCCGCCGGTCATGGCCGCGCGCATCCGTTCGAGCACCAGCCGCTCGTGCGCGGCGTGCTGATCGACGATGATCAGCCCGTCTTCGGCCTCGGCGACGATATACGTCTTGGCAACCTGCCCACGCGCGACCCCGAGCGGGTGGTCGGCGGTCGCCGGCGGGGAGGCGTCGGCGGGCTCGGCGCGGGCGGCGGGTGGCGTGAAGAAGGTCGGGCGGCGGTCGAACACCCTTCCCGTCACCCCCGCGAAGGCGGGGGCCCCGCTGGCACCTTCGCGTTGGGTGGCGAAATCCGGCGATGGGTCCCCGCCTGCGCGGGGATGACGCAGATCGGATGTCCACAACCCCGCCGTATCCCCCGCCGACCTGGCAACCCGCACCCCCGCCCCTTCCAGCGCGCGGCGTAGGCCGCTGACGATCAGCCCGCGGACCAATTGCGGATCGCGGAAGCGGACTTCGGTCTTCGCCGGGTGGACGTTCACGTCGAGTTGATCGCTCGGAACGGTGAGAAACAGCGCGACCACCGCGTGCCGATCGCGTGCCAGCATCTCGGTATAGGCACCGCGCACCGCGCCGACGAGCAGGCGATCCTTCACCGGCCGCCCGTTGACGAACAGATATTGGTGGTCCGCCACCCCGCGGTTGAAGGTCGGCAGCCCGGCCACCCCGCCCAGCACGACCCCTTCGCGCTCCCAGGCGACCGGTACGCTCGCCTCGGCCAGCGCTCGGTCGGTGAGCGCGGCAACCCGCGCCGGCTGTGGCTCGGGCTGCACCGCCAGCACGCGGCGACCGTCGTGATCGACCGCAAAGCCGATGTCGGGCCGCGCCATCGCGAGCCGCCGCACGACGTCGAGGCACGCGGCATATTCGCTCCGCGCCGCGCGCAGGAACTTGCGGCGCGCGGGGACCTTGGCGAACAATTCCTCGACCACGACCCGCGTGCCGGGCGGCAGCGCGGCCGGGCCTTCGCGGACCAACTCACCGTTATCGACGACGCGGCACCAGCCCTCCCCACCCCGGATCCGGCTTTCGATCATGACCCGCGCGACGCTGGCGATCGAGGGCAAGGCCTCGCCGCGAAAACCCATCGTCGCGACCGCCTCGATATGTTCGTCGGGGAGCTTGGAGGTGGCGTGCCGTTCGAACGCGAGCGCCAGATCGGCGGCGGTCATCCCGCACCCGTCGTCGGCGACTTCGATCCGCGAGAGCCCGCCTTCGCGCAAGCCCACCGCAATCCGCGCGGCGCCCGCGTCGATCGCGTTCTCGACCAGTTCCTTCAACGCGCTGGCGGGTCTTTCGACCACTTCACCGGCAGCGATCCGGTTGACCAGATGTTCGGGCAGGCGGCGTATTGACACAGGCCGGTCCCTAGACCAAGCGACGGCGTCCCGCGACCCGCAACCTACGGCATCTGCTCCCCGCGCCAGGTAGCGGCCAGCGGACCGACATATCTGCGAACTTTGCCTCCGCGCGCGCCGCGTGGGCCTCATCGGGACGGTGCCTAGTGTTCTCGCGCTTCTTCAAGTTCATGTCGCACGACATGGCGATCGACCTCGGCACCGCCAACACGGTGGTGTATCTGCGCGGACGCGGGATCGTGCTGAACGAGCCGTCGGTGGTGGCGGTCGAGACGATCAACGGCGTCCGCAAGGTGAAGGCGGTCGGCGAAGACGCCAAATTGATGATGGGCAAGACCCCGGGCAGCATCGAGGCGATCCGGCCGCTGCGCGACGGGGTCATCGCCGACATCGACGTCGCCGAACAGATGATCAAGCATTTCATCCACAAGGTGCACGGCAAGCGCAGCTTCATGCGCTGGCCGCAGATCGTGATCTGCGTGCCGTCGGGTTCCACCAGCGTCGAGCGCCGCGCGATCCGCGACGCCGCCAGCAATGCCGGCGCCAGCCAGGTCTGGCTGATCGAGGAGCCGATGGCGGCCGCGATCGGCGCCGACATGCCGGTGACCGAACCGATCGGCAGCATGGTGGTCGACATCGGCGGCGGCACGACCGAGGTCGCGGTGCTCAGCCTGCGCGGGCTGGCGTACACGACCAGCGTGCGGGTCGGCGGCGACAAGATGGACGAAGCGATCGTCAGCTACGTCCGGCGCAACCACAATCTGCTGATCGGCGAAGCGACCGCCGAGCGGATCAAGCAGGAGGTCGGCGTCGCCAAACCCCCCGCCGACGGCATCGGGCTGACCATCCACATCAAGGGCCGCGACCTGGTCAACGGCGTGCCCAAGGAAATCCAGATCAATCAGGGCCAGATCGCCGAGGCGC
>JAZKGJ010000055.1:0-17865 GCA_040385975.1 Pseudomonadota bacterium | reverse complement strand
GGCCTGCACCGCGGTCGGGGTGTCGGACACCGCGATCTATCGGCTGCGCGGCGGCGATGCGGACTTTGCACTGGCGTGGGACCGGGCGCTCGCCACCGCGCAGCCGCTGCTCGAGCAAGTGGTGTGGGAGCGCGCGGTGGAGGGCTGGGACGAGCCGTTCTTCGCGGGCGGCAAGCAGGTGGGGACGCGGCGCAAGTTTTCGGAGAGCTTGTTGCGGCAGCTGGTGCTGAAGCGCGACAAGGCGGTGACGCTGGCCGACGATCCTGCGGCGCTGATCGCCCGCGCGGAGGAAGCAGCGCGGGCGGCGGGGGGCGACTTCTACCTGCCGGCGACGCGCGAGGAGACCAATGCCGCGCTTCTGAAGGCGCTCGACGCGATCGCGCGGCGGCAGGCAGCTGTGGCGGCGGAAGCGGCTACCCCAGCGCCGGAGTGAGGCGCCGGGCGGGGCCGCGCCGCCGGCGACGCAGCGCGCCGCCCGCGATGCCGAAGCCACCGATCATCAGCCCCCAGGTAGCGGGCTCCGGCACGGCCGGCGCGGCACCCATGAACGAGATGTCGTCGATCGTCGCGTCGTTGAAATTGGTGCCGGGGTTGAGGTTGTAGAAGCCGAGCGTCGCCGTGTTGGCGAGCGCGCCGGTGGTGTAGTTGGCGGTGTACTGGACGTAATTCGCCGAGGTCGTCGGGCTGAACTGACCGATGCTGACCCCGTCGACGCGCACGTCGACCAGCGGCGGATTGACGACCGGGCCGGCGTTGGTCATCCAGAACGACAGCGCATAATTGCTGTTGGGCGCGACCCCCAGGGTCTGTTGCCAGAAATAGTCGTTGGGCCCCGCGCCGTTGGTGTCGAAGAACAGCATGTTGCCGGTGCCGGTGGTGTGATCGCCGTAGCTGGCGAAACCGCCGAAGAGCTGATTGGGGTTGGTGGTGATCTGGATCAGGCCGGGCGGGTTGCCGGTGTAGGTGGTCTGGAACCCCGAATTGCCCGCTTCGAACGTGCCGTTGACGACGCGCTCGGTCGGCGCCTGCGCGCGGGCGGGGAGCGCGGTGACGCCGGCGGCGGCGGCGAGCGCGAGGCCCAGGATGCGGATTGCGGTCGTGCCCATCTGTATTCCCCGGTTCGCCGCGGCTGGCGCGGGCGGTCATGGCAGCGGGGTAGCGGGGCGGGTCGGGGCGGGCTTGGATAAATCGGCCAAAGTTCGCTAGGCCAGTGACGATGGCGCCGGCCAAGTCCCCGAAGCTGAAGGTTTATCGCACGCCGATCGGGTTCCACGACGCCTATGTCGCGGCGGCGAGCCAGGCGGCGGCGCTGCGCGCGTGGGGGGCGAGCGCCAATTTGTTCGCGCGCGGGGTAGCGGAGGTTGTGACCGACCCGGCGCTGAGCGCGGCGCCGCTGGCCGCGCCGGGGAGCGTGGTGAAGGTCGCGCGCGGGAGTGCGGCGGAGCATCTGGCGGCGCTGCCCAAGGGGAAGGGGAAAAAGAAGGCGGTGGCGGTCGCTAAGGCTGCGCGGACGCCAAAGCCGAAGCCGCGGCCGAGCCGGGGTAAATACGACGCGGCGGAGGCGGCGCTGGCGGCATTGCTGGTCGAGCAGGAGCGCGCGCTGGCGGCGTTCGAGGCGGCGCAGGCGAAGGCGGAAGCGCTGCGCGACCGGGCGCGCGATGCGTATCGAAGCGCGCTGGCGGAGTGGGAGGGGTAGGCTACCAGTCGCCGGCCGCGGTCATCCATACGCTTAGCGCGGCGGCGGCGGCGGTCTCGGCGCGGAGGATGCGGGGGCCGAGCGTGATGGCTTGGGCTTGCGGGAGCGCGCGGATGAGGGCGCGCTCTTCAGCGTCGAAGCCGCCTTCGGGGCCGATCAGGATTGCGGCGGCGCCGGGCTGCGCGGCCATCGCGGCGTGGGCGGGGGCGCCGCCTTCCTCGTCGGCGAAGAAGAGCGTGCGGGCGGGGTCCCAGTCGCGGAGGAGGGCAGCGAGCTTCACCGGTTCGGCGAGTTCGGGGAGCGCGGTGCGGCCGCATTGCTCGGCGGCTTCGATCAAATTCGCGCGGAGGCGATCGCTGGCGATGCGGTCGACGATCGTGCGGCGGGTGACGACGGGGACGAGCCGCGCGACGCCCAATTCGCACGCCTTTTCGACGAGGAAGTCGATCGGGCCTTTTTTCAGAGGGGCGAAGCAGAGCCAGAGGTCGGGGACCGCTTCGCGCAGGGAGAGGTGGTCGCGGACATCGAGCGTGAGGGTGCGCCTGGCGACGTCGCTGACGACCGCGAGCCATTCGCCGGTCGCGTCGTCGAAGAGCTTCACCGGGTCGCCGGGCTTCGCGCGCAACACGCTGAGCAGGTAATGTGCGCTCGGGCCGTCGAGGGTGCGCGGTCCCGGCGCGAGCCGCTCGGCGACGTAGAGCCGCGGGGTCGAGCGGGGCGGCCAGGCGGGGGTGGCGCCCACCTTTAGCCGAGCGACCGCAGCAGGCTCTCCCACCACGCCACGCCGGGATCGAGCGTCGCGACGGGGACGCGTTCGTTCAGGCCGTGCGCGAAGATGTCGCCGGGCTTCATGAACACCCCGCCGACCCCGAACGAGGGCACGCCGCGCGCGCGGAAATGCATCGAATCGGTCGCGCCGGCTTCCTGGAGCGGGAGGACCGGCGTGCCGGGGGCGCGTTTGGCGAGCGCGGCGCGGACCGCGGCGACGACGCGCGGATCGAGCGGCGACGCGCCCGCCTCGATCGTGCCGTTGTCGGCGAACTCGACCTTGATCTTGGGGTCGGCGGCCAGTTCGGTCAGCTTGGCCTCGATCTCGGCGCGCGGGGTGCCAGGGAAGATGCGGCAGTTGATGTTGGCCATCGCGCGCTGTGGCAGCGCGTTGGGGGCGTGGCCGCCGTTGAACATCGTCGGCACGCAGGTCGTGCGGACCTGCCCGACATAGCGCGGGTCGCCGCTGAGCAGGTCGGCGGCGGCGGTGTCGGCGGGGTTGGCGGCGAACGCCTGCATCGCCGCGCCGAGCGGGCCGGGGGTGGCGGCGGCGGTGCCGGCGAGCGACGCCTTGGTGATCTCGTTCTGCTGCGCCGGGAAGCGGTAGGCGGCGATCCGCCCGACCGCGGCAGCGAGGCTGGCGATTGCGTTGTTCGGGCCGGGGCGGCTGGAATGCCCGCCGGGGTCGGTAACGGTCAGATGCCAGTCGCCATAGACCTTCTCGGCGGCCTGCAGCCCGTACATAATCGGCTTGCCATCGTCGCCCAGCGCCCCGCCGCCGGCATCGGCGTTGAGGACGAGCGCGGCCTCCTTGAATACCTCCGCGGCCGCCTGCGTCGTCTTCATCTGCGTCTCCTCGTCGCCGGTCAGGACCAGGACGAGATCGCGCGCGGGAGTCCACTTCGCGCGCTTCAGCTTCATCAGCGTCGCGACGACCAGCGACAAATTCGCCTTGTTGTCGAGGCTGCCACGCCCGAACACGTAGCCGCCCTCGACCACCGGGGTGAACGGGTCGCGGGTCCAGTCGGCGGGGTTCGCCTCGACCACGTCCATGTGCGCGAGCAGCACGGTCGGCTTCGCGGTACGGTCGCGGCCGGGGTAGCGCGCGGTCAGATAGCCGGTCTCACCCATGGGCACGAACGCGACATCGGCATCGGCGAATCCGGCGCTGACCAGTTGCTGTTTCAGATAGGCGGCATAGGCCGGGACCTGGCCGCGGCCCGCGACGGTCGGGAAGGCGATGCCGCGTTCGAGCAGCGCCAGCGCTTCCTTGCCCGCGGGGGTCTGCGGCGCGTCCTGCGCGAGCGCGGGGAGGGGGAGCGCGGTGGCGAGCAGGGCGAGCAGGGCAGGGCGCATCGGGGTCTCCGGATTGAATCGCGGCTTGGTCGCGCGTCCCGCGCCATCGCGCAAGTCCCGCCTTACGGCTTGCGCGAAGCCTTGCGTTTGCGCCGCGCGCGGATCAGCCCGGCCCCGGTCGCCGCGCCGATGACAGCCGCCACCCCGACCCCGGCGCCGGTCCGCACGATGGTCCAGCCGAGTGCGGCAAAGAATTCGCCGATCGCTGCGGTGATGCCGATCATTCGGCGGTGGTAGCCGAGCGAGGATGATGCGGGAACACCCGTCGCGTTGTCGCTCGACTTTTCCCGGGGGGGATCGACCCAAGCGGCGCGAACGTCTGCCTTCGCTCCTGTTGCGGAGGCAGGGTCCGGGTGCGACAAGCGGGCGAGCCAACCTTGAGGAGCGCGCGTAAGTGACAGAGCACCAAGGAAGCTGTCACTGCGGGCGAGTCCAGCTAACCTTGCGCGAAACGGCGACCGAAGTGAGCGAGTGCAATTGCTCGATCTGTCGACGGACGGCCGGGCTTTGGCATTATTGCTCACCTGATGCGGTGACCGTTATTGGCGAAGCGGTTTCATACCAACGCGGCGATCGCGCACTCGACTTTTGGCACTGTCCCATTTGTGGCTGCACGACCCACTGGACGCCGACGGACCCCACGTATCCGCGTGTGGGCATCAATCTCAGGATGCTCAGTCCTGAGGTGTGGGAGAACCTTCCGCGACAAAAGGTCGATGGAGCGAGCTATTGACGACCGCTTTCCACCCAATAGCGGACGTTCGCGATCAGCAATGTCACCGGCTGCACCGCGGAATCGGTCCTTTTGGGTATCCTCGTGTTCGACGTGATGGGTGTGACATTCCGGCGGCGGCGGCGCGGCCTGACGGGGATTGCCGGTGGCCCAGCACAAACCGATTTGCGCCGTTGACACATCGCTAACCACCTATAAGCCCGAGATATCTCCGCTCGAGCAGGTTGGGGCTGTCCAGCGGGACATGGGCCTGCTCCGATAAAGGGCTTCTATGAAGTATTGGTTGTTTGCTCTCGTTGGCTTGATGACGCTTGCGTCACCCGCGGTGGCACAGACGTCGGTCAGGTACACATTGACCGGCACAAATAACGGCACCGCATTTTCCTTGAGCGGACTACGCGGAGCGACTGCAACTGCGGGAGTCTCGGTTTTCGTTAATCCAATCGACGTCACCTTCGGCGCGCAATCGGGTACGATCACAAACTCGGGCCGGTTTTTTGTAAATGGTGACATCGCCGGGTTCTCTTACAGCGGTGGAAACGACTTCCTTGATTTTCGAAGTCCGAGTTTCAATACTTACAGCGTGAACTCGAATAACTCGCTTGGTCCTATAAACCCGAATCTTTTGTTTGGGGTGAATAACGTTGCTACTTCATTTGGCACGGCTTCTTTCGGCAACGCCACGAATCTAGTGTTCTCTGCGGTCGCCAGTGCCCCAGCCGTTCCCGAGCCCGCCACTTGGGGGCTTATGATTTCCGGTTTCGGCGCGGTCGGCGGGGCGTTGCGGCGACGGCGGCGGTTGGGCGTGACGGGGTCGCTAGCGGTCGGTTGAGCCGCTACACGCCGGCGGGTGACTGACGCGCTTCCTGATACCCAGCACCGCGGGCTGATCGCGCGGCTGCCTGCGACGCCGCGAGCGCTGGCGCAGCTGGCGCGGTTCGACCGGCCGATCGGGTGGTGGCTGCTGTTTTGGCCGGGGGCGTGGGGGGTGGCGCTGGCGGGCGGAGCAGCCCAGGCCAATGGCGCGCGGTGGGAAGTGCTGGCTTGGCTGCTGATCGGTAGCATCGCGATGCGCGGGGCGGGGTGCACCTACAACGACATCGTCGACCGCGAGCTCGACGCGCAGGTCGCGCGGACGCGGGGGCGGCCGTTGCCGAGCGGGGCGATTTCGGTGGGCGCGGCATGGGGGTGGCTGATCGTGCTGTGCCTGGTCGGGCTGGGGGTGCTGGTGCAGTTCAGCGTCTTCGCGGCGGTGGTCGCGTTGCTCAGCCTGGCGCCGGTCGCGGCCTATCCGTTCATGAAGCGGATCACGTGGTGGCCGCAGGCGTGGCTGGGCATCGTCTTCAGCTGGGCGGCCCTGGTCGGGTGGAGCGAGGTGGCGGGCGAGCTGAGCGCGCCGCTGTGGCTGCTGTACGCGGGGGCGGTCGCGTGGGTGGTTGGCTACGACACGATCTATGCGTTGCAGGATATCGACGACGATGCGCTGATCGGGGTGCGGTCGTC
Organism: Pseudomonadota bacterium; assembly: GCA_040385975.1. Lineage (GTDB taxonomy): Bacteria > Pseudomonadota > Alphaproteobacteria > Sphingomonadales > Sphingomonadaceae > Sphingomonas. Next base: position 11,809 of record JAZKGJ010000055.1, on the reverse strand, counting down.
GGCGCGCGCGCTGGGCGCGAACGTGCGCGCGGGGGTGGCGGGGTGCTACGCGCTGGCGCTGGTGCTGTGGGCGGCGGCATTGTGGCAGGTGCGCGGCGAGGCGCTGGGGCTGGTCACGCTGCTTCCGGTCGCGATCCAGCTGGGGTGGCAGGTCGCGACCTTGGTGCCGGGCGACGGCGCGAACGCGCTGGGGCGGTTCCGCAGCAACCGCTTTGCCGGACTCTTGGTGTTCGCGGCGTGCCTGGTGGTGGGGACGACCGCCTGAACCCCACGAAAAAGGGCGCCCGCATCGCTGCGAGCGCCCCTCCGGTCGAGCCGCGCTTGGGGAGCGGCTCAGACCTGTCCGGAAAATTACAGGCCGTTCGAAAGATTCGTGTCGGCGTCGTTGGTGCGCAGATCCTCAGCCTGGTTGTCGCCCATCGCACGGGTCGCATCGGCCTTGTTCTCCAGCGCGTCCTCACCGGCTTCGGTGCCGGCGTTGTCGGCCATGTCCTCGAGATTGTCGGCCATCATCTCGGCATTGGCTTCGACATTGTCGGCAGCCTGTTCGCGCGGACTGGTGTTGCACGCGGCGAGCGACAGCAGGCCGGCGGCGGCGCTGAGCATGACAATTTTCTTCATCGTGAATCCCTCTGTTGCGGTAGGTTTCGAACCTCCACCGTAACAATCGCCCTAACCGAGGTTTGTTCCGGGCGTGGCGGAGCAGGGTGGCGCGGCGTCGCCCCCGCTCCTAAGTCGCGGCCATGCTGAACCCCAATGAAGCCCGCGACCGGGCGCAGGAGATCGTGGCGCGGGCGAGAGGCGCCGGGGCGGATGCCGCGGACGCGGTCTATGCTGCCGACACCGCGCTGGAAGTGGCGGTGCGGCTGGGCGCGCTGGAGGATGTCGGGCGCTCGGAAAGCGCCGATCTGTCGCTCCGGGTGTTCGTCGGGCAGCGCAGCGCGAGCGTGTCGACCAGCGACTTCAGCGAGCTGGGCGCGCTGGCCGAGCGCGCGGTGGCGATGGCGCGCGAGGCGCCGGAGGACCAATGGGCGGGGCTGGCGCCGGAGGCGCGGTTGTTGCGGGGCCAGCCGGGCGATCTCGATCTCGATGACGGCGCGGCGGTCGAGCCCGAGACGCTGCGCGCACTGGCGCTGAGCACGGAGGATGCGGCGCGGGGCGTGGCGGGGGTGACCAATTCGGAAGGCGGCGGCGCATCGGCGTCGCGCTCGGTGGTGGCGCTGGCGACCAGCCACGGCTTCGCGGGCAGCTACGCGGTGACGAGCTACGGGCTGTCGGCGAGTGTGCTGGCGGGAACCGGCGGGGGGATGCAGCGCGATTACGCCTACGCTTCGGCGCGGCATTTCGACGCGCTGGAGGATGCGGCAACGGTCGGCCGCCGCGCTGGCGAGCGCGCGGTCGCGCGGGTGAACCCGGGCAAGCTGGCGAGCGGGCCGCTGCCGGTGGTGTTCGAACCGCGGGTCGGCGCGAGCCTGCTCGGGCATCTGGTCGGCGCGATCTCGGGCGCGGCGATCGCGCGCAAGACGAGTTTCCTGCAGGACGCGCTGGGGACGCGGGTGTTCGCGCCCGACGTGACGATCCACGACGATCCGCAGCGTCCGCGGGGGCTGCGCTCGCGCCCGTTCGACGGCGAGGGGCTGCCGGTGGCGGCGACCGATCTGGTCAGCGACGGGGTGTTGCAGACTTGGCTGCTCGACAGCGCGTCGGCGCGGCAATTGGGGCTGGAGCCGACCGGCCATGCGACGCGGCAGGGCGGCGGCGTGACGACCAGCAATCTGCATCTGGCGAACGGGGGCGTGAGCGCCGCCGAGCTGATCGGCGAGATCGCCGACGGGGTCTATGTGACCGAGCTGATCGGGATGGGGGTCAACGGCGTGACCGGCGACTATAGCCGCGGCGCGGCCGGGTTCCGGATCGTCGGCGGGGCGCTGGCCGGGCCGGTCGCGGAATTCACGATCGCGGGGAACCTGCGCGACATGTTCCTGGCGCTGGTGCCGGCCAATGACCTCGAGTTTCGCTATGCGACCAACGTGCCGACGGTCCGGATCGATGGGATGACGGTGGCCAGTGGCTAGGGGTGCCTCGACTTCGCTCGGCACGAACGGGGGCGGGGGCGGTGAACAGCAAACTCCCGTGCGTCCCGCGCGAAGTCGAGGGATCTTTCAAGTGACCGACCTTGCCGCCGTTGCGCGCATCACCGCCGAGGCCGGCGCGCTGGCGCTCCGGCGGTGGGACGAGGGGTTCGCCAGCTGGGAAAAGGTGCCGGGGCATCCGGTCTGCGCGGTCGATCTGGAGGTCGATGCGTTGCTCCGCGAGCGGTTGTCGGCACTCGATCCGGACGCCGGGTGGCTGTCGGAGGAGACGGTAGACGAGCCCGCGCGACTCGCGGCGAAGCGCGTGTGGGTGGTCGATCCGATCGACGGGACGCGCGACTATATCCGGCGGCGGATCGGCTGGTGCGTGTCGGTCGCGCTGGTCGAGGACGGGCGGCCGGTGCTGGCGGTGCTGTCGGCGCCGGCGCGCGACGAATTGTGGATGGCCGAGGCGGGGCGGGGCGCGCGGTGCAACGGGCGGCTGCTCCACTGCGGCGCGCGGACCAACCTGGCGGGAGCGCGCGCGCCGACCGACAGCCTGCCGCGCGAGGACCGCGACTTGGTCGTCGTCGCCAAGCCCAATTCGATCGCGCTCCGGATTGCGATGGTTGCCGCCGACGAGGCCGATCTGCTCGCGACGATCCGCTGGGGGAATGAGTGGGACATCGCCGCCGCGGTCCTGATCGCCGCCGAAGCGGGCTGCGCGGTCAGCAACGCGGTCGGCGCACCGCTGGCCTTCAACCAGCCCGACCCGCAGGCGTTCGGCGTGGTCGCAAGCGTGCCGGGGATCCACGCCGCGGCGATCGCGCGGTTGGCCGAGCGGGCGGCGCGCGTTATGCGCTGATACAAATCGTGACAATAAATCCGGTTCCGTAACGGAAAGGTTCAGCCCGACACGCGTTTATCGCGCTTGTCCGACCGGCCATTCCGCCGCGCCGGGCGTGTAGGAGAGAGACGATGCGTAAACTGCTTTTGGCCTGTGCCGCGACCGCCGCGGCGGCGGCTTCGCTGACCTTTGCCGTGCCCGCCGAGGCGCGCGACGGCTGCGGCCGCAACGCCCACCGCAATTATAACGGGCGCTGCGTCTCGGATCGCCGCTATCACAACGATCGCGGCAACCATTACGGCCGCGGTTATCGCGGCCAGACGCTGGTGATCGGCAATTTCTACCAGGGCCGCGGCTATTGGGACGGGCGACGCTATTTCCAGCAGCGCTACCGGCACAATAACGGCTGGCGTTACCGCTAGCCGATGTCGGGCGGGGGCAGGGCTGCTCCCGCCCGCTTCATCTCAGCCTTCGGGCGTATCGCCCTTATACCGGATTTCCAGGAAGCGCCCGCGGGTCGACAGATTGTCGAGGTCGCCCTGCGCCAGTTGCGCCGACAGTTCACCGAGCTGATCGTCGATCACCTTCAGCCCGTCGATCAGCTGCGCATCGGGGGTCTTGCCGTTGCGCGGCGTGGTCCGGAGCGTCGGCGGGACCGCGGCATAGCCCTTCACGAAATCGGGGAGCTGCTCACCGACCAGCTTGCGGATTTCCGCCGCGGCGGGTTCGGAATCGTTCAGCGTCGCGAGCTGCGGGGTCAGCGTCGCGAGCTTGAGGCCAATTCGGTCGGCCAGCGTGATCGCGGGGGCAGGGAGCGCGGGGCGCTGCGCATCGAGCCAGCGCGCGGTTTGCGCGGGGAGCAGCGCGACCGGGGCTTCGCGCAGTTTTTCGAGGCTCGGTGCGCGACCCCCCACCACCGGCGCGAAGGCGATCGCGCAGGTAACCGCGACCATCAGCAACAGCACCGCCAGCGCGCCGAAGAGGCCTAGCGGCAGGACGAAACCGACCACCCCCGCGGCGACCAGAATGATCGCGTTGACCAGCGCGATCGCCGCCAGCCGAAACGCCGGCGTGTCGCCGCGCTTGCGCTGCCCCGTGCGCGGCGCGGGCAAATTGACGCCGCGCACCCGCGCGAGGCTGTTGCGCGCCGACGCGATCGTGTCGTCGGTTTCGCCCATCACACGCTTTCGAGCTTGAACGTGTCGCCACCGCCTGGCCCGCTCAGCCGGTTTTGCGCGGCACCCTCGGCGCGGGCGATATAGCCTTTCGACTTCTCGACTTCGCCGGACAGCGCGGTGACGGTCGTCTTCATGCTGTCCAAAGCCTTCAGCTTGAAGGTGTCGATCGCGTCCATCGTATCGTAAACGTTCTGGAACGCGCGGGAGAGCGTTTCGAGCGGGATCGTCGAGCTCGCGGCCTGTTCGTGGATGGTCGCGGTCTGGCTGCGGAGCAATTTGCCGGTCGAATCGATGATGTTCGCGGTCGTCGTGTTGAGCGCGGTGATCTGTTCGAGCACGAGCCGCTGGTTGGTCAGCGCCTGCGCGACGGTGACCGCGGTGCGCAGTGCCGACACCGTGGTGGTGCTGGCGCGGTCGACGCCCTTCACCAGCTCGACGTTGTTCCTCTTGACCAGGTCGAGCGCGAGATAGCCCTGCACCGTGACCGCCATCTGGGTCAGCAAATCCTGCGTGCGCTGGCGCGTGTAGAAGAGCGCGGTCTCACGCACCGCCTTGGCCTTGGCGGGGTCGGTGTGGTCGAGTTCGTTGGCCTTGTCCTCAAGCTTGGCGTCCATCGCCTTCGACAGGTGGATCATTTGTTCGAGCCGCCCCATCGCGGTCCACAGGTTGGCGCGTTCGGTGTCGATGCTGGCGTTGTCCATCAGCAGCTCGTCCTTGCCGCTGGTCAGGCGTTTGAGGATGCTGGCGATGTGGGTCTGCGACGATTTGTAGCCGTCGAAATAATTGCGCAGCTTCGACCCGAACGGGATGATCCCGAACAATTTGCGCGGTGCCAGCAGATTGCCGCGCTTGCCGGGGTCGAGGTCCTCGATCGTGCGGCGCAGTTCGGCCAGGTCCTGCCCGACCCCCGATTCCTGGTCCATCGCCTTGACCGGGCGGTCGAGGAAGCGGTTCGACTGGCCCGCGGCCTCGCGGATCTCCTTTTGCCCCATCGCCGCGATCGCATCGACGCGCTTGCCGAATTCGGGGGAATTGACGTCCTGCGCAACGAGGTCGGTGACGAAGCTCTCGACCCGTTCGTCGAGCTTGGATTTCACGCCGGCATCGACCGGCACCAGCCCGATCGCCTTTTCGGGCGCGACGGTCGCGACCGCGGTCGGCGGGGTCAGGACGATGGTGGGCTCTTCAGCCGTGAGCGTGTCGGTGGTGGTCGCCATCGTCGGAACTCCGTCGTGTGTTGTCGATGTAATACGGCGAATGTGTTGTGCAATCTAGCGGGATTTGTGGCGCGGCACACCCACCACGTTTTCGTCATGCGCGGTGCTTCGACTTCGCTCAGCATGAACGGGGTAGGGAGAAGCCGTTCGCCCTGAGCGAAGTCGAAGGGTGTGCGGCGGGCGCCGTGGCCATCGCCTGTACCTCGACTTGGCTCGGCACGAACGGGTTGTGCTTGGCGTTTTGCCCCATGCCTCCACCCGTTGTAAGGCCCCCCGATGGCGACGCTCCCCTCCCGCGAAGCAGCCGCGCGTGCCGGTGCGGCAGGGTCGTTGTCGCGGCCGTTTTTCGAGGACAAGAATCGCGCGTTCTGGCTGCTGCAGGCGGCGGGCTGGGCGGGGTATCTGATCCTGCGCTCGGTCTCGGCGATCTCGAACGGGCCGACCTTCCAGGCGTTGGTCCCGGTCGTGATCACCTCGATCGTCGGCTATTGCCTGACATTGCTGCTCTCGACGCTCTACGGTTATTACCGGCGCTGGACCCGGCTGGCGGAAATCCTGACGACGGTCGCGACGCTGCTGGTCGCGACGCTGATCTATTCGCTGATCGACGCGTTCGCGTTCAGTTTCATCCAGCGTGCCGCGCCGCGTTTCGACCTGACGCTGGTGACGGGCACGATCTTCATCGATTTCATCGTGCTGGCGGGGTGGACCGCGCTGTATTTCGGGATCAATTTCTACATCATCGTCGAGGAGCAGATCGACCAGCTGGAGGCACTGGAGGGACAGGCGTCGTCGGCGCAGCTTGCGATGCTGCGCTACCAGCTCAACCCGCACTTCCTGTTCAACACGCTCAATTCGATCTCGACGCTGGTGCTGCTGAAGCAAACCGAACGCGCCAACGCGATGCTGTCGCGGCTGTCGTCGTTCCTGCGCTATACCCTCGCGAACGAACCGACCGCGAACGTAAGCCTGGCGCAGGAGGTCGAGACGCTGAAGCTCTATCTCGAGATCGAGAAGATGCGCTTCGAGGACCGGCTGCGCCCGACCTTCGACATCGACCCCGCCGCCGAACGTGCGCGGTTGCCGTCGCTCCTGCTCCAGCCGTTGGTCGAGAATGCCATCAAATATGCGGTGACCCCGCAGGAAGACGGCGCCGAGATCGCGGTGACCGCGCAACTCGTCGGAGACCGCGTGCGGATCGCCGTATCCGACACCGGCCCGGGGTTGCGCGAGGGGCCCAAGCAGCCGAGTCTGTCCACCGGGGTCGGGCTGGCCAACATCCGCGAGCGGCTGGCGCAGGCGTACGGCGCGGATCACCGCTTCGAAATCCGCGCGCTGCCGCTGGGCGGGTTCGGGGTCGAGGTCGAGTTTCCGTTCCAGACCGAAGACGTTTTGAAAGAGTAAGTCATGGCGATCCGCACGATCCTGGTCGACGACGAGCCGCTGGCGATCCAGGGGCTGCAATTGCGGCTCGAACCCTATGGCGACGTCGAGATCGTCGACACGTGCCAGAACGGGCGCGAGGCGATCCGCAGCATCAAGACCCATAAACCCGACCTGGTCTTCCTCGACATCCAGATGCCCGGGTTCGACGGTTTTTCGGTGGTGTCGGGGCTGGCCGAGATCGAGCCGCCCTTGTTCGTGTTCGTCACCGCCTATGGCGACCACGCGCTGCGCGCGTTCGAGGCGCAGGCGGTCGATTATCTGATGAAGCCGGTCGACGAGGCGCGGCTGGCCGACACGCTCGACCGGGTGCGGCAGCGGCTGAACGAAAAGCGCGGGGTCGAGGAGGCCGACCGGCTGAAGGAAGCGCTGGCCGAGCACGCCCCCGAAGCCGCCGCCGATATGGCCGGCGACGGCGCCGAACATTCCGCCAATCGCTTTGAGAAACTGATCAACATCAAGGATCGCGGGCAGATCTTTCGCGTCGATGTCGATACGATTGAGCTGATCGAGGCGGCGGGCGATTACATGGTGATCAAGACCGGCGACAATTCGCTGGTACTGCGCGAAACGATGAAGGACCTGGAGAAACGGCTCGATCCGCGGCGGTTCCAGCGGGTGCATCGCTCCGCGATCGTCAACCTCGACCAGGTCAAGCAGGTCAAGCCGCACACCAACGGCGAATGCTTCCTTGTGCTGGGGTCGGGGTCGAGCGTGAAGGTCAGCCGCAGCTATCGTGACGTGGTGGCGCGATTCCTGTGAGCGCGGCCGCCGAATTCGCCGCCTTTGCCGCGCTCCACGTCGCGGGCGATCCGCTGGTGCTCTACAACGTCTGGGATGCGGGGTCGGCGCAGGCGGCCGAGCGCGCCGGGGCGGCGGCGGTGGCGAGCGGGAGCTGGTCGGTCGCGGTCGCGAACGGGTATCGGGACGGTCATGACATGCCGGTCGCGGCGATGCTGGCGGCGGCGGCGCGGATCGTCGGCGCGACGAGCCTGCCGGTGTCGATCGATTTCGAGGGCGGCTATGCGACCGACCCGGCCGGCACCGCGGCCAATGTCGCGAAGCTGGCCGCGATCGGCGCGGTCGGCTGCAATTTCGAGGATCAGGTGGTCGGCGGTGAGGGACTTCACGCGACCGCCGACCAGGCCGCGCGGATCGCCGCGATCCGCGCCGCGGTCGGGCCGGAGTTTTTCATCAACGCGCGCACCGACCTGTTCCTGAAAGCGCCCGCCGAGCAGCATGACGCGGCGCTGGTCGAGGCCGCGGTCGTCCGCGCGACCGCCTATGCTGACGCCGGCGCGAGCGGCTTCTTCGCGCCGGGGCTGGCCGACCCCGCACTGGTCGCGCGGCTGACGCAGGCGGTTGCGCTGCCGCTCAATCTGATGGCGTTTCCGGGCGCGCCCGATCGCGCCGCCTGGGCCGCGGCGGGCGTTGCGCGGATCAGCCACGGCCCGTTCCCCTACCGCGCCGCGCTGGCGGGGTTCGAGGCGGGGTTGCAGGCGGCGCTGCGCTAGGCGGCGGTCGGCGGCTCGGCGTCGCCCTCCGCCGGGCGCTCGAACCACGCTTCGACCGGGCCGGGCAGCTTGATCGTCAGCGGCTGGCCGTGGCGATCGACCTTCTTGCCTAGCGCGACGCGGATCCAGCCTTCGGACATCGAATATTCCTCGACGTCGTGGCGCTCCTGCCCCTTGAAGCGGATGCCGATTCCGCGTTCCAGGCACGACGCGTCGAAATGCGAGCTGCGCGGGTTGATCGAGAGGCGGTCGGGGGGCGTGTCGGTCATCGCGCGGCGTTAGCCTAAAGCAAAGCGGCGCGGCAACCGCTCCGGCGGTAGCGCGTTACTTTGCCTCCGCGGAGGCGTAGTGCGTTTGGGACAGGGGCTTTCATGACGACCGCAACCGATTCCCCGCTCGCGCCGATGCTGAAGAAGCTGAACGCGCGCGAGACCTTGAACGCGGCCGACCAGGCGGCGGTGCTGGCGCTGCCGTACTCGCTACGGACGATCCCCGCGCACGGTTACATCGTCCGCGAAGGCGACGTCGCGACGCATTCGTGCCTGTTGCGGTCGGGGTTCGCCTATCGCCAGAAGACGCTGCGCGACGGCCGGCGTCAGATCTGTTCGATCCATCTGTCGGGCGACATGGTCGATCTGCAGAATTCGCTGCTGCGGGTCGCCGACCACGGCGTGCAGGCGCTGAGCGATATCGCGGTCGCCTACATCCCGCGCGAAGCGGTGCTCGAGGTGGCGTTCACGCACCGCGCGGTGGGTGAGGCGATGTGGTACGACACGTTGATCGACGCGGCGATCTTTCGCGAATGGATGGCGAACATCGGCCAGCGCAGCGCGGTGGTGCGGCTGGCGCATCTGCTGTGCGAATTCGGGCTGCGCTTCGAAGCGGCGGGGCTCGGCGAGCGCGACAGCTTCACGCTGCCGATGTCGCAGGAACAGTTGGGTGATTGCACCGGGCTGACCTCGGTCCACGTCAACCGGATGTTGCGGGTGCTGCGCGAACGCGGGCTGGTCGCGATCACCAAAGGCGCGGTCCGGATCGTCGATTGGGCGCAGCTCGCCCGCGCCGGGGATTTCACGCGGGGCTACCTTCACCTGCCCGCCGAGCAGCGCGCAGCGGCCGACTGAACGCAGCCAACCTGGGTCAGTGCCTTTATTTGGGCCCGTTGCCCGCCGCCGGGCATTGTAGGGGCCGGCGTTGGTTGCGGTGATCAAATTCTCGACGTCCATGCGGAGCGAACGATGGCACGCTATTTCCTCGACCTGCACGAATGCGGCGCGGTGATCGACGATCTCGACGGGATCGAGGCCGAGAGCCTGGACGAGGTCCGCACGAAGGTGCTTTCCGCAATCCGCGACGTGATGTGCGGCGAAATCCGCGAGGGGCGGCTGTGCCTGTCATGCCATATCGACGCGCGCGGTCCCGACGGCCGCTCGGTGATGACGGTCCCGTTCCGCGACGCGATCGCGATCTCCGGGCTCGGCACAGACGAAAGCGGCGCGACGGACTGAGTCCGCCGCGCCGCCTGCGTGACCTTGGCGATCAGCGGGTCAGTTGCAGACCCGCACCTTCACCCGGCGCCCATAATACGGATCGTAGCGCCGTTCGGTGTAGCAGCGGTTATAGTCGCGGTAGCGATAGGCGTAATAGCCGTCCGCCGGATAATAGCCGCGCTGACGATAGTAATAATCGTCGTAATCGTAGCGATAGCCGCGGTCGCGGTAATAACCGTCACGGTAGCGGTCGTTCGCGCTCGACGCGAGTGCGGCACCGATCGCCAGACCCGCGACCCCGGCGACCAACGCGGTGCTGCCACGGTCGTTGTGGCGGCGGTAATACCGCTGCGCCTCGGCCGGCGCGGCGACGGTCAGCGCGCTGGCGGCGAGCGTCGCGCCCAGCACCGCCTTCTTGAACAAAGTGGTCATCTCGAACCTCCTGCAAAGCCTACTCACCCGGACGGGCGCCAACATAACGCACGACCGTCCGAGCTTGTTGCGTGTGTGGCCGAGTCGTGGTGAACGGGCGCGGAATGCGGTCGTTAGCGGGGGTTCATATGCGTTACTGGCTGCTCCGGTCCGAACCCGATGCGTACGGCTGGGCCGACCTGGTCCGCGACGGCGCAACCGAATGGAACGGGGTGCGCAATTATACCGCGCGCAACTTCCTGAAGGAAATGGCGGTCGGCGACCGGGCGTTATTCTATCATTCGAATACCGAGAAGGCGGCGGTCGGGGTGATGGAAGTCACGCGGACGTGGCAGGCCGACGGCACCGATGTCGACGCCCAGGGCGCGGCGAAATGGGTCAGCGTCGCGGTGAAGCCGGTGCAGCCGCTCGCGACCCCGGTCACGCTGGCAGACATGAAGACCGAGCCTAAGTTGAAGGAGCTCGAGGTGCTGCGCCAGTCGCGGCTGAGCGTGACGCCGGTGCGGGCGGATGAGTGGGCAGTGCTGCTGGCGATGGGTGGGGTTTAGCTGGCGAGCAGGCGGCGGCGACGCGGAATAAATCCCGCGTCGGTCGGGTCGCGTGGCGCAACCCCCCGGCCGGGCTGGCGCGTCTCCGGGCTAAGTGCCTTAGCCCGGTGCGCGCTGGCGCCTACGCCGCCACCTTCGCCCTACTCGCCTTCTTGCGCTCATGCGGGTCAAGGAAGCGCTTGCGCAGCCGAATGCTCTTCGGCGTCACCTCGACCATTTCGTCGTCGTCGATGTAGGCGATCGCCTGTTCGAGCGTCAGCCGCTTGGGCGGGGTCAGCCGGATCGCGTCGTCCTTGCCGCCGCTCGCGCGGAAGTTGGTCAGCTGCTTGGCCTTCATCGGGTTGACTTCGAGGTCGTCGGGCTTGGCGTTTTCGCCGATGATCATGCCTTCGTAGAGCGGCTCCTGCGGCGCGACCATCAGGATGCCGCGCTCTTCCAGGAAGCCCAGGGCATAGGCGTTCGATTCGCCCGCGCCGTTGCTGATCAGCACGCCGTTCTTGCGGCCCTCGATCTTGCCCTTGTCGGGGCCATATTTCTCGAACAGCCGGTTCATGATGCCGGTGCCGCGCGTATCGGACAGGAATTCGCCGTGATAGCCGATCATTCCGCGGCTCGGCGCGCTGAAGGTGATGCGGGTCTTGCCGCCGCCCGAGGGGCGCAGGTCGGTCAGCTCGCCCTTGCGGGTCGCCATCTTCTCGACGACGGTGCCCGAATATTCCTCGTCGACATCGATGATGACGGTCTCGTACGGCTCCTGGCGCTGGCCTTCCTCGTCGCGGAACAGCACGCGCGGGCGGCTGATGCCGAGTTCGAAGCCTTCGCGGCGCATCGTTTCGATCAGCACGCCCAATTGCAGCTCGCCGCGGCCGGCGACTTCGTAGCTGTCCTTGTCGGCGGCTTCGGTCACCTTGATCGCGACATTGCTCTCAGCTTCGCGGAACAGGCGATCGCGGATCATGCGGCTCGTGACCTTGCTGCCCTCGCGCCCCGCCATCGGGCTGTCGTTGACCGCGAAGCGCATCGACAGCGTCGGCGGGTCGATCGGCTGGGCGTGGAGCGGCTCGGACA
>JAZKGJ010000054.1:0-3679 GCA_040385975.1 Pseudomonadota bacterium | reverse complement strand
TTGGCGAGCGTCGCCTGGTCGGCGGTCGACGGACCGCACGCCGTGAGAAGCAGGGAGATTGGTAGCAGGCGGACGGTCATCCTGTGCCTATGCGCAGCCCCGCCGCGCCCGGCAAGTCAGTCCACCGTGGTTGCCAGCGTCCACCATTCGGGGTGGTGCGCCTTGAGACGCTGCGCCAGCCGATCGCGCGCCGCCGCATGGTCGCACAGCGCGAAGCAGGTCGCGCCCGACCCCGACATTCGCGCCAGCACCACCTCGGGACCGGTCAGTGCGTCCAGTACGTCGGCGATGACCGGCGCGAGCGCGCTCGCGGCGGGCTGCAGGTCGTTGCGACCTGTTCGCGCCACCGCCAGTGCATCGCCATCGGGCAGCGGTCCGTGATCGACTCCGTCCCAGCCGGCGAACACCGCCCCGGTCGATAGCGCGACCCCGGGGTTGACCAGCAACGCCGGCTGTCCGCCGAGCCCGGTAAGCGGGACGAGCCGTTCGCCCCGCCCCCGCCCAACCGCCGCCCGCCCCAGCACGCAGGCCGGCACGTCGGCACCCAGATCCGCCGCGCACGCCATCAGCGTCGGGTCGTCGATCGCTACGCCGCGCAACCGGGCGAGCACCCGCAACATCGCCGCGGCGTCGGCCGAACCGCCGCCGATGCCCGAGGCCACCGGCAACCGCTTGTCGAGAGTCACCGCGAAAGCAGTGCCGCCACCAAAGCGATCGGCGAAGGCGTGCGCGGCGCGCGTTACAAGATTGTCCGCGCCGGCGCTCAGCCCCACGGCGAACGGTCCGGTCAGCGCGAGCGACCAAGCTCCCGCCGGCACCACGCTCAGCACGTCGCCTTCGGCAGCGAAGGCGAAGATCGTCTCAAGCTCGTGATAGCCGTCGGGCCGCCGCGACCGGACGTGCAGCGCCAGATTGAGCTTTGCCGGTGCCGGTTCGACGATCACCGCGCGGGCGGCCCTTGCGCGATCCGCGCTGCCAGCCGGGTCGCGGTCGATCCCGCTGTGTCGAGCGCCGCAGCGCGCCACGCATAACGCGCTTCGAAGCGCCGCCCCAACGCCCACAGCGCGTCGCCGAGATGCTCGGCGATCACCGGGTCGGTCGGGTCCGCCGCCGCCGCGCGTTCGAGCAACGGCAGCGCGCGCGCGGGCTCGCCGGTCAGCAGATACGCCCAACCGACCGAATCGACGATCGCCGCGTCGGTCGGACGCGCCGCCAGTGCGCGTTCGAGCAGCTTACGCGCGCCGGATAGGTCCACGCCGCGCTCCAGCCGCGCATAGCCGACCGCGTTCAGCACCTCGGGATCGTCGGGTGCCTGCGCCAGCGCGCGGTCGAGATACGGGGCCGCTTCCGCCCACGACCCGGCGCGGTCGAGCGCGTTGCCGATCCGCAGATCGTCGAGCACGGTCGGCTCGCCACCTCGCCGGTCGCGCGCGCGTTGATATGCGACCGCGGCATCGGCGAAACGTTCCGCGGTCATCAGCGTGTCGGCGTGGCGACCGACCGTGTCCGCGCTCGCGTTCACCCGGTCGGCGGCTTCGGCTGCCAGCGCGACCGCCCGCGTCGGGTCGGCGCTTGTCGCAGCGCGAATTCGCAGTGCTTCGGCGGCGGCGGAGAACGGCCCTTTGGGGTCGATTTCCGCGAGTGCGCTCAGCGCCGCGCCGGTCGCCCGCTCGCGAAACAGCGCGTCGGCCAGCACCAGCCAGCCACGCTGATTGCCGGGCTCCATCAGGAGCGCCGACCGCGCAAACACGATCGGGATGGTGCCCGCCGCCGCCCCCTGCCCCGCCAGATCGTCGGCGACCCGCAGCAGCAGTCGCGCCGCCCCGAAGCCGAGCGTGGGCTTGGCGCGACGTTCCGGCGCTGCCCCCGCCAGCAACACCGCCGCGCCCTTGCGGTCGCCCCGCCCCGCGAGCAGATCGGCAGCATCGCGCATCACCGCCGACCCGCCCGCCAGCAACGTCGCCAATCCCGCCCGATCGTATTCGCCCGTCGCGATCAGCATGAGTTCGCGCTGTTCGCCGGCATAGCGCCGGGTCAGCGGATTGGCGTCGCCGACGCGTAGATCGGGATATGGGTCACGGCGCGCCTCGATACTTCGCCAGGCGCGCAGGATCGGCAGCACGAATTCGAACGGCCCGGCCGCGATCCGGTCGAATGCCGCATCGACCGCGCGCCGGTCCTTGCGCGCGACCGCGTCGGCCAACTGGAGCAACGCGGCATCGGCAGGCAGCTGGTTCGCGGCGTTGAGGATGGTCAGTGCGCGCAATGCGAGCGGCAAATCCCCGACGATCAGCGCCTGGCGATAGGCGCGCAAGGCGACGACCGGATTGGGGTCGGCCGCCAACGCCGCGGAAAACCCCGCCAGCGCGGTCCGGTCCGCCCCTTCCGCAGCCGCCGCCCGCGCGCGGACATAGTCGGCGATCGTGCCACGCGCGTCCGCGGGTGCCGCCGCCAGCAGCAGCGCGGCCCCTGCGACGCAGCTACATATTCGGATAATTGGGCCCACCGCCGCCTTCCGGCACGACCCAGTTGATGTTCTGGGTCGGGTCCTTGATGTCGCACGTCTTGCAGTGGACGCAGTTCTGCGCATTGATCACGAACTTCGGATCGCCCGTCTCTTCGCCGACGATCTCATAGACTCCCGCCGGACAGTAGCGCTGCGCCGGCTCGTCATACATCGGCAGGTCGTATTCGACCGGAATGTCGAGATCGCGCAGCGTCAGATGGACCGGCTGATCCTCCTCGTGGTTGGTGTTCGACATGAACACCGACGACAGCCGGTCGAAGGTCAGCACCCCGTCGGGCTTGGGATAGACCGGCGGCTTCACCAGATCCTTGCGCCACAGGCTCTCATGATCGGGATGATGCTTCATCGTGAAGGGCATCTTCAGCCCGAAATATTCGAGCCACATCGTGATGCCCGACAGGCCCGAACCGATGAAATCGCCGAACCGCTTCACCAGCGGCACGACGTTGCGGACGATCGACAGCTCCTTGTGCAACCACGACGCCTTGAACGCGGCGGGATACGCCACCAGCTCGTCGTGCTGGCGCTGCGCCAGGATCGCGTCGACCGCGGCTTCGGCGGCCATCATCCCAGACTTCATCGCGCCGTGCGTGCCCTTCAGCCGCGGGACGTTCAGGAACCCGGCCGAACACCCGATCAGCGCCCCGCCCGGAAAGGTCAGCTTCGGGATTGATTGCAACCCGCCGTCATTGATCGCACGCGCGCCATAGCTGACCCGCTTGCCGCCCTTCAGGATTTCGGCGATCGCGGGGTGCGTTTTCCACTTCTGCATCTCCTGAAACGGCGAAAGATACGGATTGGAATAATTGAGCCACGTCACGAACCCGAGCGACACCTGCCCGTTCGACTGGTGATACAACCACGACCCGCCGTTCGCGTTGTCGTCGAGCGGCCAGCCCTGGGTGTGGATGACCCGCCCGGGCGAATGCAGCGCGGGGTCGATGTCCCACAATTCCTTGACCCCCAGCCCATACACCTGCGGCTGCGCATCCTTCGCCAGGTCGAAATTGCGGATCAGCTGCTTGGTCAGGTGCCCGCGCACGCCCTCGGCCAGGAAGGTATATTTGGCGTGGAGCTCCAGGCCCGGCTGATAGTCCGGTTTGTGCTCGCCGTCGCGGGCGACCCCCATGTCGCCGGTCGCGACGCCCTTCA
>JAZKGJ010000053.1:0-6564 GCA_040385975.1 Pseudomonadota bacterium | reverse complement strand
TTTCATACGGCTCGACGTGGATGTCGCTGACCCCATGCCGCACCGCTTCGGCGATGATCCCGTTGATCAACCGGATCGCGGGCGCATCGTCGGCGCTGTCGAGCAAATCCTCCGCACTCGGCAGGTCGCCCGCCAGCAGGTCGAGCTCGCCCGCCTCGCCCATCTCCCCGGCCATCGCCGCCGCGGCGCCATCCATCGCGTAGCGTTCCGACAGCCGCCGGTCGAACTCGACCGGCGTGACCGGCGTCACCGCGAAGCTGCGCGCCAGATGCCGGCGCACTTCGATCAGCACCCGCGGGTCGCTGCCCTCGCGCAGGCCCACCGCGCCGTCGTCGAGCAGCACGACGCCGAACTTGCGCGCGAAGACATAGGGAATGTCTGAGTCGCGTTCGGCACGCACGGGTCCGGGTGGCGCCGCATCCAGCAGAAGCGCGTCATCGAAGTCTGCGCCGGTCGCGATCTTCACTTGCGCCGCCGCTCCGCCTTGCTCGGCGGGATTTCGACCGGACGCACGACGCTGGTGGAATTGGTCTGGATGACCGGGATGGGCGCGCCGAGCGACGGCACCAGCACCGACCCGCCCGGCGGCGGGGTGACCGTAACCGGCCCGTCGGTCGCCGGGGTCACCACCACCGCCCCCGCGGTCGGATCGGTCGGCAAGGCCATCGCCCCCGGCGGGATCGCGCCCATGTAATCGCGCACCAACGTGTCGAGCGACGGCTCGCTCGTCGGGTCGCCGTACATCTGCTGCGCGCGCATGTAGCCATAACGCTGCTCGGTCAGCCGCCGCGCATCGTCGGCGCTGCGCAGGATCGTCGGGCGGATGAAGATCATCAGGTTCGATTTGGAGCGCGACCGCGCCTTCGACCGGAACAAATTGCCCAGCACCGGAATGTCGCCGAGGAACGGAATCTTCTCGATCGTCCGCCGTTCGTTCTCGTCAAGCAGCCCGCCCAGCACCAGGATCTCGCCGTCGTCGACCGTGACCGTCGTCTGCAGCTCGCGCTTGTTGATGATCAGGTCGGTCGAATTGACCGACACCGGCCCGGCGATCGACGACACTTCCTGCCGGATCGCGAGCTTGATCGTCCCGCCCGCGTTGATCTGCGGTTTGACGTCGAGCTGCACACCGACGTTCTGGCGCTGGACGGTGCGGAACTGGTTGTCGAAATTGCTCGACAGCGCCTCGCCGGTCGTGACCGGCACTTCCTGCCCGGCCAGCAGCGACGCCTGCTGGTTGTCCATGGTCGTCACCGACGGGCTGGACAGCAGGTTCGAATCGGAATCGGACCGCACCGCGTTGATGATCGCGCCGAGGATGCCGTTCTTGCCGAGCTGGGTCGCGACCCCGCCGAACCCGCCGGTCGCGTTCAGCAGCGACTGGATTGCCGCGTCCTGCAGCCCCGTCCCGAACACCGGGGTCGTCGTGCTGGTCACCACGCCGTTGCTGACCGTGCTGGTGGTATTGGTCACCTGCGTCGCCGCTATTCCGCCCGCGAGTGTCAACAGGTCGGGCGAAGCATTCGAAAACCGCGTCGCCGCGAATCCGGCCTTGGTCGACCCGATCAGGAACTGGACCCCCAGCCGCCGCGCCGCCGCGTCGCCGATCTCGACGATGATCGCCTCGACCAGCACCTGATCGCGGCGGGTATCGAGCTGGCGGATCACGTCGCCCAGCTGGCGCTGCACGTCGACGTTGGCGGCCAGCACGATCGCGTTGGCGCCCTCGAAGCGCGTCACGATCGCCGGCCCGCGGGTGACGATGCCGTTGCCGCCACCGACGGTCGCGCCATTGCCGGTCGCGACCGGGCTGGTCGCCGCGCCCACCGATGTCACGTTGGTCTGCACCGGCGCGGAATTGCCGCCCGACCCGCTATTCGAATTGCCGCTCAGGAACCCTGACGAGCGCGCGGTCAGCCCGGTCGTGCCGCTCGACTGCGTCACCGGCTGGCCGAGCAGTTGCTGCAGCACCGGCACCAGCTTTTCGGCGTCGGCGTGTTCGAGCCAATAGACCCGAATCTCCGCCCCCGACTGTGCCTTGCGGTCGAGCTCGCGTGCCACCGCCGCCAGGCGCGAGACCGTCGCGGGGTCCCCCCGGATGGCGATCGCATTGGCGCTGTCGACCGGCACCACGCTCGCGGCCGTCCCGCCCGGCGCGCCGCCGGTGCCGCCCGCGCTCGCCAGCGCCTGCAGCGACGTCGCGATCTCGCGCGCGCTGGCGTTGCGCAGCGTCACTACCTGCGTCGCGTCGTTCGACCGGTCGAGCCGCCCGATCAGCTGGCGCACCCGGTTCACGTTGTCGGCATAATCGGCGACGACCAGGCTGTTGCCTGCGCGGTTGGCGGTGACCGACCCGTCTTTCGACACCAACGGCCGCAGCGTCTCGAGCGTCGTCGCAGCGTCGATGTTGCGCAGCCGGAAGACCTCGGTCACGAACTGGTTGCGGTTGACCGCGCGCCCGACCGCGCCGGCTTGTCCCGCCGCACCCTCGACCGGCTGAATCCGGTACGCGCCCCCACCGGTCGGCACCGCGACCAAGCCATTGGCGCGCAGCGTCGAGAGGAACACCTCGAAATATTCGGAGCGGCTGAGCGGCCGGTCGGTGACCACCGAAACCTTACCCTGCACCCGATTGTCGATGATGAAGGTGCGCCCGGTGACCCGCGCTGCGTCCTGGATGAACGCGCGGATGTCGGCGTCGCGGATGTTGAGCGTCTGCTGCGCCGCCAACGGCACGCTCAGCGCGAGCAGTCCGGCCATACAAAAACGAGCAAATTTCATCGGCTTGGCAACACGATCGCTAGAGGAATGGTTTGCGCGCCGCGCTCGACCGACATGGCGACCTGGACGCCGGGCCGCAAGCGCGCTTCCAATGCCTGGAGGTCGCCGACCGACGACACCGGGCGCCCATCGACCCGGACGATCACGTCACCGTCGCGAAAGCCGGTGTTGCGAAACACCGCGCCGTCGCCGCGCGGCGATACGCTCAGCCCGTTGACCCGTCCGTCGGATACCCGCGGGGAAAAGCCGATCTGGGTCCGGATCGCCTCGCTTGCGCTGCCCGCCGGAGCGGGCGCGGCCGGCGGCGGCGCGTTGAACTGCGCGGGCGGTGCGCCGACCGGCGGGACGGGCGTCACTCCCGGCTGGACCACTTCGGCCGGGGTAGATTGGTCCAGGTACAGCGTCTCTTCGGTCCCGTTCCGGTCGATCACCACATGATCGAGCGTCACCGACTTAAGCTTCACCCCGGCAACGATCTCACCGCCGACCGCGACGCTCGACTGCACCCCGTCGGGGGTCGCGATGATCGCCGAGCCCTGCCCCGATGCCTCGTTCAGCCGAATCCCAAACAGCTTGAGCGCCAGCGACGTCACCACCGCCGGCCCCGCCGCATCGCCCCCGCCGGTGCGGTAGAATGGGTCGAACCGTGCCAGCAGTGCATCGCGCGCCGCGGGCGCCATCGCCGCCGGCTGCGGCGGGCGCCACTCGCCGAGTGGCCCGACCGGCGTCGCCACCACCCAGAACAGCCGCGCCAGCTGCAGCGCCAGCCCGAGCAACAGCGCGATCTCGAGCCACGCCAGCGGCCCGCCCTGCGGCAGAGCGCGCACGATTCGGCTAAGGCGGGGGCTGAGCGTCAGGCGCATGGCGGGGGACTCTGGCACCGGCGCATCGCCGCGTCCATTGCTACAGGTCTATGACTCTATTGCGTCACCCGGCATCGTCGAGCGCCAGCAACGCGAAACTCGCCAGCCAATGTTCGCCCATATAATCGTCGCCCAGATGCGGCAGCGCGGCGTCGCGATGCGCCTGCGCACTTGCCAGCGCGACCCTCTCCACGGGATGCCCCGATCCCAAGCCGCCCGCGATTCCGCGCCAGCACCACGCGCGGCTAAGGTTCAATCCGTCGAGATGCGCGATCTTGCCGTCGGTACGGTCGCTGACCGTCGCGGGTGTGAAGAGCGTCGCTGGTTCGCGCGATGCGGCGCGCGGCAGGAACGCGTCGAACCATTCCGCGAACCCATCGCCCAGCACGTCCTGCATCAACAATGCCTCGATCAACGTCGGCGACAGGAACGCATCGCCATCCGGCTCCCACGCCTGCGCGTCGCGATCCGCTTCGAACCAGCGCAGTGCACTCGCGTCGATCAGCGCCACCAGCGCCGGGTCGTGCACCGCCGCCCAGCGCCGCGCCAACACCATCGCGAACGCGATATTGGGATGCGCCCCGGTTCGTACCGGATAGGTCGCCCGCGGCAGATACTCGTGCAGCCGCCGCGCGATCACCGCGGCCAGCGGCGCGACCCGCGGCTCCTCGATCGCCAGATACAGCAACCAGCCCCATCCATACGGCCGCTCGAACCCCGCCGACGCCGGCCGTTCGAGATAAGCGACCTCGACCGCGACATTGGCGGGCGTGAACAACGTCTCGGCCAGCGCCGCGATCTCCGCCGCCTCGGCCATCTCCGGAAACCGCCGCGCGAGCCGAAACAGCTGCCACCAGCCGTGCACGCAGCTGTGCCAGTCGTAGCTGCCGAAGAAGATCGGATGCAGTGCGCGCGGACCGGCCACGTCCCCCGGCCCGGTCATCGCGTGATCCAGCTTGTTGGGCCACTCCCGCGTCACGTGCCCCAGCGTCAGCCGGGCGAAACGCCGTGCGGTTGCGAGATCGAGCTGCTGCGCCACCTCTTACTCCGTTCGCCCTGAGCGAAGTCGAAGGGCCGGTTCGTGCCGTGGAGGTGCTTCGACTTCGCTCAGCACGAACGGTCTGGGACGGGACATTCTAGAACGCCAACCAGTAAATGAGTCCGATATTCACCGCCAGCAGCGGCAACGCCGTCCCCGCCTGCGCCTTGATCACCCCGTGCGGGTCCTTCAGGTCGAGCAACGCCGCCGGCACGACGTTGAAATTCGCCGCCATCGGCGTCAGCAAAGTCCCGCAAAACCCTGCCAGCATCCCGATCGCCGCGACCACCGCCGGGTCGCCGCCGAATTGCCGCACCAGAATCGGGATGCCGATCGCCGCTGCCATCACCGGGAACGCCGCGAACGCATTGCCCATCACGATCGTGAACAGCGCCATCCCCAACCCATAAGCCAGCACCGCGCCGAACAGCGACCCTTCCGGAATCGCCCGTCCGGCCAGCCCGCCGACCACTTCGCCCACGCCCGCGATCGCAAATACCGCGCCCAAGCTCGCCAACATCTGCGGCAGCACTGCGGCCCAACCGACCCCGTCCATCAGCCGCCGCCCCGCCGCGAACGGCGCCGCGAGCGGGGCACGGAACCACGCATAGCCGACCGCCAGCGCCGCGATCACGCCCAGTGCCAGCGCGACCAAAGTCGCCTGCTTCGGGTTCACGATCTCCGGCATTTCCTTGAAGGCGAATGTGCCGATCAGCGCCGTCGCTGGGATCACCAGCGCCACCGCGAACAGCCAGTTTCCGCGCTGCGCCGCTTCCTCCGCCCGGCCCGTGGTGTCCGCGGCGGGCTCGCGCTTCATCCGCCCCAGCCCCGCGACCCCCGCCAGCCCCAGCGCCAGCACCCCGTTGCCGATATCGCCCAGCCAGTCGCCGGCCAGCAAACTCGTCGCCACCAGCGCGTAGAAGCCTGCGTTCCACCTGAGCCCGGCCCGCGACGCCGACACCGCGAACGCCACGAACACCAGCCCGGCGAACGGATAGACTATGTTATAGCCGATCACGCGGCGTCGCCCCCATCCGTTCTTCCGCGCAAGCGGGGATCCGGGGCGGCGGACGCTGCTGCTAGCGGCTCCGGATTTCCGCTTACGCGGGAATACGAACCATCCCGTCCCAACCGGCGGTCGAGCAGCCACAGCCGAAACCCGTGAATCACGAACGCACAGATCGCGGTCGGGATTGCCCAGACCGATAGCTGCAGCGGCTCGATCGCGATGCCGTACCCCTGCAGCACCCCGACCATCAGCAGGATCGAGCCGATCGCGATGAAGATGTCCTCGCCGAAGAACAGTCCGACATTGTCGGTCGCCGCCGCCATCGCCGCGACCCGTTCGTCGCGTTCCTCGCTGCCGGTTTGCTTTGCCGACGCCGCCTCCGCCATCGGCGCGACCAGCGGTCGCACCGTCTGCGCGTGCCCCGCGATGCTGGTCAGCCCGAGCGCCGAACTCGCCTGGCGAAAGATCAGATACCCGATCAGCAATCGCCCCGCCGTCGCCCGCCGCATCGTCGCGATCACCCCCCTCGCCCGCTCCTGCAACCCATGCCGCTCGAGCAGCCCGACCACCGGCAGCACCATATAGACGACGCTGACATAGCGGCTGTCGTTAAACGACTTCCCGAACGCGGCGAGCGTCGCGACTGGGGAAAGCCCGGCGGCCAGCCCAGTCACCGCAGCGGCGGCGATGACGACGACAAGCGGATTGAAGCGGAGAATGAAGCCGACCACGACGACGGCGATGCCGAGCAGGACTAGCAAAAGATGGCTCTCCCGGTCCTCATGAAAGTCGTGCTGATCGGCCGCAAGTCCGTGCGATTTTCGGGGACCCTAAGACCGTGCGGAAAGTTGCGATAGCGATTCCGTCGAAAG
>JAZKGJ010000052.1:0-3231 GCA_040385975.1 Pseudomonadota bacterium | reverse complement strand
ACCGGCGCGATCGGCATCCTGCTGACCGGGACCGTGGTCGACAATTGGTACCTCTGGGCGGTGCAGAACGGCTATGCGCCCGACTATCCGACCACCGGCGTCCTCGATCCTGCAACCTTGCCGGGAGCGGCCCAATGAGCGGGTTTCTGACCAAAGCGGTCCTCGCGGCCGGGTTCTTGCTGCTCGCCGGGTGTGAGATCGGCCCGAAGGATTCGGCGCAGACCGGCTACCGCGGCGCCGGGCTCGACCAGATCGTCGATCGCAGCAGCGTGGCGAAGGCTGCGCTCATCCCGGCGGCCGCCTATCCGCTGCCGGCCGATGGTGGCGCGACCGCAGCGGCGAGCTATCAGAACGTGCCGGTGCTGGGGGGCCTGAGCAAGGATCGCTTCGACCACCTGATGGCGCAGATCACGCAGTGGGTCGCGCCGCCCGAACAGGGCTGCAATTACTGTCATAACCCGGCGAACCTCGCGTCCGACGAGAAGTATCAGAAGGTCGTCGCGCGGCGGATGCTGCAGATGACGCGGACGATCAATTCGCGCTGGGCGACCCACGTCAAGGACACCGGGGTCACCTGCTACACCTGCCACCGCGGCAATGCCGTGCCCGAATACAAATGGGCGGTCGCTTCGGCGCCGGGCGGTGAGCGCACGATCCGCGGCAACAAGCGCGGGCAGAACAGCCCCGACCCCAACGTCGGTTACGCATCGCTGCCGTCCGACCCGTTCGCGGCCTATTTCGAGGGCAATGGCGAAATCCGGGTTGCGTCGAACCAGGCGCTGCCGTCGCCGAACCACAAGGTGTCGATCAAGACCGCGGAGAAGAGCTACGGGCTGATGATGCACATCAGCTCGGCGCTGGGGGTCAATTGCACCTATTGCCATAAC
Source organism: Pseudomonadota bacterium (assembly GCA_040385975.1). Classification (GTDB taxonomy): domain Bacteria; phylum Pseudomonadota; class Alphaproteobacteria; order Sphingomonadales; family Sphingomonadaceae; genus Sphingomonas. Next base: position 2,344 of record JAZKGJ010000052.1, on the reverse strand, counting down.
ACCCAGTCGTTCCGCGCCTGGAACCTTAGCCGGGCGCAGCGCGGGACCGCTTATTACGGCATCCGCATGGTGCGCGACGTCAACGACGAATATCTGACGTCGCTGGCATCGGTGTTCCCGGCCAATCGCAAGGGGCCGCACGGCGACGTGCTGAAGGTCAATTGCACGACCTGTCACCAGGGGCTGTCCAAGCCGCTCGGGGGGGTCAGCATGATCGCCCAGGCACCCGCGCTGAAGGGTCCCGGCACGGCATCCGCCGCGCCCGAGGGCGGGGCGGGAGCGGGGACCGCGGTGCCCGCTGCGTTTAACCGCCCGGACGCGATGACCGTGAAGAACGAACCCGCGCCGACGCCCGCGCGAAAGTGACACCGGCCCGCGCCGCCCCGACATGCGGCGCGGGACCCCGGGTCTGCCGATGATCGGCAGCCACGCCCTGCGCGCCTCGCTGTCGGAGGAAATGCACGTCCGCCGGCTGCCGCGTTTCGCCGCGCCGTGCCGGTTGATGCAGATCGTGACGGTACTGGGCGAAACCGCCGCCGGGACCGCGCGCGATCACGTCGAGGCGCTTGCCGCGCACGGCCACGAGATCGTGCCGATCGCGGGAAAATACGCGGTATTGGCACTCGGCGAACTCACATTGGTGTGGGAACGCCACACCGAATTCGCGAGCTACACGCTGTTGCGCGCCGGACCATTCGATGCACCGTTCGATCCCGACCATTTCGAACCGCAATTGCGCGCGGTGCTGGCCGATATGCCCGGCGCGATCGTCCGCGCAACGCAGATCGCGATCGTCGCGCGTGACGCGCCCGAAGCGACCGCCGCGGAGCGCGAAGCGTGGTTCTCCGCGGAGGCGACGGTGGTGTGCGACGTCGCCGATGGTGCGGCCCGGATCGTATCCGATTTCCGGCTCCACGACGACGGTTACGGGCGGTTGTTGGTCTACGACCGCGACCTGGCGGGCGACGAGCCCGCGCAGCTGATCCTGCGGCTGCAAGAGCTGGGCAACTACCGCAACATGGCGCTGCTCGGCCTGCCGCTCGCGCAGCAGCTGACGCCGGTCGTGACCAGTCTCGAGACACGGCTGGCGGAGCTGACCCGCGCGGTGTCGGAACGGCTGACCGAGGATGACGAACTGCTCGACGAGCTGACCTACCTGTCGGCCGAGCTGGCACGGCTGGTCGCCGAGACGCGTTACCGGATGAGCGCCACCCGCGCTTATGCCCAGCTCAGTACCGACCGCCTAGCTTCGCTCCGGATCGGGGTGGTACGCGGGTATCAGACGCTGGCGGACTTCACCGAACGGCGGCTGATGCCCGCAGTCCGGACCTGCGACAGCTTCTCGGCGCGGCTCGAGGATTTGTCGCAGCGCGCGGCCTGGACCAGCGAATTGCTGCGGACCCGCATCGACATCGCGCTGGCGAAGCAGAACCGCGACCTGCTGACTTCGATGGACCGCCGCACCCGGCTGCAATTGCGGCTACAGCAAACCGTCGAGGGACTGTCGGTGGTCGCGATCAGCTATTATCTGGTCGCGCTCGTCAGCTACGTCTTTCACGCGGTCCCGGGGCTACGGCACGATCTGGCAATGGCCGCCGCGGTACCGCTGGTGCTGGCCGGAGTGACAATAGCGCTGCTCCGGCTGCGCCGCCGCCTCCACGACTGACCGCTAGGCCGCGAGCTCGCGCCGCGCGAGCGCGCACTGCGACCAGATTTCCGACAACGCCTCGACCAGCCGGTCGATGTCGTCGTCGGTGTGGACCGGCGACGGCGTGATCCGCAGCCGCTCGGTCCCCTTGGGCACCGTCGGGTAGTTGATCGGCTGAACGTAGATGCCGTGATTGTCCATCAGCCAGTCGCTGATCATCTTGGCGTGGTGCGCGTCGCCGACCATCACCGGGATGATGTGGCTGGGATTGTCGAGGTGGGGGATGCCCATCGCGTCGAGCCGCTGGCGGACGATCTTTACCCGGTTCTGATGCCGCACCCGCTCGATCTGGCTGTCCTTCAGATGCCGGATCGACGCGGTCGCACCGGCCGCGACCGCAGGCGGCAGCGCGGTCGAGAAGATGAAGCCGCTTGCGAAGCTGCGGACGAAATCGCACAGGTTCTTCGACGCGGTGATGTAACCGCCCATCACGCCGAACGCCTTGCCCAGCGTCCCCTCGATCACGTCGATCCGGTCCATCAGGCCCAGTTCCTCGGCCACCCCGCCGCCGCGGGGGCCGTAGAGGCCGACGCCGTGGACTTCGTCAATGTAGCTGAGTGCGCCGTGCTTTTCACAGATCTCGACGATCTCGGCGATCGGGGCGATGTCGCCGTCCATCGAATAGACGCTTTCGAA
>JAZKGJ010000051.1:0-43199 GCA_040385975.1 Pseudomonadota bacterium | reverse complement strand
ATCGGCGGCGATTTCCGCATCCTGACCCCGCTGTCCTCGGCGGCCGGATCCACGTCGCCGCGATACTATCAGGCATTCACCGCAAGCGGCACATGGACCAAGCCCGCGGGCCTTGACGATGACACGATGGTTTTCGTCGAGGGATGGGGCGGGGGGGGTGGCGGCGCCAGCACAACGCTTGGCGGCGGCGGGGGCGGTGCCGCCTATATGTCCGGCCGGTTCCGGCTGGGCGACCTGGCGTCATCCATCGCGGTGACGATCGGCGCGGGTGGCGCGGTCAATGGTAACGGCGGCAACACCACGTTCGGATCCTTGCTGACCGCGCGCGGGGGCGGCGCCGCAACGACAACCGGCGGGGATGGCGGCGGGATCAGCGGCGCCGGGTTTCTGGGTGGGAATGGCGGCGCGCAAGGGACGACCGGCGGATCGCCGACAGCCGGCTTGCCGGGCGGCAGTGTGTCTAACGAATATGGCGGCGCGGGTGGCGGCGGTGCCGCTGGGGGCGCCGTTGTCGCGGGCGGCAATGGTGGCGTTGCCGTGCGCGGTGGCGGCGGCGGGGGTGGTTCGGGTTCGGGCACATCGACGGGCGGTGTCAGCTACCTCGGCGGCGGCAATGGCGGAAACGAGGACGCGGCCGGCAGTGCGCCCGGTGGCGGGGGCGGCCGGAACGCGGCCGGCGCGCGCGGGGAACTGCGCGTCTGGGTCTGACGATCCCGAACGATCTTTCAATGACAAGCCGCCCTTGGGCGCATGATGGAGACTGACCGATGTCCAAGGGCGACACCTTTGAAAACGACCTGTTGAAGCTGATTTTCAACAACACCGATTGCCCGCTGATCGGCGATGCGACCGGCCTGCGCGGATCCACGGTGGCGGGCAGCCTTTATCTGTCCTTGCACACGGCCGACCCTGGCGAGGCGGGCGTCCAGACGACAAACGAGGTCGCCTATACCGGATATGCCCGCGTCGCGGTCGTCCGGTCGACGGCCGGGTTCACGGTCACGGGCAATTCTGTCAGCCCCTTCGCGAACGTCGATTTCGGGGCCTGCACCGCCGGCCCGACGTCCTATTCCTACTGGGCGATCGGCACCGCCGCGTCGGGCGCCGGCAAGATCCTTTATAAGGGTGTGATCGGCGCAAACCTCGGCACCTTCACCGCGCTTGCGACCGACACGATCACAATCCCCGGTCTGACCGGCGTCGCGGTGAACGACAATATCGCGTTTTTTGCGGGTCCGGGCGACACGCTGCCGACCGGCATCACCGAAGGGGTCGTCTATTTCGTCAAGACTCTGTCGGGTAACGACATCACCATTTCGACGACCTCGGGCGGGGCGACGCTGGACATCACCGCCGCCGGCAAGGGCCTGGCGATGAAGGTCACGCCGAAAGCCGTCGGCGTCGGGGATATCCCGCGCATCCCGACCACGTCGACGATCGTCGAGAACTGATCAGATGGCGATCACCGGCGTCGATGCAGCCTTGGCGGGGATGCGCTTTCCCCGCCCATTCCTAAAGACCGGCAACACCATGCCCACGGCTGGGGGATTTCGGGCCTATACACCTTGGTATGTTGGGGGCGTGCCCGGTGTGGGCGCGACACCTGCGGCAGGTGTGAACGGAGCTGCCTTGACCGCCCCTGTCGCAGGTCAGATCAGCCGCGAAAACCCGGCATCGGGCAACGCTCACGTTGCGCGGTTCACAATGGCCGTTTCGCAACCCGGCGTCATCATGCTGGTCGATCGCCTTTGGGCTAATTCAGGACTGTCGGCAACCTTGACCACGGCCCAGACCTTGACCCCTGCGGCGCTGCCCGCCCGAGACATTGCCGCCTCGATTAACGGCGATGGGGTCATTGCCGCAATCGAATGGTCGGCGACCGGCGGCGCAGGGACCCCGACTGTTACGCTGTCTTATACGAACCAAGCCGGGGTCGCAGGCCGAACGGCAACGCTTGTGGGCCTTACCGCGCCGGTGACCGGCACCGTGGAGTTTTTCGCCCTGCAGGCCGGCGATACCGGGATTCAGTCGATCCAAAGCTATACCGCCAGCGCCACGCGAACCTCGGGCACGTTTCATCTAGTCCTTTACCGGATCATCAATATTTTAGAAATCAACCTGTCGAACACCGGCAATGCGCTAGATGTCCTGACCGGATCAATGCCGCGTGTCCTGAATGACTCGGTGCTGCAGGTTCTGTTTGTGAACACGTCGACGTCGCAGGCCAACTTTACCGGGACCTATGTCGAGACACATGGGTAATGGCCGGGCAAGGCAACTGGCCGTTTGGAACGGTTTGGTTCCGAGGCAAGCACGGAGCAACTGACACCGAACGGCTGGTCAAGAGCGGCGTGGGCGATGCCCGCCCTGCCGTTCTGGCGGACTGGTTTTTTGATGCGCCATCTGGCGGCGGTGGCGGCGGTGCGACGGTTGCGCTTTCGATCGCGGATGCCGATGCGGGCGCCTCGACGCGGACCAGCATCACGACGAACGCGATTTCTTGGGCGGCAGGCGATGCGATTCACGTCGCCCTGTCGGTCAACTATAGCGGATCTGCCGGCGCATGGGCGCTTGCCAATGCGACCGGCCTGATCTGGGGCACGCCTAAGGTCGACGAAACCACGGGGGATAACAGGTTCGTCGTCTGGACGGCGATCGCGACCGCCTCGGGCAGCGCCGCGCTGTCGATGTCTGGCGCATCCGCCGACATCTGGTCTTATCAGATCCGCAAGGCGACGGTGACTGGCGGCACGCTGGCATGGGGCACGGCGCAGGTCAGCCCCTCGACCTCGGCGACCAGCATCACGCTATCCGGCCTGACCGGCATCGACGCCGACGATTATCAGATCGCGACGACCGCGCAGATGGGCACACAAAGCGGCGGCAGCTGGGCGGGCGCCACGGCGACGCCCCGCGCCGGCTGGACGGGCAGTCAGACGAACACCGCGACGATCACCAACTGGTGCGCCTTTCTGCACGGGCAGGTCAGTCCGGTCGGGGGCGAGGCGACGGCAAGCGTCACCGGCCTGACCCTGCCGGGCGGGTCGCCCGCCTATCGCCTAGCGGTCGTGCCGCTGCAGGTCACCGCGTCCGGTGGCGGGGGCAGCTATGTGTCGGGTCCGGCTGTCGGCATCGGCGGCGGTGTCGCGGTGTCGACGGGCGCGCTGGTGCTGGCGGCGCCCGGTGCAGGGGTGGCGGGCGGCGCGATCGCCGCGCTTGGCGTGCGGATCGCCGCGGCGCCCGGCGCGGGACTTGCCGGCGGGATGGCTAGCGCGCCCGGTGTGCTGGTTCTGTCTGTGCCCGCCGCCGCTGCCGGGTTCAGCCTTTCGCCCGCGCCCGGTGCCGTGATCCGTTCTGCGCAGGCGCAGGCGATCGCTGTCGCGGTCGCGCAGGCTGCCGGTCTGGCGATCCTGTCCGCGCCCGCGACGGCCCTTGCCGCCGCGCTTGGCGTTGCCGCCGGTGCGCTGATCCTTGCCGCGCCGGCAGCCTCGATCGCCGGCGCACTGGTCGCGGCCGAACTGACGAACGGCAACATCGTCACGGCCGTCGCGACAGCGATCGGCGGGGGCGCCATGAGGGGCGGCGGGATCGTCATCGTCGCCGGATCGGCGCGGTCGGTTTCGAATGCGGTGACGCGCGCCACGGCGGCCGTGATCCTGTCCGCGCCCGGCATCGCGGCGGCGGCGGGTCTGTCGCGGGCCGATGGCGCGCTGATCCTGTCGGGTCGGGGATCTGCGACAGGCGGCGCGGTTCTGCGCGCAGCTGGGGCGATGGTGCTGGCATCGCCGGGGGTCGCGCTGTCGCTGGCGTCTGCCGCGGCGTCGCCTGCCGTCCTGCGCGTCGGGCGCGCCACGGCGTCCGGCATGGCGATCGCCGCAGGGCTTGGCGAGAATGCCTATCTGCCCGCGAACCTGCCCTTTGCCTATCCGGGTCAGCGCGCGCGCGTCGCGGCGGGGGACAGTCGCACCGCCGTCGCCTTTGCCCCGAGCGCGACAGCGGTCGCGCCGGGCGACAGCCGCACCGCCATTTATTCGCAGCCATCAGAAACAAAGGTGGGTCAATGACCGCGACAGAAACTTTCTACATCAAGCGCGGCGATCGCCTGCCCTTGTTGCGCCGGCCGCTACTGGCGCCAGACGGCGGACCCCTCGACCTGACCGGGGCGACGGTTGTCCTGAACGTGCGGGCACGCGGGGGCGCGATGAAGGTGACAAATGCCGCCTGCACCGTCATTGCGCCCGCGGCGGCGGGGGTGGTCGAATATGGCTGGGCGGCGATCGACACCGACACGGCCGGCACATTCGACGCCGAGTTCACGGCGACCTTTGCCGGTCTGCCGATCACCGTCCCGAACAAGGGCTTTCTGCAGATCGAGATTGGCGAGGATCTGCGGTGACAGCGAGAAAAACCCAAAGTCAGCAATTGGCAGAACTGACCGAACAGGTCGTCGCGATGCAGCAACAGATGCAGGCGGTCGATCGCCGCACGGGGACGCTGGAAAAGCAGGCAAAAGAGGATGCCGACGTGCGGACAAAGAATCACGAAATGCTGTCCGTGATGTTTAATGCCCTGATGGTCGCGCAACCGGGGCATGAGGGAAAAGCCCTGTTGGAACGTATGGCGGACGTGACGGTCGCTATCGAAAGTGGCGAGCGCGCCGCTAACGGCGTCGTTAAGATCGCAAAGCTACTAGTCGCATTCGTGACTGTAATCACGGCGATCACCGCGGCTGTCAAACTGGGCATCCTGCCGCACGAGAAATAGCCGCCATGCCCCGCAGGCCGCCCCTTTCGCCGCTGGCAATAGCGGCAGCCGAGGTCATGCACGCCGGCGGTCAGACCTGGTCTGATCTGGCCCGGTTTTTCGGAATTGACGAAACCACATTGCGCGCCGCCCGCAAGCGGCTGGCGCGGCACAAAGAGGACTTGCAACCATGAAAAAGCCCGCGCCCGGTATCAAGCGCATCATCTTTCATTGGACCGGCGGCGCGGGTCGCGCCTCGGGCCTTGACCGGACGCATTATCACCGGATGGTCGAGTTCGACGGGACGATCGTCGAGGGCAAAGAGGAAATCGAGGACAACGTCGTCACGTCGGATGATGACTATGCGGCCCACACGCTGCACCTTAACACCGGCAGCATTGGCATTGCGGTCTGCGGCATGATGGGCGCGATCGAAAGCCCGTTCGACGCCGGCCCCGCCCCGATCACCGAAAAGGCGTTTCGCGCCCTGGCACGCCTCGGCGCCGAACTGTGCCTGACCTACGGGATCCCGGTCAGCGATACGACCACGCTGACACATGCTGAGGTCGAACCGAATCTCGGCGTGAAACAGCGCGGCAAGTGGGATATTGCCCGCCTGCCGTTCCGCGAGGATCTGCGCGGCGCCAAGGCGTGCGGCGACTATCTGCGCACGCTGATCCGCGAGGCGATGGCAGATCACGGCGCGATGCCGCTGATGGATGGAAAGCGCGGCGTCAATGATCGCCCGGACCTGCGCCGCGGCAGCCGGGGCGCGATGGTGTTCGACGCCCAGACGATGCTGAAACTGGCGGGCTATCCGGTCGGTCGCATCGACGGCATTTTCGGGCGCGAAATGGACAAGGCTGTCCGCGCCCTGCAGGCGGACAATCCGCCGCTGGCGGTCGACGGCGTGATCGGCGATGAAACGTGGCCGATCCTGCAGGCGCCCGCGGCGCCGCCGCCCCGCGAAAACATCACGGCGGCCGACCTGAGAAAGCGCGGCAGCGGCACGACAAAACGCGCGGATGCGCAGGAAACGGCAGCGCAGATCGGCTTGGGCGGACTGTCGATCGACCTTGCAAACAAGGGTGTCGCGATCGCCCGCGAAAGCCGCGACGTGTTGGATTGGGGCGCGACCTTTGTCCGCGAAAACTGGATCCTGCTGATCCCGGCTGCGGCGCTGGTCGGGGCAATCATCTGGGCGCGATGGTTCCGGGCCGAGCGGGTGCGCAAGGCCGTCACACGGCAGGATGTGAGCCTGTGACCCGATGCTAGCGTTTTTCACCGAAACCGCACTCGGCCGAAATCTGGTGGCGATCGGCGGTCTGGTTATGGCGGGCCTGCTGATCGCGGGCGCGCTGATGCGGCGCGGCGCGATGACTGAACGCGCGGCCGCGCAAAGCCGCACCATCCGGGCCGAACGTGCCGCCCATGAAAGGATCAACAATGCGCCGACCCTGCGCGATTCTAGTGACGCTGACCGTATTGATTGGGTGCGCGACTTCGCCCGTCGACATGGCAACTGACCGACTGCGACAGCCCGCAGCGGAATGCGCGGCCGCGCTTGCCGGCGATAGCATGCCCGCCGCGCGGGGGAACTGTATCCCCCTTCTGTCGCAGCTAGAGGCGGCGGGCAACTGGTGATGCGCAAGTGGTTTCATCCCGTGATCGCCGGGCCTGTTCTTGTGGCGGGCTTCTGGATCCTGATCGTCCTGCTGATCGGGCTAGCCGGGGTCGTCCCGAGCATCGGGCGCTAGGCGGGTTTTTGCGGCCAGTCTGCGGGGCGGTATCCGTCAAGGTAAGCCTGCATCAGGCGCGCCGCCTGCGGCGGGACCTCGCCCCGCGCTTCAAGGTTATAGATGCGCGACACGTTCCCATATCCCATGACGCGCGCCGCCTCGGCGCCGTTCAGGCCGAGGGCCAAGCGCGCGGCCTTGAAATCGGCAGGCGTCATTGCGCCGCCCCCCTGATTGCGGCCACGCGCCGGCCGACCTCGGCTTTTGCGTCGTCGAGGTCTTTATGCGACCCGAAATGCGCGACCCAATAGTCAGCGTCCGGCGTATCCTCGGGCGCGTGTTGGGCGACGCAATATCCCGACCCATAGCTGCGCGCGTCCTGAATTGACCAGTCCGAAAACTGATCGCACCGCCATTCGTCATCGGTCTGATCGTCGTCGCCTGCAACGTGCGTGAACGTGAGCGCGTCGCGGTCAGCGCGGCGCGCTGTTCTAAGTTCGGCGCTGGTCAGGGCCGGTCCTGAATAGGCTGCAGGATCGTCGGGGTGTTCCTGTTCAGCGGTGCGATACCAGCGCAGGGTTTCCAGCGCCTCGGCGATGGTTTTTTCGCCCTCGGGATCATATCCGACGCGGGACTCGTGCAGGCGGGCGATGCGGCGTTGCGTGGCGGGTGTCATGGCGTGGCGTCCTCTTTCAAATGACGGTTTGCAGAAACTTGATCGCGGAAATCGCGGCTTGCCAATCGGGCTGTTCATCTTCCGAAATGATGTCGCCATCCGCGAGGGCATAAAGGCCAACGCCCCAAGGCCCGCCCGTGTCGATCGCGCTGTCGTCGTCGCTTGCGAGACATTCATTCGCGCCAACGACCTTGCGCCAGCAAGTCATGCCCCCGCCGGAATGCCAGACCTCAAACCCATTTTGCAGGAATGCCTGCCCTGCCTCGGTCGCCTCGGCCTTTGCCCTTTCGGCGTCGAACCGTTCGAAAAAGGTATCCATGTCGATTTCCTTTTGTTGGAGGGGTCAGGCGCGATTGCCGAAGCCTTGGCCGTCGTCGCGGCGTTCGGCATCTTCCCATGCGTCAATGAACCACGACAGGAAATGTTCATCTGTCCCGGCGGCGTGCAGGATCATTTCGTCCGCGCTTTGCAGCTTTAAGCCGCGCCAAGCGGACCATTCAGCCAACAAACCGGACAGCTGATCTAGCGTCGGGGTGTCGCCGCCTTCAGAGACATACCAGCCAAAGTAAAGCCGCGCCTCAAGGTCTGCTTTCGTGCCGTCCCACTCGCTGCGGTCAATCAGGACGTGAAACCCGTTCGTGCCTTCTTCGACATAGCAAGATCCGTTGTAAATCCAGAGATGCGTTGTATCGGTTCCGGTCAGATAGTCGGCGTCGATGCCAAGAAAGGCCAGACCATCGGCTGCGGTGTAGCGGGTGGCGGTGTCGCGAAAGGCTGCAAGGTCAAGCATCGGCGAATCCTTCGATTGTGGGCGTCTGCCCGTTTCCATGTCGTGAATATGCGCTTTCCGCATATGCAATGCAAGCGGAAATGTGCGGATACCGCATAAAATGCAAACGTTGGCGGCGGATCAGGCGACGCGGATCGCTGCGATTACTTGGGGGGTGCGTTCATAACGCCCCCTCGCCACCATCGCACCCCCCACTAAGGGTGCGTCGAGCCCCAAAAGGGTTTCCATAAATCCGGCGACCTCGATCAGGGCGTCGCGGCCGTTCGCGTCCGGCGTGACGACGATGTGCGACACGACGCGCCGCAGCGCCTCGATCGCCCGCCGGTCGAATGCGCCGGCCGGTTTCGTCAAGGTGTCGTGCAGGTTCGCGATCGCCTCGGCATAGATCCGCGCCGTGTTCGGATGGATCGACACGACGGTATCGGGCGCGCTGCAGCGTTCAAGCTGGGCGCGCGCCTCGGCACGGGCGGCCTTTGCCTGCAGGATTTCCGCCTCTGCCTCGGGCCCGTCGGTCAGGCCGCGCGCCATCATTTCCACAAGTCTTGCATATCGTGCCGCCGCCGCGCTGGCCTGGCGTTCGATCTTTGCCACGTCGCGCCGCGCCTCGGCCGACAGCCGGCGGCGTTCGGCGGTGTATTCCTCGACGAATGCCGCCAGATATTCCGGGCGGGCGATCTGTTCGCGCAGGCGGCCAAAGATCGCCGCCTCGATCTTGTCGAGCCGATAGCGGCGGGCATTCGTGCAGGACCCGCTTTCGGTCGCGGCGCTGCAGCGGATGCGGATCGCGTCGCCGGATCTGTCATGGATCGCCATCCCCGCCCCGCAACAGCCGCAGCGCAGGATCCCCGAGAACGGGCGCAGGGGCGCGCGCGTCATCGTGCGGCCGACATAGGCGGTCGACTGTTTCGCGTGGCGGGCTGCAGCTGCGCGCCAGAGGTCGGGCGACACGATCCGCAAGTGTTCTGCGGGCGTTTCGTGCCAGAGGGCGGCATCGTTTTCCCGGTTGATCCTGCGGCCGGTGTCGGGATCGCGGACCATCGTGACGCGGTTCCAGCGGATCCGGCCGTCATAGATCGGATTATGCAAGATCCCATAGCCCCGCGCCGGGTTCCCGTTCACGGTGCTTGCATTCCAGCGCGCCCCGCGCGGCGCAGGCGTGCCGGCCGCGTTCAGACGGGCGGCGATGCTGCGCGGGCTTTCCCCGGCGGCATATGCCGCATAGATCGCGCGGATCGTGTCCGCTTCATGTTCGACGATCGTGCGCAGGCCCGGCTTTCCGGGGACCAGCGCATATCCGTATGTCTGTCCGCCGGGATGTCGCCCGTCGCGCACCACGCCCGCCAAGCCCCGACGGGTCTTGTCGCGCAGCGCGGTCAGGAACAGTTCCCCCATCAGGCCGCGCAGTCCGACGGCGACGGAATCGGCCTGCCCGTCATGCACGGTCAGGATTGTGATCCCCGCGAACTTGAGGCGCTTGAAAATGTAGGACAGATCGCCGGTGTCGCGCGACAGCCGGTCCAGCGCCTCGACGATCAGAACGTCGAACTGCCGCAGGCGGGCCGATTCCATCATCGCCGCCAGACCGGCGCGCCCGATGATCGAGGCGCTGGTCTTGGCGCGATCGTCGAACGTCGCCGTGACGGTCAGGCCGCCCTGTCCGGCGAAGGCGGTGCAAAGGGCCACCTGATCGTCAATCGACCGTCTGTCCTGCAGTTCGGTCGAGTATCGGGCATAGATGGCGGCGCGCTGGCCTGGCATTGGGGCGTCCCTTGCGATTCGTCGGCATGATGCGCCGCGGCGGTGGCGCGTGCCAAGGCCCGCACGAAATCCATGATCGGATCCGCATTTGGCGCGGTCATTCCTGCACCTGTCGCGGCGGATGCCCGTGTCGCATCGCGTGTTCAAGTGCCCATGTTTCGGCAAACCAAAGCGCCTCGGCGGGGTTTTCTGACCAGCTTTCGCCGCCGCACCAATAGGTCGGGATCCGGTCGTCAAAGGGGCTGCCGCGGGTAAAGGTGTAAGCGCCGCGGGCGGGTGTCGGGGGGCGGCGGCGGGTCATATGCTGCCGCCGATGATTTGCTGCGCGACCGCAGGCGGCCATGCCCATATCGTCATCTTGCGTCCTGGCGCGCCCGTCCGGCTGTCGGCGCCCCCGCCGCCCCCCTTGCCGATCGCAAGCCATCCGTCAAAGCGATAGGTGTCGCCGGAATGCAACGCGCGGTCCTGATAGGAAATCGCCAGCGGTCGGCCGTGCGCCCGCGCCATTTCAGGAAAGACCATTTCGCGCCAAAGTCGCAGCATCACGCGGCACAGGTCGCGCCGCGCCGCGCAAAGGCGCACAAGCTCAATGCAGTCCGCCCGCAGGATGCCGGTCTGCCCCACGACTTCGCGGACGGTTTCGCCGCAGCTGGCGACCGCGACCGGCGCACCGTGCTGAAAAAGGACGTGATGCGCGTCAAGGGCAAAGGTCGGCCGGCGGATCGGGCCCATTTTGTGGCCCCAGTCGACCAGCAAAAGGTTTGCAGTTGCGCGGTCGACCGCTTCTAGATGCGCGATCGGTGCGAACAGCCCGCCGGCATGAAAGGGCGTTCGGGCGGTCATCGGCGCATTTCCACGAAAACCAGCCCGTCGCGCCCGCGATGGAACGCGACGAACCTTGATCGCTGACCTGCAATGAAAGCATGCAGCGCACGCCGGCCGGACAGGTCGAGGCTGTGCCACGGGAACATTGCGCGCGACTTTGCCGTGCGCCCGCGACGGCGTTGGGGGCGACTCGACGTGATCGCCCCCTCGACGCTGTCAAGCTGAACGCCGACGGCAGGGCCTGGTAACTGGACCGCTGCCTTTGCAGCCGGTTCGTCACCGGCCCCTGCCACAAGGGCAAGAACGGACCCGACGGCGCGCTTGACGATCGAGGCGCGGCGCCTGTCGGGAATAAGTATATCGGGATGGCATGCCGAGGCGTCGCGGATCGCGCCGTCTAGGGCACGCCAGAGGCGGGGATAGGCGATTTCGTTTCGGTGCTGGCGGGTCATCGGATCACCACGATTCCGGCATGACAAGGCGCGCGCCCTTGCCGGTGATGCAGTATCCAGCCCCGGCGGGTTCCCCGTCGTCGGTCCAAAGGCCCGTGCGGCATTCCGCAAGCTGATCGTCAATCAGGCCGCGAATTACGCCCCGGCAAACCTCTTTCGGCAGTGCTGTCTGATTGTGAAGCCCGCGCAGGTTCAGGCACCAAACTTCGCCGGGGCGGGCTGCCTGCAGCAACGCGGACAGAATTGCCCTTTCGATCACCGCTAGGGCGTGCATCGCGAGCTGTTCCTGCATCAGGCATTCCCCCGTGTTGCAGCGCCGGCGGGCCGATGGTCGGCGATCGGCCGGACGTGTTCGGATAGCGTCACCATGCGTCGACCTCGGCGATGCGTTCCCCGATCCATTCGGCGCAGTTGACCGCCCAGCTGTTGCCGATCGCCTTGTATCGAGGACCGTCAGGATCCTTGACGCGCCAGCGGCTGCCGACCATCCGCACCGGCAGGCCGAGGGCGCGCAGATCGTCGACGTCCTCTGTTTTGTCGACGTCGCGCCAGCCGGATTTACTTGCGCCGGGTATGCGCGTGAAATCGTCGGGAAAGCCCTGCAGGCGTTCGCATTCGACAGGGGTCAGGACTCGGACGGTCCACGGCGGGCCGTAAGCGATCATGGTCTGCCCTTCGTCCATGGTCGTGTTGACGCCCTTGTGCATGCGCGCGGTCAGGGGGTTCGCGACCGGGGGGCTATGTTGCGCGATCAGCCGATCGGCGGTGTCATCCTGCCCGCCGCTGCCGGCAGGGCTTTCCGCAAGTGTTCTGGCAGGTCTTTGCCCCGATCGGCGGCCCGGTGCAGGATGCCCCGACAGGCTTTCGCGGTCGAAAAGAACCGCCGCGGCACGCCGCCAGTCGCCAAGATATCCGACAACGAACACACGGCGTCGACGCTGGGGGAGAGCGAAGGGGAAGCGGCGTGTTCGGACGTGTTGAGCGTCAAGCATGCGCCACGCGACCCCGTAGGCATCGGCAATTCCGGGGACGATCCCGCCGCTGGACCATCCGCCCTCGGGCGGGTCGATCGCGCGGCCGCTGACGAGGCCCAGAAAACTTGCAAAGTCGCGTCCGCGTTCGCTGGAAAGGACGCCGGGGACGTTTTCCCACGCCAACCAGTCGGGCCGATATCGCGCTGCAATGCCACCAAAGGTGAGCATGAGATTGCCGCGCGGGTCATCCAAGCCCTTTCGCAGACCCGCCACGCTGAACGATTGGCAGGGGGTTCCGCCGCAAAGAACATCGACATCTGCATCGGGCCATTCCTTGAATCTGGTCATGTCGCCCCAGTTCGGGACCTCGGGATAGCGATGCGCCAAGACCGCGCAGGGGAAAGGTTCGATTTCGCTGAACGCGACCGGGCGCCATCCCAAGGGATGCCATGCCTGCGTCGCCGCCTCGATCCCCGAACAGACCGACAGATAGCGGAGCGCGCGCGTCAAACTGTCGCCGCCTGGTCGATGTTGTGATGTGCAACGGTGAAAGTCACGGCGACGACCCACGGGTTTGCGCCCCATGCCTCGGCGCCGTGCAGGGCGTTCCAAAGGTCGCGATAGTGGTCGGCTGGCGTTTGAAAATCCCATCGCGCCGGTAAGCAACCCTCGGCCATGGCATCCGCCTCGCTGATGTCCTGCAACCGCTGGACGCGGACCTCGGTGACGGTCAGCGTCAGGCGCGACGCCCACCGGGGCATGTGGATGGAGGCGCGCCAGCGGAATCCGCCGGTCGATCGGTCGAATCCCGCGCGGTAGATTGCGGCCTGATGTGCGTCGGCGTTCGGGTTGACAGTCTGCTCGACGCCCTTGCTCATGCGGTATGCGGTCGGCGGCACCAACGCATGAGCCTCGCGCACATAGAGCCGATCGCCGGGGGCGTATGCCCCTTTCCAGTCTCGCCAGCCGTTGCGCCAGCCGGGCAGATGGTCCTTGTCGTCGCCTTCGACAGTGATGAACCCGCCGTGTTCGGGGCTTTCCCAGCCCCAGCATGTTGGATCGTTCTGACAACCCGCAGGGCCAATGAAATCCGGCGCGCGGCCTGCAAGTTTCAACAGTCGCCGGGTCTGCGTCTTGTGCCCCGCGATCAGGGCGCGGACCATGGGGGCGGAAAAGATGATCGGGCGGTCGGTCATTTGAACTGCGCCCGGATGGTTTCGGCCTTGGCGATCGCCTCGATCAAGGCATCCTCGGGCGTGTGGCATTTATGACCGCTGTCGGCCGTCAGGGCGGTGCCGGCGATGGTCGGCAAGGTGATCTTTGCGAACACGCGGCCGTCGTCGAAATTGAACATTTGCACGCTGCCAAAGGCGCGCGCCTGGCGCCAGAGCGCGCCGAGGTCGTCCGATATCGGCCGGGCGATGTCGTGGATCGGCGCGGCGGGCAGGGTCATTGAACTTTCCCCCGCATCGCCGCCGCCTTGGCGATCAGCGTCGCCTCGGCCGCCGCGCCGGCTGCGCGCATGCCCTCGGGGCTGATCAGGATCTGCCCCCGTCGCCACGGCGCGCCCTCGATCGTCCTGCCCGCAGACAGGGCCAAGATGACGGCCTGCCCTGCGCCGAACATGGCGAGGAAATCGGCCCATGCCTCGGGCGAGAACCTACCCGGCGGGTCGATGTAGGCCCATCCGTCGGCCCGATAGGTTTTGCCCTCGATCGGTTCGCCGGGCGGCAGGTCGGCAAAAGATGGGTGTTCGGTCATTGCGCATCCCCCGGCATGTCATTCCATTCGCGCCCGTCCATCTGGCGGCCGGCGCGGGACTTTCCGACCTTTTCAACCACGTGAACACGTTCGCCATGGAAGCCCATGCCGCCCGCCAAGTTGACGATTGCCTTGTTTTCGGCGCGAAGGGTCGTGTAGTCCGACCGCCAGTCGGGATCGTCCCGATCGCGATCAAGAACGGCTGTCCATTCCCCCCATTGCTTGAACAGGAATGCCACGCCCGCCGCCTGACACTGGTCGCGCAAGGACCGCGCCCAATCGGGATGCATCGGGCGCGCCTTGGGGCCAGATTCGCCGCCGACGATGACCCAATCGAGGCGGGGGCCATTGTCGCCAAGCCCGTTCCGCCCGGTCGTCGCGTTCTGCGCGATCGTGATGTTCGGGGCGATCCTATGGTGCGGGACATGCATCAGATCGACCGGCCCCAAGAGCGGTTCGGCGCTTATAAACCGCACCGCTGCTGGGGTCGCCAACAGATCGGGGATCCGCGCGTCGGCGCTGGCCTGGTCGCTAACGCTGGTGCCGATCCAGACGTTCCGCAGAGGCCAAGTCGCCGATCCGCCGCTGCCATGCCGCAAACCGCTTGCAAACGCGGCCTGAACGATCGGATCGGTTGCTTGGCCCGTGTCGCGTGCTGACAGATATGCCCGCATCCGGTCGGGGCGCTTTGTCAGCACTTGGAAGGTATGGCGGCGCGCCAGTGACATGACGGCAAAAACTCTGTCGATCCATGCGTCGGGCACGTTTTCATGGAAAAGGTCGCCATGCGCGCAAACAAAGATCCGGCGCGGGCGTTGCCAGCGCAGGGGCTGGTCTAGCCATTTCTCATTGAACCGGACCTCGCCCGTGAACTTTGCGTCGCCGGATGCGTTGAGGCGCGCCAGCCCTTGCCGGCTAGGGATGTTCTTAAGGCGCGTTGCGGCAAGCCGGGCGGCGTAGCAGTGGCGACATCCTTCGTCGACCAGTGTGCAGCCGGTGACGATGTTCCATGTCGCATCGGTCCATTCGATCGAGGACGTTTCAGCCATGGTCATCCCCCGTCGGTTCGTCGTCGCTTTCGCCAAGGCAGGCGCAAAGCGGCAGGGCAAAGAAATCCGTCATCCCGACAAAGACGGTCGAGGTCTGCAGGCGCTTTGCGATGTCGTCGTCAGGGCCTAGCGCGGCCGCAAGGGCTGGGCTGCCGGTCATCAGTTCAAGGCCGTGTTGCCGGGTGACTGCATCGCGGTCGATGCCGAACTGTTCGATCGTGACGCGGTAAAATATCGGGCCTTGCGCGGCGACCCCGCGCCCGCCTAGTGCGGGTTTCAGGTCACGCGCTTTCAAGCCGGGAAGGGATTTCAGATGCTGGCGCATGTCCATCACCGATCCCCCATCAGGCGGGGCGGGCAGGCCGTCAGCGTCGCCAGCGGCTGCGCCTGACAGGCGGCATGCGCCGCGCGCTGCAGGCGGGGGAACGTCGCGCCGAGGTCGGTCTTGGCGATGCGCTGGCGGGGATCTGCGGGGTCGATGCAGCATTTCGCATAGGCCGCATGGCGCGGGGTCGGGGCGACCGGATCGGGATCGGCCGGATCGCCCGTCGGCGGATCCGGCACAACCTCGGGCGGTGGTTCATAAGGCGGGGGCGGGGGTGTGCATCCGGTCTGATCCGCGCCGGCCCCGCAGGCGTTGCCGGTGCTGGCGATCAGGATCAGGCCGAGGGCAAGGGCGAGGATGTCGAGGGGCAGCCGGGTCATGCGTTCACCGGCGCGCGCAGCGGCGCCCAGTGGGTCGGCGTTTCTTCGGGGCAATCAGAGCCGCCGGCCGAAACCCATTCGCCCATTTCGATGTGCCAGTATCCCGCGCCAAGGTGCGGGCAACCTGAAATCAGGCAAAGCTGATCCCAGTCGGCGAGGATGATGGGCGTCCCGTCTTTCGGGGCGGTTCCGATCAGTTGCCAGTCGGTCATTGTCGGCCCTTTCTATGGAAAGAGCCCCGGCGCGGGGAGGAGGTCGCGCCGGGGCAGGCGCCGCCTGCCTTGGGAAACAAGGACGTGCAGGCGGAAGGCATGCTAGTCGGGATGCCCGCTGCAGGGAGCGCGCAGCGGGACACCGGATCAGCCCGCGATCAGTTGTCTTGCACCGTCACGGTGCGGGCGGTCGTCGGGTCGCCGTCGTCGGGGTTCAGGGCGCTGTCGCCCTCGGCATAGACGCGGCTGCCGGGCAGGGTTCCGGTGAATGCGCAGGTCGCGTCGACCTTGTTGAGATATCCGCCTTTGTCGACGACCTCGCAGCCGCGCAGGACCTTGACATCGCCGGGGGCGGCAAGGGATGCCGTCGCCATCACGGCAAGGGCGGTCGTCAGGAACAGTTTTTTCATCGTCGTCACTCCATCAATGGGGCATGATTGCCCGGTTCGGTTTTCCGCGTGGGGGCCTGCGCGGTCAGGATTTCAGCGCCTCGACCAACGCGCCGACAGGGGCGGCGGCAAGGTCGGCGATCATGGCGACCGCGACATGCGCGACGACGGTCGTGATCGCGGCGGCGGCGATGGCAACGTAAAGGATCAGTCGCATCTGCCTCGACCGATCGGCATCCGACAGGCGGGCGAAGTTCGCGTCATTGCGGCCGAGGCCGATCCGGGTCGCGGCATGGTTATGCGACATGGCGGACCTCTTTGATCGTGGCGATGTCGGTCACGACATGCAGGCCGCAGGTCAGGTCGCGAAGTTCGTCCGCGCTGAACCGGATCGACAGGGCGCGGAACGTGACGTCCTCGACCCGGTCAAGGTGGCGCAGCTGGGGCGCGGCGTGGGTGATCTGGATATTCATGCGGCACCGCCCGTCGGGCTGGCGTCATTGGCGACGGTCGCGGCGATCCGGCGGGTCATCATGTCCGCCTTGAGCGTCGCCCACGCTTCTTCGCGCACCGAAAGCGGCGTGCAGATATGCGTGTCAGGGCTTGTCACGATCCGGCGGGCCCAGTCGCGGGACATCGGGAAGTTGGAAAGGGCGTTCATGCTGCCGCCTTCACTGTCGCCCAGCCGTCGAACTGCAGGTTTGTCGTGCGTTCGATCGTGTTGGCGAGGTCATAGGCCGCGCGTTCGTCAAGGCAGTCGATTTCCCCGAGGTCGGGAACGCTGACGCCATAGACCTTGCTGCCGTCCATCAGGGTCGTTTCGGTTATCTTGATCATCGCAAACTCCATCGGTGTTCGATGCCGTCAACCTATAGGATGAAAAACCTATGTCAAGTCCCGTTTAGGAATAAAAACCTAGACCGCCAGTCGCTGGGCGAGCGTAAGCGAGGCGCGCCATAGGTCAAATGCCATTGAAGCGCACGCGAATCGTGCGAATGTCGCCACAATCCGCGCAGAGGAATCGGGGCGGTTTAGAACAAAGGGCGCAGATGGAACTGGGATTGATCTGGATCGGATGCGCCGCGCTGACCGCGATCGCAGCTGGCGCGCGCGGGCGATCGGCGCTTGGGTGGTTCTGCCTTGGGCTGGCCTTCGGGGTCTTTGCGCTGATCGCCGTCCTGGTAATGGCGCGCGGGGATCCGGTCGCATCCGGCCCGGCGATGCCCCTGACAGGTTCGGGTGATTTCGCGCGGATGGGATCCGGGCGCGTCCCGTCGGCGGCGGAGGGCTATGATCTGGGCGTCTATCGCGGTTACCAGATGCTGCAGCGCGCCGACGGGGTGCATGCGGCCGGCCTGCGCCATGCGTCGCCTGCCGAGGCGCGCGCGCACATCGACCAAGAACTCGGCGCCTGACCTCTAACCGGGCAGCGGGCAACCGGGGGCTATTGTGCCCGCCGGCAGTCCGGGCTTGTGATTTTTACGGGATGACGCGATGCGCGATGTCGACGCCGAACATTTGCTGTTTGCCTTGCGGGAAATCACGGCCTTGCCGCAGGGTGATGCGCGCGCAGCCCTTTTGCAGCGGCTAGCAACATCGCCCGTTCTTCGGCGGTTAGCTGTTCGAGATGAAAGAGTAATTCGGACATTACGGGGTCCGACGCGCGCTGCGACATGAAGGTTTCGACGGTTTCCCCGAGGGCGTGGCAGATCTTCATCGCCGTGTCGATGCGCGGGTTCCGGTGGTTCTTGATCATCTGGCGAATGGTGCTGTTGTCGAGGCCCGCGCGCACCGCTAGGCCCGCCTCGGTCAATTCCGGGTCGGACTTGATCCGCTGAATCAGGATTTCCACGAAATCAGACATAGGTTTTTTGTCCGCAATCCAATGCCTTAAGGCAATCGGAAAGAAATCCTTGAGCATCCCTTGACCATTGTAGGAATAAAAACCTATGATGCACGTCATGGAACAGCTGATCGCGGATATTGAACTTTATGCGGCACGCCGGGGCATCAAGCCCGCGACGGTGTTGCAGACGGGTGCGGGATTGAGCGGCACGACCTGGGACAAATGGGTCGCAGGGTCGGCAAGCTGCACGATGCCGACCGCCGATCGCCTGCGCGCTTGGATGGCGTCCAACCCGCCGCAAGCCAAGGATGCCGCATGATGGGCCGGCTGGCGCAGGTATCAGATTTCCCGCCCGGATCGCCGCAGATCGCGGCGTCCGCCTTTGCAAAACGGGCGGACCAGATGGCCCGCCCGTCCCGCCCTTTGACTGATCACCGCATGCACTCGTCACAAGGTGCAGTATGGGGTGACCAGTTGGAAAAATCTTTCGCAAAGTCCACGATCGCCGTCGACCGGCGACGCAAGTGGTTTTCGGGGCTGATGTGGCGGGCGTTCCCCGGTGCGTCGATGCGTGAAAAGGCGCTGAACGCGGCCGAGGTCCTCGACCTGACCCCGCGGCAATGTGAGAACCTGATCAAAGGGGAACACGACGCCAAGTTGGGCACGATCCTTGCGGTCCTGACGATCGCCGGCGCCGAAAGCATCTTTGACATTGTCGGGGGGCGTGAGTGATCCGCGTCTGGTGGCACATCGCCGCCCGGTTCAATGCGGCGCGCGCCCGGCGCGCCCTTTCCAACTACCGGACATTCACCGATCGGGCTGCGAAGTTTTCTTCGCATCTGCGCCGCGCCGCCGGATCCGACATGCCCCTTTTTTTGCACAAAGCGAACCTCGACCCTGCAGACGACCCCGGAACTAAAACCCGTGTCGCGCAGAAAAGTTCCGGGGGATCCGAATGATCCGCCGGGCGTCGATCAGTGAAACCCCTCGGGCAACTTTCGAGGCTAGGCGGCCGTTCCGGGCCGATGAAACCAGCCCCGCCTGCATGCCTGTGTCCGGTGGGGTTGAGGGTGTCAGGCAAGGCGGGGAACAGGCGGCGTGCGGCGTCGAGAGCGGGGAAACCCGTCCGCATCATTTTCACCGGAGGATTGCGGAATGACGCAAGGCGTGGGGCTTGGCATCTTGATCCATGATGACGACGCGGTGATCCGGCCGCGCGTGTCGACCATCGTGCCGCGCGGCCTGACCGCAAGCGATCTGTCGGATCGACTGGTCGCGATGGCGGAACAGGCGGTCGACGCGGAATCCGTTTCCGTCACGCTGGCGCCGTTCGATCTGTTGCGCGTGGCGCGCCTGATCAAGCCGGTCGGCACGCCTTGGCCGCGCCCGGCATTCGCCGACGTCCTGCGCGCGCGCTATCTGTCGGGTGTGCGCGACGGGCTCTTTGCCGGCGCTGCGCTGATCGCGGTCGTCCTCGGCCTATGGTGGACGGAATGACCGCGCCCGAGGCTGTCACGATCACCTTTCCGCCAAGGGAAATTGCGGGGATGACGGATTTCGCGGCGCGCCTGCGCGTGATGGCGGTGCAGGCCGGCCCCGAGGGCGTGCAGATGCAGGCGGCGGACGTGTGGGATCTGGCGCTGGTTCTGGACCAGTGCGCGGCGCTGGCGGCAAATTGCGCCGATGCGATGATCGAGGCCAGCGACGCCAGCGAACAGGCGCTGTCGCTGCACCGCCTGACCAGTGAAAAGGCCGACACCGCCATCGCGAGTCATCGGCGCGCGCAACGGGTGATCCTGTTCGACATCGTCGCGATCACCGCCTGCCTGTTCGTCCTGATCCGGTGGGCGGCATGAGTGCGGCCGAACGCCATGCGCTGGCAAAGCATCGCGCGGGCAAGGACCTGTCGCAGGATGATGTGTGCGCGACGATCGCCTGCGAAACCGAACTTGAACAGTATCGCCTCGGCCTGAAACAGCGCGGCGCGCTGGACGCGGTGGCGATGAAGGCGATCGAGGTCCGCCGCCATGCGCTGCGGGCGGCAAAAGGTGTCAGGGGGTTCGCATCGTGAAAACATCCGTCGCAGCTGTCCGCCGGTGCGCCGGCAAGGGCATGACCGTCGATCAGACGGCGGTCGACCTCGGCGTGTCCTCGGCGATCGTGCGCCGGGTCGCGCGGGTCGGCGGTGTCGAGTTCCCGCGCGCCCCGCGTCCCGCGACCATCGCGACGCAATGGGATGATGCGCGAACGCTTGACGTCCTCGACCGCTGGGACCGGGGCGACACGGCCGCCGCTATTGGGAAAGCCCTTGGCGTGTCGCGCAGTGCCGTCCTTGGGGTCCTGCAGCGGGTCAGGGTGGAGACAGACGTATCGGAATCCGTGCGCGATGTCAGCGCGCCGCCGGCATCACGCCCCGAGAACATCAACGGCGGCATGCCGGCGCGCTGGTGGGTCGCCGGGCTGCGGGTGCGGCAGCGGCTGGCGGTGTCGGCATGAGCGGGGCGCGCAAGGCGACGGTGACGGCGCGGCATGACTTTCCCCTGTGCGGGTCGACGGTCGCGATCCTTGTCGTCGAGGGATCGGTGCAACTGGGATGGGTCAGCGATGCGGGCGACGGCAAGATCGTCGCAAACCGCTTTGCCTCGGCCACCACGGCGGACGAACTGCGCCGGATCGCCCGATGCCTCGACAAGGTGCAGGCCGGCGTTGGGGGTGTCGCATGAGCCTGTTGCAGATCTATCTGGCCGGCGAAGTGCATCGGTGGCACGCCAACGCGGCGATGGCGCGCGAGGGGCAAACCAATGCCGACCATCAGGGGCGCGCGGCGCAACTGTTGCTGGCGCTGAACCGCGATGCCAGCCCCGCCCTGATCTATGTCGTCCTGCATCACGACGTCGGCGAAGCGTGGGCCGGCGACCTGCCGCAGCCCTTCAAGTCGCGGTGCCCCGAAATCGCCCGCGCGCATGCCGCGATCGAGGCGGATATGGCATCGGCGATCGTAAACCGCCCGATGCCGGATCTGACCGCGATCGAGGCCGATTGGCTGCGCCTGGTCGACAAGTTGGAAGCCCTGATGTTCGTCCTGCATCGCCGCCCGGCAGAATACTACCGGGCGCGCAGCGGGTGGCGCGACGATCACGCCAGCGTGCAGGCGCTGGCCGACCGGCTGGGATGCGGACCTGCCGTCGAGGCGCTGATCCGCGATCTTAAGGATGGGATCTGGTGACCGAAACCGCCGAACAGATCGCCGCCCGACTGGGCCTGCCGCTGGCGCCGGGCGCGGCCGTGACGCGCGTCGCGGTCAGGGCGTCGGCCTATGTCTGGGATCCTGAAACCTGCCGTTACATGCTGGCGCGGGATGTCGGCAAGACCGTCGAGGAAAAGCGCCGGGACGCCAAAGAGGCCGGGATCAAGGCGTTCTGGGCGGGCAAGCGCGCCGCGCGCAAGGCGCAGGGCGAAGTGACCAAGATCGAGGCGCGGGCGCAGGAAACGGCCGCCCGGATCGAGACAATCCGGTCGATGCTGTCGCTGGGGCATTCGCGCGCCAACATCGCCGCGCAGCTGGGGATCACGATGATCGCGCTGGCGCGCCGCGCGCATATCGCCGGGATCACGCTGCCGCCGGCTGACCGCCCCGCCAAGGCCGCGCGCAAGATCGCCGCCGCCAAGCCCGCCCGTGCCCCGCGGATTGCCAAGGTCAAGCCCGTCCGCGCGCCACGCGTCGCCACGGTCAAGCCCGTCCGCGTCGTCCTGCCCTATGACGAACGCCCCGAGGTCCTGGCCCGCCGCGCGCGGGTCAAGGCCGCGTGGCGCCCCGGCGCGATTTATCGCGACATGATCGCCGAACTGCACATCGCCAGCGGCACGCTGCGCCGCGACCTGAACGCCCTCGGGATCGAGGCCGACCGCGCCGCCGGGGCAAAGGCCAACGCCGCCGGGCATGCTGCGCGCAATGCTGCCAAGGTCGCCCAGATCCTGCCGCTGTTGCAGGCGGGCATGACGGTCGCGGCGATCGCGCTGCAGATGGGCGAGCGGTCTGATATCGTTTGGAAGCTGTTGCACCGCAGCGGCGTCGCGATCCCGTCGACGGCGCGGCAGGATCCCAAGGTGCCAAAGCCATCCGCCGAGGAAATCGCCCGCCGCGGCGATCTGATTGCGGCCGCACATGCCGAGGGATTAAGCGTCGCCGGGATCCAGCGTCGCACCGGATTCGCGCCGAACACGATCCGGGGCTATCTGGTGGCGCGCGGCCTGACGACGTCGTCCGATCCGGCTGCGCAGGCCGAGGCGTCGCGGATCCGCAACCGGGCGGCGCGCGAGGCGCGGGTGGCGGCGATCGTCGCGGCGCATGAGGCGGGCAAGGACGTCGCCGCGATTGCAAAGTCGCTGGATCTGGCGCGGTCGACCGTCGCGACGGCGCTGCGCGCCTCGGGCATCAAGCCCCGCCGTCCCGCCGCCCCGACAAAGAAGGTGATCGGTGCGCAGGTCGTCGCGCGCCGCAAGGTGATCGCGCGTCTGTATCGGTCGGGCGACAGCCTTGCCGCGATCATGCGCGCCACGGGGGCGACGCGCGGCACGGTCTGCGCTGACATCACCGCTCTGCGCGCCGAGGGCCTGCGGCCGCAACGGGCCGAGCGGGTCGCGCGCATCAACGACCCGCAATTCTGCGCCGCGCTGTTCAAGGCCCGCGCGTCCGGCGCCACGGTGCGCGACATCGCGCAGACCCTGAAATGCAGCGCCGCGACGGTCTTGCGCGCGCTGAACGCCTGCAAGACCGAACCGGATCAGCCGATGGAAAGGGCCGCATGATGGCGCGCGATGAAACGACGATGACGATCAGCCTGCCGGATGGCACAACGACCGCCCCGTTCACGCTGGGCGACCTCGACACCGTGACCCGCAAGGTCAAGGGCATCCTTTTCAAGAACACCGCCGCCGACGAAAAGGTCAAAGATGACGCCTATGCCGTGACGGCCGACGAACTGCGCCAGTTCGTCGAGCGTTACGAACAGCTTGAATCGGAAAAGAAGGACGTCGCCGAACAGCAAAAGGAACTGATGGGCGAGGCCAAGGGGCGGGGATACGACACGAAGGTCCTGCGGATGGTGATCGCGCTGCGCAAGCGCAAGCCGGACGAAATCGCCGAGACAGAGGCGGTCCTTGAAATGTATAAAACCGCGCTGGGGATGTCGTGATGCAGGTCGCCGCGCATCGCCTGCCGCGCCTGCGGATGCCCGCCCCGGATCATGCCGCCGCGCGCCTGGTCGAGGCCGAACGCGCGCTGACCGTCTGTCGGTCGCGGATCGCCAAGCTGCAGGCGGAAAACGCCGTCCTGCGCGCGGGCACGCCCGTCGTCGTCGATCTGTCCCTGTCGCGTGGCCGCAAGAGCAAGGCCGCGATCCTGGCGGCGGTCGCGGTCGAGTCCGGCCTGTCGATCGAGGTCCTGCGCGGGCGGGATCGGCGCGGGCACATTTCCGCGCCCCGGCAGCATGCGATGCGCCTGATGCAGGATGCGGGCTGGTCGACGCCCGAAATCGCGCGGTTTCTGGACGGTCGCGACCACACGACGATTCTGCACGGGATCGCGTCGGATCGCGCGCGCGACCAGCATCGGGGGGTGTCGGAATGAGTGATCCAGCGCGCAAGACTGCTGAACTGGACGCGCTGATCGAGGCGGTGGAGGCGGGGGATGCAACCGAATTTCAGTTCTTCACTTGGCGTCCGGGGCTAACCGGAACCAAGAAAGAAAGCCGCACCATGATGAAAGCCTATAACGGCAGCCTAGACGCCGCCAAGGCGCTGCACGATGCGCTGCTGCCGGGGTGGAAGTGGGGCGCGCACGAACCCAAGCTGGGGGTGTTCCGCGTCTATGTCAGCCCTTGGTCGCCACTAAGGCCGGTTCCTGAAACTGCTGAGGCAGCCACAACCGCCCGCGCATGGCTGCTGGCAATCCTGCGGGCCTATCGCGCCAAGATCGCGGCCGGGTGTGCCGCATGACCGTCGCCCGTTCCCATCTGACCGCCATCGTCGACGCCGACCTGTTCGAATATCCGATAGGTCGCCATGAACGCCTCGACACGCATTCTTTCATCAAGTGGCAGTTTCACCGCTGGTTAGGGTCGAAAATGTCGCTGATGGCGTCTTATGAAGTGCAGGGCATGGCGCGGCAGCTGTTCGATCTATCCCAGACCCAAAGCCCGCCGGGAACGCTGCCGATCGAGCGGCCGGTTATCGCGCGCATGCTGCGGGTCGAGGTCAATCACTTCGAAAGCCTGTGCCGCCACGATTACGGGCCCCTGCAGAACTGGCAGCCCTGCCGCGCTGATGACGGCGAATTGCGCCTGTTTCATCAAGTTGTGCTGGATCAGGTGCAGGACGCCCTAGACCGTCGCGAACGCCGCGACCTGACCAAGACCGATCGCGCGCAGAAGATGCGCAAGCGCCGCATGGTCGAGGCGATGGCGGCGGCCGGGGTCGATGCCTCGATCCTGGCGGATCCTGTGTTCGTCGATCGCTGCGATCAGTGGCTTTCGGACCATTGGAAAAGCAACCGAAGCCCGGACGCATATGAACGTGTCCTGTCGCATGCCGCAAAGGAAAGGTGGTTCGCGCCGCATCGCGGCAACTGATTTCATTGGATTATTCGCGGTAACTGTAACGGAACAGTGCCGACACAGTGACGGGCACGCGCGGTAACTGTGCTGCTCTAGATAAGAGAAGATAAGAGAAGAAAAGACCTTAGGGCTGTTCCCGAAAACGGGTGCGCCCAGACCGAAGGCCGCGGGGCTTGGGAATCAAAAGGGGGCAGTGATGACGGGCGAGAATGACGACACGGGCAAGGCAGCGGAAACCGGGCGCGAAAGGGCGATGCGGATCCTGATCGCGCCGCTGTCCGGTCTGGTGCGACCGAAGGGGACGACGGCGAAGGTTCACGCCGAGGCGCTGGACGATCTGGCGCGGAAACTGTCCTACATGGACGATGCGACCCTGTCGGGTCTGGTCGAGAACGTGCTGAGGCAGGCGGGTCGCTGGGCGAAGGGCGGGCCGGTGATCTGCCCGAATGTCGGGATGATCCTTGCGTGGGGCTATGACCTGCAGGCGCCGCCGCCGCGGCAAAGCGATTATGCGATGACCCTGATGCGGTCGGCGATGGGGCAGCGCGCCAAGGATGGCGGGTGGATGGTCGAACTTTACCGCACGGCCAAGCGGTGCGGCCCGCCGCCCGGATCCTATCTGGTCCGAGACATGCAGACCCGCGCCGATGACGATCGCCGCCGCCGGCTGCGCGTGAGCGAGAATATCGAGGCCGGGCGGGTGACGCCTGACGATATGCGGTGGCTTGAACAGTATCACCGCGACGCGGCCGAGGCCGAGGCGCTGGTCGCCGGCGGAATTGCGCACCGCGAAAACCAGTCGATCGACGGATCCGACGAGGTGGCAGCATGACCGCGCCCCGCCACATCCTCGACCGGATCAATGCGATCACGGGTGTTGACCGTGCAGGGGACGGCAAGGACAGCATTCCCCTGTCCGGTCAGATGCGTCTGCGGGCCGAGGCGGCAGCCCTGGCCGAAATGCGCGCGATCGCCACGCCCCCGCCGGACATGGCGGCCGCGCCTGTCGCCCCGGCGCGGGGTCCGATGTCGCTTCAACCGCTGTTCGATCTGCGCCCCGGTGGCACGCGGATCCGGGTCGGCGCGCATTTCCGCAGCGTCTGCGCGCTAGAGGCAATGGTGGCGCATGCCCGCGCGCGCCATGCCGACAAGGGCGGGGATGCCCCGTTCGTCGCGCCCTTCACGCCGGGACAGATCGCGATGGCGCATGACTACCGCCAGATCGTCGAATGGCGGGCGGGGTCGCCCTTGCGGTGCGCCAGCCTAGAGGCAGGGCGCGGCGGCGGTGGCGGGTCGGGCCTATTCATCGACACCTACATCGAGCAAGGCCGATGGCTGGACGAACTGCGCGGCCGCATCGGGGCAGGGGTGGCGATGGATGTGCGGCGCAACATGGACCGGGGCAACGGGCGCAGGCCGATCAAGGTCAGGACGGCCGTCGACCTGCTGATCCTCGGCGATCGGGACCTGAGTGCCATTCTGCGCCGGCATGGGTGGGAAGCGGACGGCAAGAACCGCAAGGCCCTGCGGCTGGTGATCTGTGCCGCCCTCGATCGGATGCAAGGCTATCGCGGCGGGGATGCAGTGCAGGACGCTTGACGCTTATCCCCGTCGCCCGCATATCTATCGACATCATCCAAAGCCGCGCCCGCTGATCCCAGTCGGGCGCGGTTCGCATTCCGGGGCACGCATTGCCGCCCCGAACGCGCCCCAGATCTAGGACAGCCGAACACGCCTCGACCTGCCGCCCCTGAAAGGCGCGCGGGTCCTTCCCCGCCCCCCTTTGTATACGGGGCGGCGAGGGGAATGTGTTTCGCCGCCCTAAACCATGAACCAAGCCTAAACCGGGAAGGCTAAACGAGCGGGACAGGCTAAACATGTCGCAACAGTTGCTTTCGGCGACCGAACTTGCCGCCCGGTTGAGCGTCACGAAAGGCCGGGTCAGTCAGTATGTCGCGCAGGGCAAGCTGAACGGGTGTTTTGCCGGGGACGGCCGGGCACGCCGGTTCGACCTGGCGAAAGTCTGCGGTGCCCTCGGGCGCAACCTCGACCTCGGGCAGATGATGGGCAACGGCGCGGCGACCCGCCGCACGATCGCCGCGCTGCGCGCCGGGATCGACGACGATGCCGACGACAGCGCAGATCCCGCCCCGGCGTCCGCGCCTCGGGCCAAGGAATCGGCGGAACTGCCCCGCGGCGACAGCGCCCGCTATGAAATGGCGCGCACCGCACGGGCCGAGGAAGATCTGAGGGCGGCGCGCCTGCGCAACGGGCGCGAGGAAGGGCTTTACGTTCTGGCGTCCGAGGTCGAACTGTCGATCGAGCGGGTGATGGCGCAGGAAGTCGCCGAAATGGAAGCCGTTCTGAGGGATGGCGCGCGGCTGATCGCTGACAAGATGGGCGTTGATTTCCGCACCGCGCGGCAGCTGCTGCGCGACACATGGCGCGATCATCGGTCCAAGCGGGCCGGGGCGCTGGTGGAACAGGCCGAGGCGGCAGGCCCGTCGCCGGCCGAACAGGAACAGGATATCTAGATGGGCTTTCTGACCCCGGCAGCGCGCGCGGTATATCGCGCGGCCGCGCAGGTCATGTCGCCGCCCCCGCCGCCCGACATCAGTCGCTGGTGCGAGGAAAACATTGTCTTTGACGAACGGTCGCCGCTGCCGGGCCCTTACCGCGCCGATCGCTTTCCGTTCCTGCGCGAGATTCACGACGTCCTGTCGCCGGAACATCCCTGCCGCGAGGTGACGATCGTCAAGTCGGCGCAGACCGGCGGGACGGTGTCGCTGGTGCAGCCGACGATCGGCGCCTGGCACGAATACGGGCCCGTCGATTCGCTGGTGGTGCATCCGACCACGTCCTCGGCGACAGAATGGGTCAATAACAAGTGGCTGCCGATGCGGCGCCAGACGCCATCGCTGCGGCGGATCTTTGGCGACGGTCGCGGCAACAACACGGACAACACGTTCAATCAGGAAACCCTGAACCGGAACGGCAGCCTTAAAGTCGCCAGCGCCGGATCGCCGGACGACCTTGCCGGGACGTCGCGGCGACTGGTGATCGGCGACGACCTGTCCAAGTTCGAAATGAACGACAAGGGCGACCCCGAGGCGATGATGCGCAGCCGCGCATCGGCATTCGAGGATGCAAAGCTGTTGTGGGTGTCGACGCCCCTGATCAAGGGCGCCTGCCGGATCACGCGGAATTACCAGCGCAGCGATCAGCGCCAGTTCCACGTTCCTTGCCCGCAATGCGGCCATGAGGCGCCGCTGACTTGGGAAAACTTCCGGCGGTCGATCGACCCCGAACGCCTGCACGCCGCGCATTTCACATGCGACAGCTGCGGCGCCGTCATCGACCATAGTTTCAAGATGCAGATCCTGCAGCGCGGGCGATGGGTCGCGCACAACCCGCGCGGCGATCATCCGGGGTTCTATTTCTGGCGGGCGATGGCGCCG
Organism: Pseudomonadota bacterium; assembly: GCA_040385975.1. GTDB lineage: Bacteria > Pseudomonadota > Alphaproteobacteria > Sphingomonadales > Sphingomonadaceae > Sphingomonas. Next base: position 15,211 of record JAZKGJ010000051.1, on the reverse strand, counting down.
CAAAGGGACTGGGCGTCGATCGCGGTCGACTATGCGCAAACGATGGGCTGGACGCGGATGACCGTGTCGGCCGAAACCGAATCCGGCCTGCAGGCGCAGGTCGAGGCGGCGACGGAACAGACGTTTTACAATGACGTCTTGGGCCTGCCCTTCGAACAGGCCAGCAAGGGGCCTGACTGGACCGCGCTGCGCGACCGCGCCGAGAACGCCGACCCGTCACAAGTGACAATCCTGCCGCGGGGCGTTCTGCCCGCGTCGGGGTTCGTCCTGTGCGCCGGCGTCGACTGTCAACAGGACCGGATCGAGGTTCAGATCGTCGCCTTTGAGCGCAAATATCGGCGGCGGACGATCGACTATATCGTGATCCCGCATCACATCGGGGACGCTGAGGGGCGCGCCGCCCTTGACGCTTTGCTGTCGACGACCTGGCGCACGCAAAACGGGCTGCGGGTCGCGCTGGACATGCTGGCGATCGACGTCGGCACCTATACAGAGGACGTTTGGGCGTTCGGCAAGCGCCATCCTTGGACCCGCGTGATCCTGGTCAAGGGCGCAAGTTCGCAGAACGGGCCTGTGATGGCGCCGATGCGGTTCGAACGGCGCAAGGACGGTCAGGCAAAGCGGTCGCAAAAGCGCGCGTTCATGCTGAACGTCAGTCAGATGAAAGCCGATTTCTGTCATTGGCTGTCAAAGGACGACCCGATCGAGCAAGGGTTCTGCCAGTTCGCGGCGGGTCTGGGCGATGAATATTATCGCCAGATCACCGCCGAGGTCCGCACGCTGAAACGCACGCGCGCCGGCGCGGTCACAAGTCAATGGGATCTGGTCGAGCCGACCCGGCGAAACGAGGGGCTGGACACGGCGCTTTATGCCGAGGCTGCCGCGCGCCGCCGGGGCTGGACGTCGATGACTGAGGAACAATGGGATCGCCTTACCGACGAACGCGCGGCCGTGCCGCCCGAGGCGCAGGGCGACCTGTTCGACGCCTCGATCGCCGTCGTCGCCGAGGGCCCGCCCGAAGAAATACCGCCCGCGCCCGCACCGGCGCCGGCCAGAAAACAGACCAAGGCGTCGCCGGGCGCATGGATCAAACCGCGGGGGACATGGATTTGAGCGATTTCAGTCAGGGGCAACTCGACAAGCTGAACGCCATGATCGCCTCGGGGATCCTGCGGTCGGAATATGACGGCCAGCGACTCGAATATCGCAGCCTCGACGAGCTGATCCGGGCCCGCGACATTATGCGCGGTGGGCTGGGCACGTCCTCGACGCGGGTGACGCATGTCAACCCGACGTTCAGCCGGGGGATCTGACCTGATGTCCGTCCTCGATCGTGCCATCCGGGCGGTGTCGCCGGCATGGGCGCTGAAACGCGCCCGCGCCAATGCCGCCCTGCAGGTCGTGATGAATTACAACGCCGCGACCACGGGCAACCGCGGCGCATCGTGGCGGCGGAATGCGACCGATGCAGACGGGGCGGCGCGTGAGCGCGCCCGGCTGGCCTATGTCGCGCGGGACATGGTGCGCAACACGCCCTTTGCCCTGCGGGCGCAGACGGTGATCGCGAACAACGTGATCGGCGACGGCATCATCTGGAAAGTCGCTGGCCGCAACAAGAAACGGGCCGACCTCTTTCGCGACAAGCTAAAAGCGCATTTTGACACGACGTCGATCGACGCCGACGGCCGCTGCAACCTTTACGGGCTGCAGCGTCTGGCGATGCAGGCGATCGTCGACAGTGGCGAGGTCCTGATCCGCCGCCGCCGTCGCCGCAATTCCGACGGGCTGCCGCTGCCGTTTCAGATTCAGGTTTTGGAACCTGATCATCTGGACACGACCCGCGACACGATCATGTCGGCGGCTGATGGTAATGAGATTCGCGAAGGGATCGAATACAACGCGATCGGTCAGCGGGTCGCCTATCACCTGTTCGACCGGCATCCGGGGTCGACGAACAATCTGCGCGGGACGCTGTCGTCGCGCCGCGTTCCGGCATCCGAGATCCTGCATATCTATCGGCAGGACCGGCCGGGACAAATGCGCGGCGTGACCTGGTTTGCGCCGATCGCGATGCCGCTGCAGGACCTCGACGACATGCAGGATGCGCAGCTGATGCGGCAAAAGATCGCCGCCTGTTTCGCGGCGTTCCGCGTCACGCCCGACGGGGATTTCGCAGCCGGTGCGGCCGGTGACGGGTCGGCGACGGACGATGTCGATCCGGGCGGGCTGTCGACGCTGGTGCCGGGTCGGATCCAGAATCTTGCGCAGGGCGAGGACATCCGATTTTCGACGCCGCCGGCGGCCGAGGGCTATGACAAGTTCACAAAGCTGGTCCTGCAGTCGGCCGCGGCCGGTATCGGGATCACCTATGAAGCCCTGTCGGGCGATCTGTCGGGGGTCAACTTTTCCAGCGCCCGCATGGGGCGCATGGAAATGGACCGGAACGTCAGTTCCTGGCAATGGCTGATGATGATCCCGCAGATGATGCAGCCGCTGGCCGGCTGGGCGACCGAAGGGTTCGCGCTGGCAACCGGGCAGATGGGCGGGGATCCCCTGTCGCTGTCTTGGGTGCCGCCGCATCGGATGCTGATCGACCCGGCGCGGGAAATCCCGGCGTTGCGCGAAAAGGTCAAGGCGGGATTCGCCAGCCGGCAGGGCGTCCTGCGCGAACTGGGGCACGACCCCGAGGACGTGATGGCAGAACAGATCGAGGACCGCGACTTTTCCGCCGCGAACGGACTGCGGTTCGACAGTGACGTGCATTTCGGCACCGGCGCGACCGCCGTGCCGGTGACAGACCCCGAGGACGACAAAGCGGATCCGCCGGGGCAGAAACAGACCGCCAACACACAAGGGGGCGACGATGTCCAAGAATGAACTGATCCTTTACGGGTCCGTCGGTTATGACTGGTGGGGCGACGAATACTTCACCGCCAAGAGCGTTCGCGACCAGTTGGCCGGGATGTCCGGCGACATCACCGTGCGGATCAATTCCGGCGGCGGCATCGCGTCCGAGGGTCAGGCGATTTACACGATGTTGGTCGACTATCCCGGCAAGGTGACCGTGATCGTCGACGGTGTCGCGGCAAGCGCCGCGTCGCTGATTTCCATGGCAGGCGACGAAATCATCTATCGCTTGGGCGCATGGACGCTGATCCACGATCCCGCAACGCCCTGGACGATGGGGCGCGGCACCGAAGAAGATCACCGCAAAGAGGCGGAACTGTTGGGCGTCATCAGCAACGCTTACGCGGATATCTATGCCGCGACCTCGGGCCTGTCGCGCGAAGAATGCCGCGGCGTGATGAAGGCCGAAACCGTCCTTGACGGGGCGATGGCGGTCGAAATGGGGTTTGCGACCTCGATCGACGCCGCGCAGGAAAAGCTGCCCGAGGCGGCGTTCGACTATCGGATTTATGCCAATGCGCCGGAGCGCCTGCGCAAGGCATCGCGAAACCTGGGGCGTGCCCCGGCGCAAGAGGCCGTGATGGCCATGATCGCGGGGCGCCCGCGCAATTCCCAGCCACAGGAGAAAACCATGTCTGGCAAAAAGATGATCCTTACGGGGGCAATCGCCCCCCTCGCTTCTACTGCGGTCATCGCCGCAGGGGAGGGCGATGAAACGACGCCGGCGACGGTGGTCGTCGAGGACGAGCCCGCCATCGCACCGGGCACCGCCGAGGCGACCGCGGCGCTGAACGCGACCGCTGCCGAGCGCACGCGCGCCCGCCGCATCATGGACACCGCCGGCCTTGCCGGTCTGTCCATGCAGGACACGACCGCCCTGGTCGACAGCAAGATGACGCTGGAACAGGCCCTTGATCAGATCACGGCCAAATGGAAGGAGAACGGCGACGTGGATACCCCGATGACTGGCGCCCCGACGGCGCGGATCCTGCGCGACGAGGTCGACACGCGCAACGCCGGCATGTCGCAGGCGCTTTACGCGCAGATGGCGGGCATCAAGCCCGAGAGCGACAAGGCCAACGCTTTCATGCAGATGGGTCTGGTCGACATGGCGGCCGCCACGATCGGCCGTAAGAATCCGATCCGTTCGGCGGGCGACCGGATCGAGGTGTTCATGGCGGCGGGTCATTCCCGCAGCGATTTCAGCGGCATCTTTGAAAATGCCCTGAACAAAGCCTTGCTGGACCGCTACCAGATCGCCGAGCCGACCTATCGCGCGATCGCCCGCAAAAAGAACTTCAACGACTTCCGGGTGCATCCGATGGTGCGCGCGGGTGATATGCCCAAACTGTTGCCGGTGGGCGAGAACGGCGAAATCAAGTTCGGCACGTTCGGCGAAAAGCGCGAAACCGCCATCCTGTCGTCCTACGGGATCGCCCTGCGGTTTTCGCGGCAGATGTTCATCGACGACGACCTCGCCGCGATCTACGACATGACGGCCGATTATGGGTCGATGGTCGCCGACTTCGAGGAAGAAACGTTTTACGCCTTCAAGGCGTCGGCGGTTCTGGCGTCGGATGGTCTGGCCGTGCAGGTCGCCGGTCACAACAACCTTGCGGGTTCGGGCACCGCGATCACCGTCGCCGCCCTCGGCGCGGGTCGTGCGGCGATCCGCAAACAGACCACGATCGACGGCAAAAAGCTGAACATGGCGCCCTCGATCCTGCTTGTCGGTCCCGACAAGGAAACCGAAGCCGATCAGCTGGTGACCAGCATCACGCCGAACCTGGCCGGCAGCGTCAACCCGTTTTCGGGTCGCCTGACCGTCGTGTCCTCGGCGCAGATCACCGGCAACCGCTGGGAACTGTTCGTCGACCCGAACCGCCCCGGCGGCGCCTGCTATGTCTATGGCTACCTCAACGGCGCCGAGGCCCCGCGCATCCGCATGGACGAACCGTTCGGCACGCAAGGCATGGCGATGTCGGTCGAACACGATTTCGGTCTGGGCGCGATCGACTTCCGCGGCACCTACGCCAACGCCGGCGCATAAGCCGGCGCCTGACCTCGACCCCTGACCTGCGCAGCGGGGCGGCCATCGTGCCGCCCCGTCGCGTTTCCCCTTGTCTGATCAGGAGCATGATCAAATGAAAAACCTTGTCCAAATGGGCGACGTGATCAGCGTCACCGCCCCCGCCAACGTCGCCGCAGGCGCCGGTGTGCTGGTCGGTTCGCTGTTCGGTGTCGCCGTCAATACTGCCCTTGCGGCCGCGGCCGTCGAGGTCGCGACCAGAGGCGTCTTTGACCTCGCCAAGGCGACGGGTGCCGCCTGGACCCAAGGCGTCCGCCTTTACTGGGACGACACCGCGAAGAACGTGACGACCACGGTATCGACGAACAAGCTGATCGGCGTCGCGGCGCAGGCGCAGGCATCCGGCGACACCGTCGGTCGCGTGCTTCTGTCCGCAGCGTTCACGATCTGACGCGATGACCGCCTTTTCCGCCGCCTGCGACGCTTTGTTCGACGATCCGAACCTGGCGGCGGATGTCATCTGGTGGCCTGCCGCGGGCGGGCCGTCTTTGGCCGTGCGGGTGATCCTTGCACGGCCTGATCTGCAGTCGGGTTACGGCGACGCGCAGATCGTCAGCGACAGCGTCCGGCTTGACGTGCGCGCCTCTGAGGTCGCAAGCCCCGGCGCCGGCGACCGTGTCGCCCTCGGCACCGAAATCCTTGTCGTGCAGGGTGAGCCGCGCCGGGACCGGCTGCGGCTGGTCTGGCAATGCGAGGCCGCGCCCGAATGCTGAAATTGTCGACATCGGTGCAGGGCAATCTGCGCCTCGACATGGAAACCGAAATCAAGGTCGGACAGGCCGCCGCCCTCGGGGCGGTGTCGGCCGTCGGCGCCGCCATCAAGGGTAACTGGCGCGACCAGATCGCGCAGGCCGGATTGGGTCGGCGTCTGGGCAATTCGGTCAGGTCCGAATCCTACCCCAAGGGGACCGGCAGCCTGAACGCCGCCGCGCTGGTCTGGTCCAAGGCAAAGAAGATCGTCGGCGCATTCGAGAACGGCGTCGAGATTCGCGCGCGCAACGGAAATTGGCTGGCGATCCCGACGCCGGCGGCGGGTCGCGGAAACCGCGGCGGCAAGGTCATGCCGGGCGAATGGGAAAAGCGCACCGGGCGCCGGCTGCGGTTCGTCTATCGCCCCGGCAGGTCCTCGCTTCTGGTCGACGACGGCACCGTCGCCCGCGGCGCGCGGGTCCTTGGCCGCGACGGGTTCAGCAAGCCCGCGCGCGGGTTTCGCAATCGCACGGTGGTCGTGTTCGTCCTGGTGCCCCGCGTGCGCCTGCAAAAGCGCCTCGGGCTGATTTCCGGCGCCGACCGGATCGCTAATTCGATGGGCGCCCGGCTGGTGTCGGGATGGAGGGACTGATGGCAAGCGCGCGCGAAACGATCCTGTTGAACCTCTATGCCGCCCTGATCCTGCAGTTCCGCGGCACGTTGGTCGACCTGCGCCGAAACGAGGTCCTGCCGACCAAGATCGCCCCGGCGGGGCTGGTGATCTTTCGCGACGGCGATCCGGGCGAGCCCGAACATTCATTTTCGCCCCTGCGTTACCATTACGAACACCGCGCGCAGATCGAGGTGTTCGTCCAAGCCGGATCCGGTCGCGAGGCCCTGTTCGACAGCCTGTGCCAGTCGATCGGCGCGGCCGTCGTCGCCGATCGCACGCTTGCCGGCCTGTGCGATTGGGTCGAGGCCGAGGCGCCCGAGCCCGACGACACGCCCGTCGAGGGTGCCCCTGCCTACCGTGCCGCCATCATCGGCGTGCGCCTGCATTACGCCGTTTCCGATCCCCTGATCTAGGAGGCCATCACATGGCACGTCAAACCGGCGCGCTGGTCGCGCTGAACGCTGTTTTCGAATCGACCTACGGCACCGCCCCGGCGACGGGCTATCGCACGGTCCCTTTCGGGCCCGGCAGCCGCATCGGGGCAAAGCGCCCCTTGCTGGAAAATGAACTTCTGGGGTTCGGCCGGGATCCGGTCGCGCCAGTCCTCGACGCGGTGACGGCCGACGGCGAAATCGTCGTCCCGATCGACGTCGAAAACTGGGGGATGTGGCTGAAAGGGGCTTTCGGCGCGCCGACCTCGACCGGCACGACGCCCAAAACCCACACGTTCAATTCGGGCGGATCGACCCTGCCCAGCCTGTCGATCGAGGCGGCCTATCCGCAGGTCCCGGCGTTCGAAATGGTCAGCGGCTGCATGGTCAACAGCCTGCGCTGGCAGATGCGCCGTTCCGGCCTGCTGACCGCCCGCGTCGGCCTGATCGCGCAGGGCGCCGCAGCGCCGGCGGCCGTCACGGGTGCGGGCACGCCGACCGCCTATGCTCTGCAGCGGTTCAGCCCGTTCAACGGGGAAATCAAGCGCAACACGGTCACCTTGGGCAACATCGTTTCGGCGGATGTCGAATATATGAACAACCTCGACCCGGTGGAAACCATCCGCGCCGACGGCAAGATCGACGGCATCGACCCCAGCATTGCCAGCCTTAAGGGTAAGCTGACCGCCCGTTTCGCCGACCTGACAATGTTCAACGACGCGATCGCGGGCACGCCGGCGGAACTGGCGTTCAGCTATGTGATCGGTGCAAATGCGCAGTTCACCTTTACCGCGCATGCGGTCTATCTGGAACGCCCGCAGATCACCGTCGAGGGTCCGAACGGGATCGAGGTCGAGTTCGATTTTATGGCGGCGAAGGCGACCAGCCCCGCCCGCATGGCGACGGCCGTCCTGATCAACACCGTGGCGACCTACTGATGCTTGTCCGGCTTGACCTCGACACATCGGATCGCTGGACGCACCTGATCGGCGATTTCGAGATCCTGCACGGCCCGGTGACGGCGGCGCTGATGACCGAAGCGGGATACGCGGCGACGGCCGAGGGTGTCGAGGCGCGCACCGTGCAGGTCTGTCAGTTCGTCGCCCGTGCAATTATCCGCGATTGGCGCGGTGTCGTCGACGACGCGACAGACCAGCCGCTGCCGGTGACTGACGCGACGGTCAATGCGGTCCTTGATGTCTATCCGATCTTTCGGGCGTTCAACGATCGGGTTATCGACGCGCGCGTGCGGATCGAGCGCGAAAAAAAAGACTCGTCCAGCTTGCCGCCTGGGAGTTCGGACCCGGTTCCCGATACTGCGCCAACTGCGCAGAACGGTGCGCCGTCTGCCCCGTCATCCTGAACCGCCCCGAAACGATCGAGGGCGTTCAGGTCTGGGATCTGGTGCAACGCCTCGGCGGGCAGGTCAGGACGGATTTCGGGTGTGTGATGGGCTGGGATTACGGGGCGGCGTTCGTCACGGCGCAGGCGCTGGGGATCAATCCGCTGGCGGTCGCCGAGTTCCTGCCATGGATCGAGGCGGAAATGGTCAAGGCGCGCGCGGCGGATCGCCGGGCGCGTGACGGCGAAGGCGACGACGACGGGCAGGACACGACAATGATCGGGCAAGGGGGCGACGATGGGCGATAAGACCGTATCCGTTCGCGTCCGGTTTGAAGGCGGCGACCAAGTCAAGGCGGGCCTGCAAGAGGTCGGACGCGAGGGAACGCGCGCGCTGCAGAGTATCGGCACCGTTTCGGCGCAGACGGGCGCCAAGTTGCAAAATGCCGGGTATCAGGTCAGCGACTTCTTTGTGCAGATCGCGGGCGGCACCGCGCCGTCGCGCGCGCTGGCGCAACAGATGCCGCAGCTGCTGCAGGGGTTCGGCCTGATCGGCGTCGCGGCATCGGTGGCGATCGCCGCCCTGCCGAGCCTTTGGGCGCTGTTCGGCATGGGCGGGGATGAAGCGAAGGCCCTGCAAAAGGAACTTGACGGGCTGGGCAAGGCGACAGATGCCTATGGTCGCGCGGCGGATCTGGCGATCGAGCCGATGGACCGCCTGATCAAGAAATATGGCGAATATGCAAACGCCGTCCGGCAGGCGCGCGCCGAACAGGCCGACCTCGCCCGAGGCGAGGCAATGCGGGCCCTAAACGGGGTCCTGTCGAACACCGCCGAGGCGACGGGCAACACCGGGACCAGTTCCGCGCAGATCGCGCAGGCGCTGGCGGTCGAACAGGCTTACAAGCGGATCCGCGACCTGCAGAACAGCCTGACCCCGGAACAGGCCCGCGCGTTCGACTTCACCGCCGACCTTGCCGACATCGACCGCATGGCGTCCGGCGTCGCGGATGTCCGCGCGGGCATCGCCGGCATGGCGACAGAGTTCGGCATCACCTTTGAACAGGCCGCCAGCGTCGCGGTCGCGATCGACAGGGTCCGCGACAGCGCAGGGCAGGGCGCGGCCGAACAGATCGCCGCCGCCTCGGCGCTGCGCGACTATCTGGTCGAGGTTTACGGGTCGGCCGATGCCGCGAACCAAGCGACGGGCGGACTGGTCGAGCGGCTGAACGCCGCGATCACCGCCGCCGCTGACGTCGCGTCCGCCGCGGGCGCGATCGCGGGGGCGATCGGGGCGGGTGCTGATGAAGCCGCGCGCCTGGCGTCGAACCTTGCGATCGCGGCCGCGCAACAGCGCATCGCGGATCAGGGCAAGGTTTATGGGGCGGTCGGCGCGCGTGGGGATCCCCGCAACAGCAACGCGCAAGGCTACGGCACATTCAAATATAACGGGCCGAACCTCGACCAGTTCAACAATCCGATCGCCAAGAAAGGCGGCGGGGGCGGGGGTGGCGGCGCCGACAAGGATCTTGCGCGCGCGGCCGCGCTGACCGACAGCGTCCGCACCGCGACGGAAAAGTATGCGATCGCCCTTGCGGAAATCGACCGCCTGAAATCCAAGGGTCTGATTACCGATGAAGTCTATAACCGCCAGCTTGACAAGCTGAAGGATGGTCTTGGCGCATTGGGCGACCTTGGCAAGAAAGCCGCCGGCGCGATCCGGGGTGCGTTCGACAACCTGTTCGACGACCCTGCGGCCGCCCTGAAAAACCTGTCAAAGCAACTGGCGCAGATGGCGCTTTATGCGGGCCTGTCCAAGGCGTTCCCAAGCGTGTTCGGCGGCGGCGGGTTCGTCGATCTGGGCATCAAGGGCTTTGCGGCGGGCGGGCGGCACGGCGGCGGCCTGCGCATCGTCGGCGAAAACGGGCCGGAACTTGAAGCGACCGGCCCCTCGACGATCTATCCCGCCGACGTCCTGCGGTCGATGGGTCGGGGCGGCAATGGCGGCGCGAACGTGCAGATCATCAACAATACCGGCCAGCCGGCCCGCACCGAAACAAGTCGCGGGCCAAATGGCGAGGAACTGGTGCGCGTGCTGGTGGGCGAGGAAATCGCCCGCGGCGGTCTGGACAAACCCATGCGCGGCCGGTTCGGCGCGACGCCCCAAAGGATGAAACGCTGATGCCCGTGCCCTTTTGGCCGATCGCCATGCGCCAGATGCCGCAGCGGGGAAGCTGGACCGGCGGCCCGCAGGAAAGCCGGGTGCAGTTCAAGCCCGAATATGGTCCGCCGATCCAGCGCCGGCGCACCACGGCGGACCCGGAAATCTATCAGGGCCTGTTTCCAAACCTCAACGCCACGATGCGCGCGGCGTTTCGGTCCTTCTACATCACCGATCTTGCGGGCGGCGTCCTGTCCTTTTGCTGGCGGGATCCTGTCCTTGACGATGTCGCGATGTGGCGGATCCTCGGCAGTGGCGAGCGGGCGTTCGACATGGTCGCCAAGGGTGCGGGCCTGCATGATCTGACCCTGCAGCTGATGCGCCTGCCCGGCGCGCCCTGGTTTGCGCCTTACATGCGCGCGGGGTCGAACAAACCGCCGCAGGTCGTCGCCGATTGGTTCGCGGGGATCTATGGGATCAACGGGTCCAAGGTCGCCGCCTCGGCATTGCCGGCGATCGCGGGCACGTTCGACGTCTATTCGACCAGTTCGACGGATGTCGAAACCTTTGCGGCGGCGCAGGTCATCACCGCCGGCGGGATCCCCGCCACGGCGCCCGCGCTGACAAAGCGCCGGGTCTATTTCAACCCATGACGGGGGCGGCATGACTTATCGCGATGTTCCGGCCGCGCCGCTGGCGGCGCTGGAACGGCAAGAAACGCCCGAGGCGCTTCTAGCGTTCCTGACGATCACGCATGAAAACCTGCCCGCCCCGATCCGGGTCGTGTCCGATGTCATGGACTATGTGATCGGCGGGGCGACTTGGATCGGCCTGCCGTTCGATTATCAGATCTTGACCGATGACGAAGGCGCGCCGCAGTCGCAGATCAGGATGCAGAACGTCGATCGACGCATTGGGCAGGCGCTGCGCAGCGTCAACAGCCGGGCGCAGATGTCGCTGACCATCCGGTCCTCTGCCGATTTCAACCTGTCGGTTGATCCGCGGACAGAGGCGGTCGCCAACCCGCCCCTTTACCAGTTCCTGCAGTTCGATCTGGTCGACGTGACGGTCAATGCGGTCGAAATCACCGGGCGCGTGATGCTGCGCGACTATGCACAAGAGCCCTGGCCGGGCCTGCGCGCCACGCAAAGCCGCGTGCCGGGGCTGTTCCGATGACCTCGCTTGCCGGCGGCATCGACTGGGGCATCTATGTCGGCCTGCCGTTCGGCGATGGGCCCGACGAGGTCACTTGCTGGTCGCTGATCCGGCTGGTGTTCAAGGACGTGCGCGGGACCGACCTGCCGCCATATGGGGATATTTCGGCTTATGACCTCGGGCGCGTGGCGCGCGGGATGAAGGCCGAGGCGCAAAGCGGGCGCTGGTCAACAGTGATCGACCCGGCGCCGCTGGATGTCGTCCTGATGCGATCGGCGCGGGGATCCGGCCCGGTCTGTCATGTCGGACTGATCGCCGGCGTCGGCATGATGCTGCACGCCGAGGAAAACACGGGATCCGCGCTGGTCGCGCTGGATCACTACACGGTCAAGGGTCGGATTTTGGGAATGCGGAGGTTCACGGCATGACGCAAGTTTTAGGACCGGCCGCCGCCCCCGCCCAGATTCGGCCGGCGCGGGATGGTATTGCCGCCCCCGCCCCCCTTTGCGGCCTGATGCAGGGCGCCGCCCCCGCCCCCGCCGCTGTCGGTCAGGAAATAGATCTGCCCCTTTTCAAAGTCGACCCGCCCGTCTGCACCGCGGATGACGGGTTCGGCGGATCCATCGGGATTCTGGCGGTAAAACCCCGGCGGCAGCGTTGCGCGGTCGGTCATTGTCGTCCCCCTTCGATCGAAATCGCCTGCCACTATATCACGGGATGGCTATCTTGACGATCCTTGCGGTCTATCGCGAGTTCGGCAGCCTGCGGCCCGAGGTCGCCTATCTGCCCGAGGGCCTGACCTTGGCGGATCTGCGCGCCAGCATGTCTTGCCTGCCGCATGATTTCGACGCGCGCGGGGTGATCTGCATCAACGGCCGGCGCGTTGAGCGCAGCGCCTGGCGCATGATCCGCCCCAAGCCGTCCCTGCATGGCGTGCCGATCGAGGTCACGTTCCACGCCCCGCCGCTGGGCGGCGGTGGCGGGAAAGAGGGGGGCAAGAATATTCTGGCCCTTGTCGCGGGGATTGCCCTGACGGCCCTGACAGGGTTCGTCGCGGGCGGGGGCCTTGCCCTCAAGCTGGGATTTTCGGCGTCGCTGTTCGGCGCGGGCACGATCGGCGCCACGCTGGCGGCGGCCGGTGTCGGTCTGGTCGGGTCGCTGTTGATTTCGGCGCTGGTGCCGCCCCCGACGATTCCGACCGGCAAGACGATCCAGAACGCCGGGCCGGCGTCGGCCGAGGGCAACGTCCTTGAACCGAACGGGCCGATTCCGCGAGTCCTCGGCAGTCGCAAGGTGTTCCCGCCGCTGGCCTGCGAGCCGCTGACCTATTTCGACGGCGGCGACGAAGTGGTCGAGGCTGTCTATGTGCTGGCGGGTCCGCATCAGATCAGCGACATCCGGGTCGGCGCCGCCCCGATCGCCAGCCTGACCGATGTCGAGTTCGAAACGCGCGAAGGCTGGCCGGGGGATCCCCGGATCACGATGACCCGCCGGCAGGGGCGCACCGAACAGCGCAACGTCGAATTGCGCGGCCATACGGTCGACGCGAATGACGGTGTGACGCTGGAAAGCCCGACGGGCGATTTCACGGTCGCCCTGCCGCAGCGGATGACCGTCGCGACCCGTGCCGCCCCGGATGAGCAATGGCTGCATCTGGTCTTGCCGGCGGGGCTGAACAAGAACGCCAGCGACAGCAACCGCCTGCGCGTCCCGGTGCGCCTGCGGATCCGGCAGGTCGGCGCGGCATCTTGGATCGACTTGCCAGAACTGCATTTCAGCGCCGCGACCCCGCGCCAGATCAGGACGACGATCAAGCTGATCTGGACGGCGGACGCGACCACGTCGCCCTCGGCGGCGGTGACGGAGGGATGGGTCGAGGCGCGCGTGTCGACGCCGGCGCAGACGATTTCGCCCGCATCGCCCGCATGGGCGGCGGATGCCTATTTCGACGACGGTGCCGGTGCAAGCTACATGACAACCGCGAACCTCGGCACGACCCGCGTCGATCATGTCATCCTGAACCGCTACACGGCCGCCTTTTACCTTGACGCGGCGATTTTCCCGCGCGGCCGCTATGAAATCGAGATTGTGCGCGGCGCGACGGTGCAAAATTCGGATTATTCATCCGCCGGCTATAGCGTCGGCGGGTCGGTCTATGACCTGTTCGGATATTCCGGCACGCCGGCGACCATCCCGCAGACCCGCAACGGGGTCAGCGACAGCCTTGTGCTGGTCCGGTCGGTCAGCGTCTGGAATGATCATCCCCTGCCGGGCGGGGATCTGGCGACGATCGCCGTGCGCGCGCGCAACCGCCAGCTTGAACAGGTCAGCTGCATCGCCGGGGGCTATGTGCCGGATTGGGATGGCACCGACTGGCGGGTCTGGACGGTGACCGACAATCCCGCGCCCCATCTGCGCGACATTTATGCCGGGCGCCAGAACCTCGATCCGGTGCCGCTGGACGTGATCGACAACGCCGGGCTTGTCGCCTGGCGCACGGCCTGCGCGGCGCTGAATTACAAGGTCAATGCGCTGATCGAGGACGCATCCGTCGATGACGCGGCGCGGATCGTCGCAAGCTGCGGTTATGCCAAGCCCTATATGTCCGAGGTCTGGGGCGTCGTGCGCGATTTCGACCGGAGCGCCGAGGTCCCGGTCCAGATCTTCACGCCGCGTAATTCGAGCGGGTTCCAATGGACTAAGGCATTCAACCGCGTGCCCGAGGGGTTCCGGGTCAACTTTCGGGATGCGGCGCAGGACTATGAACAGCGGCAAATCACCGTGTTTCGGCCCGGCGTGTCGTCTGACACCGGACGCCTTGAACAGCTGACTTACGAGGGCCTTGTGACAGAGGCGCAAGTGACCGCAAAGGCGCTTTATGATCAGGCGCAGTCGGATCGGCGCAATACGTTCTATTCGCTGGACGCGCCGGCCGAGGCAATCGTCTGCCGGCGCGGGTCACTGGTTGGGGTGCAGCATGACAGTCTGTCGGCCTGGACCGGATCGGGGCGGATCATCGACGTCACGATCAACAGTTCGGGCCTTGTGACGGCGATCCGCCTTGACAATTCGGTGCCGATCGCCGGCGCATCCGACATGCACGCGACGACCGATCTGCATGCGGTCGCCGACATGCATGCGCTGGGGGGAAAGACCGGCGTCGCGATCCGGCGCGCGGGATCGCGCACGATTCACGCGGTCAGCAACGCCGCCGGCGAAACCGACCTCTTGACCTTTGCAAGCCCGATTTCTGCGGCGGGCCTGAGCGAGGGCGTCCTGTGCGCGACCGGCCCGCTGGGGACCGAAGTCGAGCGCCTGATCGTGTTCGCGATCACGCCGAAAGAGGATTTGACCGCAACCCTGACCCTTGTCGCCGAAGCGCCGGGGATCGTGCCGCTGCTAGCGGCCTAGAGGACGACATGGCAACAAGAACGACGTTCAACAGCGCCACGGTCGGCGCGGTTTCCGGCGATGACTACATGAACAACATCGCCGCCCATATCAAAGAACTGTATGACAGCGCCGCGATCGCGCTGACGACGGTCGCGGGCACCGTCAACGCCGTAACCGCCGTCCTCGATCCGGTCCTCGACCTCGGCACGCTGGTCGATGGCATGAAGTTCACGATTACATGGGGCGGCACGAATACCGGATCCGTGACGCTGGCAATCAATGGCGGCAGCGCGATCGCGGTCAAGGACAATGCCGGGACCGCGCTGATCGCCGGCGCGCTGGCATCGGGCCTGCGATCGCTGATCGAGTAT
>JAZKGJ010000050.1:0-9602 GCA_040385975.1 Pseudomonadota bacterium | reverse complement strand
CGCGGGCTGGACATCAAGGGCGTCAGCCACGTCTTCAACTACGACGCGCCGTGGCACCCCGACGATTACGTCCACCGGATCGGGCGGACCGGCCGCGCCGGGGCGACCGGGGTCGCCTATACGCTCGTGGCGCCCGACGACGCGGAGAATATCGAGAATATCGAAAAGCTGACCGGCATGACGATCGAACGGTTGGGCGCGACACCCGCCGCTGCGCCGCGCGAGGAGCGCGCGCCGCGCGAAGCGCCGACCGCACGCGAACCCCGCCCGGCCCGCGAAGCACGTCCGCCGCGCGAAGTGCGCGAACCGCGCGAGGCCCGCCCCCCGCGCCCGGCGCGCGAACCGCGCCCCGTCGACCCGGTAGTGCGCGAGACGCCCGCGCCGGACGCCGACGACAGCTGGAACGGCCCGGTCCCCAGCTTCCTGAGCGCCACGCTCGGCTCTTAGCTCGGCGCCGCCCTGCGCATGACCGGCCCAATCATCACCTTCGCGCCGGTCGAGCCGATCGCCAGCCCGTGCGTCAATATCTGCAGCATCGACGGCGATTATTGCGAAGGCTGCCGCCGCACCCTCGACGAAATTGCGCGCTGGACGACGATGACCCCCGCCGAGCGCGAGCGGGTCATGGCCGAGCTGCCAGCGCGCTGAGCGCTTGCGCCAGCCGAGCGCGTTCGGCGGGCGTGAGCGTCGCGCGCCCGGCCGCCGCGAACGCTGCCCGCGCGCCCGCGCCGTCGCCGAGCGCGGTTAGCAGGCGCCCCTGGATCAGTCGCAGCGACCCCCAGTTCGGCGCCGCCTTCGCCGCTCGCGCATAAGCGGCGCGCGCCTCGGCCGGTTTGCCGGCCCGGAGCAGCGCGTCGCCTTCGTAACGCAGCGGATCGGCCCAGTTCGGCGACAGCCGAGCGGCCTTGCGCAACTCCGCAAGCCCGGCGTCGAACCGACCCTCCAACAGCTGGAGCCGCCCCAGATCGACCCGCGCGGCGGGCAGGGCCGGCCCCTGCCGCACCGCCTCGGCAAACCAGCGGCGCGCAGCGACCCGGTCGCCCGCCGCGAGCGCCGCCCAGCCTTTTGCGCGGACACAATCGTAGCAGTCGTTGGGCAACCGGTCGCTCAGCGAGGCCGCGGCGCGCGGGAGTCCGGCCTGTGCGAGCAGGATCGCGACATAGGGCTGCGTTGCGATCCGCCGCGAGCGGTGCAGCGTGGGAGGCACGCGGGCCATTTCGCTCGACCAGATCACCGCCGCCGACCTGACGCCCGCTGGGTCGCCGCGCGCCGCCGCCAGCTGCATCGCGATCACAGCGTCCTGCATCGCTGCTTCGGCCGCGTCGTCGGGATCCTGCGCGACCGGCAGCGTCAGCGCCGCCGCACGCCGCGGGTCGTGTCCGATCAGCGCGGCTTCGCGCCGCGAGATCGTACTTACCAGGTTGAATGAACTGGCCGAGAATTCGTCCAGTCTGGCCGCCGTCCTCAGCAGCGCCGGCGCGTTGCGGATGATCATCGCAAGCGTGGCTTCGCTGCTGAGCTGATTGAGCGTCGCGACCCGGTTGTCATAGATATCGTCGTTGCCGAACTGCCGAAAGGTGGCGTCGTGCCGTTCGAATGCCGCTGCCGCCTGGGGCAAATGCCCGGCCCTCAAGTGCGCCAGTCCGAGATTACCGATTGCCGGCAACAGGTTCGGATCGATCGCCAGCGCGCGTTCGGCCATCGCCAGCGCCTTCACCTCGTCGCCCATGCGGCGATACGTCGCGGACAGGCCGCTATAGGCCCATTTGCGGTCCAGTTCGGTTTCCGCCCCGGTCAGCTCGGTCAGCACCACGATGGCCTCATTGGGATCCCGGCGGCTGATCGCAAACCGATAGGGCTGCGTGATCCGATAAAGGCGCGCTGCCGCCTCGCCGACCAGGCGGTCGAAGTCGTCCGCCGGCCCCGCGACCGTCCCGCCCGATTCCGCGCCCGCGCGCGTGGTGATCCCCAGCGCGCCTTGGGGTGCCAGCACAATCTCGCCGCCGATGCTGGTCTGCGCGCCAAGCCACCCCTTCAGTGTCCGCCACGCTTCGCCGACCGAAAGCCCGGTCTGCGGAATGTCGAGCTTGATGTCGCCCTGCCAGTCGTTCGCGTAGCTTTTCGCGCCACGCATCGACTCGGTATCGCGCTGCAGCCGCGCGAGTTCGTCGAGCACGCGCGCGCTCACGACCTTGCCGGTCAGGCCGCGCTGGGCGAGTTGCGGCGGCACTTCGAAGGGCTCGATCACCAAGCTGGTCGAGCGGCTCGCATTCCACAGCAAGGCAGCGATCCCGACCAGTAGTGCGACGACCGCGCCCAATATCAGCCAGCGGGTCCAGCGCTGGACCCGCAGCACGCTCCATTCCTCGCGCTCGCGCTGGCACTGCACATCGAGCAGCTTGGCGTGCTTTTCCAGCACCGCGCGCGCCAGCGGGTGACCGTCGGCGTCGGCGGCGACCGCCTTCAGCGCGATCTCGATCGGGTCGGGGGTATCCGGCGCGGTCTCGGGCGCAGGCACGTCGGCCCGTTTGCGGTGCATACGCGGCGCGGTCATCGCCTCGGCCATGCTGGTCCCCCTTGCCCGCGCCAATCTATCAGCGCGCGGGGCGCAGGCAACCCGTCAGCTGGATGACTGCGCGGGCATCAAGCCATCGTCGATTTCGCGCGCGCGCACCCACGCGGGACGGTCGTAGAGCCGCGCCAGATACGAAGTGAACGGCTCGCGCTTCGGCAGCATCCCAAACTGCGTGAACCAGCCGACCGCGCTGCCGACATAGACGTCGGCCGCGGTGAAGCGGTCGCCCGTCACAAACTCATACTGATTCAGCGCGAACGCCAGCGTGTCGACCGCTTCGTCGAAACTGCCGTAGCCGACCATCCCGCGCTTGTCGGCGGGGACGGTCGCGCCGAGCGCCTTGTCCATCATCGCGGCCTCGAGCGGCCCGGCGGTGAACAGTATCCAGCGATAGTAATCCGCGCGCTCGGCGTCGGTCGGGGCGAGACCCGCGGCGGGAAACCCATCGGCCAGATACAGGCACACCGCGGCGGCTTCGCTCACCACCTTGCCGTCGTGGACGATCGTCGGCACCTTGCCGAGCGGATTGGCGTCGAGCAGCGCCTGCGGCTTGGCGTTCCAGTCGACCAGCACCGTCTCATACGGTTCGCCGACCTCTTCCAACATCCACCGCGCAATCCGACCGCGCGACATCGGGTTGGTGTAGAAGGTGAGGGTCATGAGATCATCCTAGTCCCGTTGCTCACAGTGCCCTCTTGAACAGCGCCAGCTGCCGCGACCACGCCTTTTCCGCCTGTGCCGCGTTGTAGACCTTGCTGTCGGGCGGGCACCAGCCGTGCATCGCGCCGGCATAGACCTCGATCTCGGCGGGCAGCTTCGCGGCGAGATACGCCTCGCGCAGCTTTTCCTTTTCCGCCGGACCCCGTTGATCGTCGTTCTCGGCGACCGCGAACAGATATTGCGCCTTCATCTTCGGGACCAGCAGATGCGGGCTGTCGGGCTTATCGGTCGCGAGGCCGCCGCCGTGGAAGGACGCGCCCGCACGCACCCGCCCGGGCAGCGTCGCGGCGGTGATCATCGTCATCGGCCCGCCCATGCAATAACCGGTCGTCGCAACCCCGCGCTTGGGGTTCACCGACTTCTGCTGGTCGAGCCAGTTGATGAAGGCGGTCGCGTCGCGCGCGGTCCCCGCCTGGCTCAGCATCGCGCGCCAGCCCATAATCTTCGCGCGGGTATCGGGGGCCTGCCAGTCCTCGCCGGGTTTCAGGAACGGCGCTTTCGTCCCGCGATAGAATTGGTTGACGACCAGCACCGCGTAACCGCTCTCGGCCAGCCGCTTGCCCATCTGCTCGAACGCGGGCCGCAGCCCCATGATGTCGGGCCAGACCAGCACCGCGGGATGCTTGCCCGTCGTCGGCGCGACGAAATAGGCGTCGGCCTCGCCGTCGGGGGTCGTGATGACGACGTTGCGCCCGGCAACGGTGGCGGCATTCGCGGGGCTCGGCAGCACCGCCATCAGCCCGACCGCGCCCGCACCGACCGCGAACTGGCGGCGGGTCGCGAAATAGCGCGCATTATCCTCTTCGGTATGGTCGTCGCACATCGATTCTCTCCCGATCTTGCGGCGATCCTAACCGATCAGGTCGCGCGCCACCACCACACACCGTCGCGAATCTCGCGCACCGCGCGGCCCTCGACCTCGAGCCGCTTCAGATGCGCCATCGCCTCACCGGTCGCCATGCCGAGCATATCGTCGCCGATCGCGCGCCGGAACAGCCGCCCGAAGCAATCCACCGCACGACGCGGCTCGGCCAGGAATACCGCCAGCTCGTCGAGCCGTTCGCGGTGTTCGCGGTCCATCGCGTCGAGCCGGATGTGCAGCCCGGTGAACGGGTCGCCGTGCCCTGGCAGCACCAACACGTCGGCGGGCACTTCGCGCTTCAATTTGGCGATCGACGCGAACCATTCGCCGAGCGGATCGGCCCCGGGCTCGGTGACCCCCAGCGATACATTGGGACTGATCCGCGGCAATACCTGATCGCCCGCGACGAACACGCCCGCGGCTTCGTCGAGCAGACACGCGTGCTCGGGCGAATGGCCGGAGCCGACGATCACACGCCAGTCGCGTCCGCCGATGCGAAGCGTGTCGCCGTCCTTGATGCGCACGTAGCTGAGCGACAGCGGCGTGACGATCCGTCGGAACCCCGACCAGCCGCGTTCGGCCGCAGTCGCGATCTGCGCTTCGCTCCACCCCGCGCCGATCCGGAACGCGGTCACTTCGTCGGGAACCGCCTCGCGCGCATCGGCGATCAACATCTGCGCAGTCAGCCATTCGCCGCGCGTCATCAACAGCGGCGCGGCGTGGTGCCGGCACATCCACCCGGCCAGCCCGATATGGTCGGGATGCATGTGCGTCCCGATCACCCGCGTGATCCGCTTGCCCGCCATCGGCCCGGCGGCGATCGCCTTCCAGGCGGCGCGCGAATCGTCGCGGTTGAAGCCGGTGTCAACCAGCACGGCGCCGTCCGCATCGTCGATCAGCCAGCAATTGACGTGCTTGAGCGGCCCCCACATCGCGAGCCGCACCCAGCCAATCCCCCCACCTCGATCCTGCGCGACCGGCATGACCTGCCCTTCGCCCGGCTCGGCCCCGCCGAACGGATACGTCAGCCCCTTGTGGCTGGTGGCGACGAAGCTCTGGTCGAGGTCGGGGATGGTCGCCATTGGGTTGCGGTTAGCAACGCAATCCGCTCGCGCCAAGGTCGCCGCGCGTTTATCGCCGGAACGGATCGTCCCAGGTGGGCTTGGGGGCCGGCGCTTCCATTTCGCCGCTCGCGATCATCTCGGCTTCGCGCACGTTGCGTTCGCGTTCGGTGCGCAGCTCTTCGATCAACGCGCTGCGGTCGCCGTCGAAGGTCGTGTCCTCGCGCGGCGCGGCACCGGCCGCCTTCGCCGCCTTCGCGACCGCGGCGTCCAGCTCGCGCTGCGTCGTGAGGCCCAGCGTGACCGGGTCCTTCGGGGTGATGTTGCTGATGTTCCAGTGGCTGCGGTCGCGGATCGCCGCGATCGTGGTGCGGGTGGTGCCGATCAGCTTGCCGATCGCGCCGTCGGTCACTTCGGGATGATTGCGGATGATCCACGAAATGCCGTCGGGCTTGTCCTGGCGCTTGCTGACCGGGGTGTAGCGCGGCCCCGCGGTGCGACGGACCTGGTCCGGGCCCTTCATGATCTGGAGGCGGTACTCCGGGTCATCCTGCCCCTTGTCGATCTCCTCCTGCGTCAGCTCGTGCGCACGCAGCGGATCGCGCCCGGTCAGCTTGGTGGTCGCGGTATCGTCGGCGATCGCCTGGATCTCGAGGATGTGCAGCCCGCAGAAATCGGCGATCTGTTCGAACGACAGCGCGGTGTTGTCGACCAGCCAGCTGGCGGTCGCGTGGGGCATGAGCGGCTGAGCCATGAGATACTCCAGAAATAGAAAGGGCCGCCCCATCACGGAGCGGCCACCTGTTGCGGAGGGGTTTAGTCGCGTGTGGATGAGAGGGCAAGACGCGACCACACGCTACGCTGCCAACCCCGTTCGGGCTGAGCGAAGTCGAAGCCCCGTTTTTTTTCCAGGCCCGGTCGTTAGAAGAGCGGCTTTCGACAGGCTCAGGGCGAACGGAGCATTGCTTGCGCATCCAGACGAAAATTTGCGGCCTCAGCACCGCGCCAACGCTCGACGCTGCGGTTGCGGGCGGGGCGAGCCATGTCGGATTCGTCTTTTATTCGGCCTCTCCTCGCAACGTCACTTTGGCGGACGCTCGATCGCTATCGTCTCGAGTGCCCGACCATGTCGCCCGTGTCGGAGTATTTGTTGATCCCGACGATGCTCTACTTGATGCAGCGGTGGAGGCCGGTCGACTATCGGTAGTTCAGGTCCACAAGGCCGAACCGTATCGCTGTCGAGAAATCGCCGAACGAATGCGTTGTGTAGGGGCTGGCTTGTGGGCGGCCGTGCCAATACGAAATCCCGGTGACCTTGAGAAGGCGCGAGCCTATAGCGATGTAGAAATCGACCGCATTCTTTATGACGCAAAAACGCCAGATGACGCATTGCTCCCGGGTGGCATGGGACTGCGTTTCGACTGGCGCATGCTCAGCGGCTTTCGTCATTCGAAAAACTGGGTGCTCGCGGGGGGTCTCGACGCCTTCAACGTCGGAGAGGCGATCCACCTGACTGGTGCAACAATGGTCGATGTGTCGTCGGGCGTGGAGACCGCGCCCGGGGTCAAGGACGTGGGCAAAATCGCCGGGTTTCTCCGCGCCACCGCCACACTCTAACTCCGTTCGTCCCGAGCCCTTCGACAAGC
Organism: Pseudomonadota bacterium; assembly: GCA_040385975.1. Taxonomy (GTDB): domain Bacteria; phylum Pseudomonadota; class Alphaproteobacteria; order Sphingomonadales; family Sphingomonadaceae; genus Sphingomonas. Next base: position 2,738 of record JAZKGJ010000050.1, on the reverse strand, counting down.
TCAGGATAAACTTCGGCGCTTTGCGCCGAAGTCGAGGGAACCCCGCGTGTGCAAACGATGCCTCGACTACGCTCGGCACGAACGGCTAGGAGAACGGACGTGAACGCTCCCGCCCCCAATTCCTTCCGCACGCAGCCAGACGAACGCGGCCATTTCGGCCAGTTCGGGGGCCGTTTCGTCGCCGAAACCCTGATGCCGCTCGTGCTCGAACTCGACGCCGAATATCGCCGCGCGAAAGCCGATCCGGCGTTCCGGGCCGAGTTCGACGATCTGCTCGAACATTATGTCGGTCGCCCCAGCCCGCTCTACTTCGCCCCCCGCCTCACCGAAGCGATCGGTGGCGCGCAGATCTGGTTCAAGCGCGACGAACTCAACCACACCGGCGCGCACAAGATCAACAATTGCGTGGGGCAAATCCTGCTCGCGCGCCGGATGGGCAAGACCCGCATCATTGCCGAAACGGGTGCGGGTCAGCACGGCGTCGCGACCGCCGCGGTCTGCGCACGCTTCGGACTGCCGTGCGTCATCTACATGGGCGCGAAGGACGTCGCGCGGCAGCAGCCCAACGTGTTCCGCATGAAGCTGCTCGGCGCCGAGGTCCGCGCGGTCGAGAGCGGCGCGCAGACGCTGTCCGACGCGATGAACGAGGGGCTGCGCGACTGGGTCGCGAACGTCCATGACACCTTCTATCTCATCGGCACCGCGGCGGGGCCGCATCCCTATCCCGAGCTGGTCCGCGATTTTCAGAGCGTGATCGGCCGCGAGGCGCGTGCGCAAATGCTGGCGCGGACCGGCAAGCTGCCCGACTTATTGGTCGCGGCGATCGGCGGCGGCAGCAACGCGATCGGGCTCTTCCACCCGTTCCTCGACGACCCGTCGGTGCGGATGCTCGGCGTCGAGGCGGCCGGGCTCGGCCTCGAGGGCGAACAGCATGCCGCGAGCCTGGCGGGCGGCGCGCCGGGCGTGCTCCACGGCAACAAGACCTATCTGCTCCAGGACGCAGACGGTCAGATCGCCGAGGGCCATTCGATCAGCGCGGGCCTCGACTATCCGGGCATCGGCCCCGAGCACGCGTGGCTGCGCGACATCGGCCGCGTCGAATATACCAGCGCGACCGATCAGGAAGCGCTCGACGCGTTCCAACTGCTCTGCCGCACCGAAGGCATCATCCCCGCGTTAGAGCCCGCCCACGCGATCGCCGCGGTGGCAAACGTGGCGCGCGAGATGCCTGCCGACGCGATCGTCTTGGCGAACCTGTGCGGGCGGGGGGACAAGGACATCTTCACGGTGGCGAGTGCGCTCGGGGTGGAGATATGAGCACGCCCGGAAAGCCCTCTCCCCTTCAGGGGAGAGGGTTGGGAGAGGGGAATGCGTGACCCCCGCCTGACGGTTTTTGCCAAGTCGATGCGGCGCGAGCCGACGCCGGCCGAGCAAGCACTGTGGTTCGCCGTCCGTGCGAAAAGGTTCGAGGGTGTCAAGTTCCGCCGCCCGCGACCCGATGCTGGTGATCGAAATCGACGGTGACACCCACGTCACGCAAGAGGATTATGACGCCGTTCGAACCGACTATTTTCAAGCGAACGGCTATCGCGTGATGCGTTTTACGAACTCCGAGGTGTTGGGAAATCTGGAAGGCGTGCTTGCCGCAATCGCAGCGCAACTCCCCCTCTCCCAACCCTCTCCCCTGAAGGGGAGAGGGCTTTGACGTCGCGCCTCACCGCCGCCTTCGCCACCCCCCCCGCCCTCGTCACCTTCGTCACCGCGGGCGACGGCGACACGCCTGCAATCCTCGACGCACTCGTCGCCGGCGGGGCGGATGTGATCGAATTGGGGATGCCGTTCACCGACCCGATGGCGGACGGGCCGGCGATCCAGGCCGCCAACATCCGCAGCCTCGCCGTGGGCACGACCACCGCGGACATCTTCGCCCTTGCGACCGACTTCCGCGCGCGTCACCCCGCCGTCCCGCTCGTCCTGATGGGTTATGCAAACCCGATGCTCCGCCGCGGCCCGGACTGGTTCGCGGACCAGTGCGCGACCGCCGGCGTCGACGGCGTCATCTGCGTCGACATTCCGCCCGAGGAGGATGAGGCGCTCGGCCCCGCGCTCCGCGCCGCCGGGATCGCGCCGATCCGGCTCGCCACGCCGACCACCGACGCCGCGCGACTCCCGACAGTGCTCGAAGGCGCCAGCGGCTTCCTCTACTACGTCTCGGTCGCGGGCATCACCGGCAAACAGCAGGCTGCAACCGTCGACATCGCCGCCGCCGTGGCACGCCTGAAAGCCGCCACCGCCCTCCCGGTCGCGGTCGGCTTCGGCATCCGCACCCCCGATCAGGCCGCCGCGATCGCCGCCGCCGGTGCCGACGGCATCGTCATCGGCTCGGCGATCGTCGAACTGGTGGCGCAGCACGGGACGGGTGCACCGGCCGCGGTTCGCGGCTATATCGACACCATCGCCACCGCGCTCGGGAAACGGAAATGAGCTGGATCAGCAGCGTTCGCAACGCACTCTCGTTCGTGGTGCCCAAGAAGGATACCGGCACCGACAACCTGTGGCACAAGTGCAAGGGCTGCGGGCAGATGACCTTCGTCAAGGAGCTCGAAGAGAATCTGTTCGTGTGTCCCGCGTGCGACCATCACGACCGGATCGGGCCGCAGGTGCGCTTCGAACAGATCCTCGACCCCGGTTACACCGCGATCCCCTTGCCGCGTGTCGCCGAAGACCCGCTGAAATTT
>JAZKGJ010000049.1:16358-25936 GCA_040385975.1 Pseudomonadota bacterium | reverse complement strand
CATGTCGCCGTCGACCTCGTCGTCGTCGATCATCATGCCGAGCCGGTCCTCGAGTTCGGTGAGCAGGCCGGCGACGGCCATCGAGTCGAGTTCCGGGAGCGACCCGAACAGCGGAGTTTCGCTGCGAAAGGCGTCGACGCGCGGCTGGCTGACGCCGAGGACGTCGCGCAGCACCGCGCGGACGGTCGCTTCGACGGCTGGGCGGGTTTCGGGGATCACGGCGGCGCGATTAGCGGGTGGATTGGGTTGAGGGAAGAGGAGTGAATTCGGCAACGCCTTGGCGCTAAGGTAGGCGGCGATGGTACCGCTCGACCCCGTTCCGCGTCCGATCGACCACGTCCTGGCCGGGGCGGCGGGCGATGTCGCGCTGCGCGATCGCGCCGGAGCGATGAGCTTTGCCGAAGTCGAAAGCGCGGTCGGGGCGATGGCGGGGGCGCTCGCGGGCCGGGGGCTGGCGGCGGGCGCGCGGGTGGCGAACTGGCTGCCCAAGACACGAACCGCGTGCCTGCTGCCGCTGGCGGCGGCGCGGGCGGGCTTGATCCATGTGCCGATCAATCCCGCGCTGAAGCGAGCGCAGGTCGCGCATATCCTGGCCGATAGCGGCGCGGAGTTGCTGGTCACGCAAGAGGCGCGGGCGACGACGCTGGAGGCGGGCGACGCGACGTGTCCGGTGATCGACGAGGGGGCGTTGCCGTTGGCGGGCGCGGAATTGCCGCGTTCGCAGGCCGATCCTGCTGCGCTGGCCGCGATCCTCTACACCTCCGGGTCGACCGGGCGGCCCAAGGGGGTAATGCTGAGCCACGCGAATTTGTGGCTGGGCGCGGTTAGCGTCGCGCATTATTTGAAGCTGCAGGCGAGCGACCGCGTGCTCGCGGTGCTGCCGCTGAGCTTCGACTACGGGCAGAACCAGTTGTTTTCGACCTGGCTGGCGGGGGGACGGGTCGTGCCACTCGACTATCTGACCCCGCGCGATGTCGTGAAGGCGGTGGCGCGCGAGAAGATCACGACGCTGGCGGGGGTACCACCGTTGTGGGTGCAATTGCTCGAGGCGGAATGGCCGGAAGCGACCAGCTTGCGGCGGCTGACCAATTCGGGCGGGGCGCTGACGCGGGGGCTGGGGACCGGGCTGCGGACCCGGTTCCCCGAGGCCGAGCTCTACGCGATGTATGGGCTGACCGAGGCGTTTCGCTCGACCTATCTTGACCCCGCGCTGATCGACGAACACCCCGACGCGATCGGGACCGCGATCCCGTTCGCCGAGATCAGCGTGCGCCGCCCCGACGGCAGCATCGCCGCGGCGGGGGAGCCGGGCGAGCTGGTCCATGCCGGGCCATTGGTCGCGCAGGGATACTGGCGCGACCCCGCACGAACGGCGCAGCGGTTCCGGGATGGGGAGGTTTGGTCTGGGGACATGGTTGTGGCGGGCGACGATGGCCTGCTCCGGTTTGTCGGCCGTGATGACGAGATGATTAAATCGGCCGGCAACCGTTTGAGTCCGAACGAGATCGAGGATGCGGTGCTGGCTGGCGGCGAGACCGTCGAGGCCGTGGCGCTGGGTGTGCCGGACCCACGGCTAGGACAGGCGATCGCCGTGGTGGCAAAGGGCGACGGATCGACCGAGGCGGCGCTGCGCGCGCGCTTGCGCCGCGATCTGCCGAGCTTCATGCAGCCGGGGGTGTATTATTGGCGCCAGGACTTCCCGCGCAACGCGAACGGGAAATGGGACCGGGCGGGGTTGCGGCACGATATTCTTCAAGCGTTCGCCCTGAGCGCAGTCGAAGGGTCTGTCGGCGCGGGTGCTTCGACTTCGCTCAGCGCGAACGGATTGGCGGGGGAGGGCGGAAGATGAAGCCCACTGGACCAATCCCGCCCGATTTCGAGCAGGGCCGCCTGGCGCTGGGCGGACGTGAATTTGCCGACTTGGCCGAGGCGGGAACGCCGCTGTTCGTCTATGATTTCGGCATCGTCGCCGACCGGCTCGCGCGGCTTCGCGCCGCGTTTCCCGGCATCGACCTGCATTATGCGATCAAGGCCAATCCGTTCGCGCCGCTGCTGACTGCGATGGCACCGCTGGTCGATGGGCTGGATGTCGCTTCGGCGGGCGAACTCGCCACCGCACTGGCGGTGAAGTCCGGAACAGCGATCAGCTTTGCCGGACCGGGCAAGCGCGATGCCGAGCTGAAGGCTGCAATCCGCGCGGGTGCGACGATCAATCTGGAAAGCGAAGGCGAGGCCGACCGCGCGCTCGCGCTCGCCGAGCAAAGTGGCGCGACGCCGCGGCTGGCGGTGCGGGTCAATCCCGACTTCGAATTGAAGGGCTCGGGGATGCGGATGGGCGGACGCGCGTCGCCGTTCGGAGTCGATGCCGACCGCGCGGCCGCGCTTGCCAAGCGGGTCGTCGCCGCGGGCGCAAGCTGGCGCGGGTGGCATATCTTCGCCGGGTCGCAGACGCTCGACACCGCGGCGATCATCGAGGCACAGGCGGCGACGGTGCGGCTCGCCGCGCGCTTGGCCGATGCGGTGGGTAGCGCGCCGCCGCTGGTCAATCTGGGGGGCGGGTTCGGGCTGCCGTATTTCGCGGGCGATGCGCCGGTCGATGTCGCGGCGATCGGGGACGCGCTGGGCGATCTGCTGGCGCGCGAAGCGATCCCCGGCACGCGCTATGCGCTCGAACTCGGGCGCTGGCTGGTCGGCGAAGGCGGGGTGTATCTGACCCGCGTCATCGACCGCAAGGAATCGAAGGGCGAGACCTTCCTGATCTGCGACGGCGGGCTCAACCACCAGCTCGCGGCGACCGGCAATCTCGGCACGGTGGTGCGGCGAAACTATCCGCTGGCGCTCGCCGACCGGATTGGTGCGGCGGCGGAGGAAACCGTCAACGTGGTCGGGCCGCTGTGCACCCCGCTCGACCGGCTCGGCGATCGGGTCGCGCTGCCGCGGGCCGAGGTCGGCGACGTGATCGCGGTGTTCCTGGCCGGTGCCTATGGCCGCACCGCCAGTCCGACCGGGTTCCTGGGCCATCCCGAACCCGCCGAAATACTCGTCGGAATCGGCGCGCGCGCGGGTCGTTCCTAACGCAATCTTCACCTGTCTAACCGATAGCCGAGCCTGACGCCGGTGTGTCGTGACGCGGGAGACGTTCCGCGCCGCCCACGCGCCGGCCGGAGGTCCGGTGTCGATGCGTACGATCAAATTTCTCACTACCGGGTCGGCAATCGCGCTGACCCTGACCGGCTGCATCGCGGGCGGCGACCGCCCGTCGCTGCCCGCCGCGCCCTATGTCGCGAGCCAGGAAGGGCCCGGCGAGGATTATGTGATCGGGCCGCTCGATACGTTGAGCGTGTTCGTGTGGCGCAATCCCGAACTCTCCGCCGATATCCAGGTCCGCCCCGACGGCCGGATCACGACGCCCCTGGTCACCGATATGCCCGCGGTCGGCAAGACCCCGGCGATGCTGGCCGACGACATGAAACTGGCGCTGAGCCAGTACATCAACAGCCCGATGGTCTCGGTCATCGTCAAGAATTTCTCGGGGACCTTCAGCCAGCAGATCCGCATCGTCGGCGCGACCGCGAAGCCCGCGTCGATTCCGTACCGCGCCAACATGACGTTGCTCGACGCGATGATCTCGGTCGGCGGGCTCAACGAATTCGCCGCGGGGAATCGCGCGAAGCTGATCCGCTACGACCGTCGTACCGGGCGGCAGGCCGAATACGGGCTGAAGCTCGGCAAGCTGCTGAAGAGCGGCGATTCGAGCGCGAACGTCCGGCTGGAACCCGGCGACGTCATCATCATCCCCGAATCGATGTTCTAGGGCGCAGGCGGGGATGGGCTCGATCTACGAAGAAGTCCGGATCGCATTCCACGCGATCTGGAACCGGCGCTGGGTGGCGCTGGCGGCGGCGTGGGCGATCTGCCTCGTCGGCTGGCTGGTTGTGTCGCAGATTCCGAACAAGTACGAATCGGTCGCCAAGGTCCGGGTCGATATCAGCAGCGTGTTGCCGACCAAGGTCGGCATCAGCGACATCGATCAGCAGCGCGGAATCGACCGCGTGCGCCAGTCGCTGGCGTCGGCGGTCAACCTCGAAAAGGTGGTGCGCGGCACCGACCTGGCCAACACCGTCGCCAACGACCGCGACATCGCCGAGCGGGTCGCGCAGCTCCAGAAGCAGATCAAGGTCACCGCGACGACCGAAAATCTGGTCGAGATCACCGCCGAAGCGTCGTCGCCAAAGCTGGCGCGCGCGATCGCGCAGAAGCTGATCGACATCTTCGTCGAGACCAATCTGGCGGGCAACCGCGAGGAGAATGCGCAGACGCTCGAGTTCCTCGACAAGCAGCTCGCCGACCGGCAGGCGCAATTGTCGAGCGCGGAGGCCAAACGCGCGCAATTCCAGTCGCAGTTTCTGGGCTCGCTGCCCGGCACCGGGTCGATCGACGACCGGATTGCGGCGGCGCGCTCGTCGATCGCGCAGGTCGATCAGGACCTGGCGCAGGCCAATTCGATGCTGGCGGTGGCCAACGGTCAGCTGGCGGGGACCCCTGCGAGCCTGCCTGGGGCGGGGCCGGTCGCGGGTCCGGCACGCGCGCGGCTGAACCTGATCGCCGGGCAGATCGCCGAGGGGCGCGGGCGGGGTTATACCGACGCGCATCCCGACATGGTCGCGCTGCGTTCGCAATATGCCGCGGCGCAGGCGGCGGCGGCGCGCGAGCCGATGTCGGGCGGCGGCGGGGTGTCGAACCCGAGCTACATGGCCGCCCGTTCGATGCAGACCGAGCGCGCCGGTGCGGTCGCCGCGCTGCAGACCAAGAAGGCGCTGATTCAGGGCGATCTCGACCGTTTGCAGGCGAAGCTGACCGAACAGCCCGACGCCGCGGCCGAGCAGGGCAAGATCGAGCGCGATTATCAGGTGCTGAAGGACGGTTACGATAAATTGCTCGCCGACCGTCAGGACATCCAGCTGCGCGGGCAGGTCCAGACGCAGACCAGCTCGGTCAAATTCTCGGTCACCGACCCGCCGACCTTGTCGTCGGCACCGGCGACGCCCAATCGGCCGCTGTTGCTGACCGGGGTGCTGCTGGCGGGCATTGCGGGCGGGGTCGGCGCGGCGTTCGCACTCGGCCAGCTGCGCACGACCTATCCGACCGCGGGGCGGCTCGAGCGTGCCTCGGGGTTGCCGGTGATCGGCGCGATCGGCGAAGTGTTGACCGCTGCGCAGACCGCGCTGCGCCGCAAGCAATTAAAGTATTTCGCGGGCGGCGCGGGCGCACTGGCGGTCGCATTCGTCGCGCTCATCGGGGTCGAATTCCTCCAGCGGGGGCTGCTGGCATGAATCAGTTGACCCCGAAGCGCCCGGGCGGCGGATCGCTGATCGAGCGCGCGGCAGACGCCTACGGGCTTGGCGCGTTCGAACGGCGGCCGCCGGTGGTGCCGGTGCCCGCGCCGTTCGCGGAGCCGCGGATTCATGTGCCGGTGACGCCGGTGCAGGTTGCGCCGGTGCCGGTCGCGCCCACTCCGGTCGCCCCGCCCCCGTTCGTGCCGAGCCCTTCGACTGCCCGCTTCGCAGGCGCTCAGGACAGGCTTCCGCCCGTGGCGGAAGTCGAGGCACCGGTTCCTGTCGCGCGTCCCTCGACTTCGCTCGGAACGAACGGGCGGGGTGTCGCGCCGGTCTCGGGAGCCACCGCCATTATCGATCGCGCGCGGCTGGCCGAGGGGGGCATGATCGTGCCCGGGGCCACCGTCAGTGTGCTCGCCGAGGAATTCCGGCTGGTGAAGCGGCAATTGCTGCTGACCGCGCGGTCGCTGCGCGAGGATCCGGCGAAGGCGCGCACGATTCTGGTATGTTCGGCGCGGCCCGACGAGGGCAAGACGTTTTGCGCGATCAACCTCGCGATCAGCCTGGCGGCCGAGCGCGAGACCGAAGTGCTGTTGATCGACGGCGATTTCGCCAAGCGCGACGTGATGCCGCGGCTGGGGCTGAGCGCCGGACCGGGGCTGCTCGACGCGCTCGCGGACCCGGTGCTCGACCCCGAGACGCTGGTGGTGCGGACCGACATTCCGCAGCTGTCGGTGCTGGCCGCGGGCAGCCGCACCAACGACGACACCGAATTGCTGGCAAGCGAGCGCACCCGCGCGGTCATCGCCCGCCTGCTCAGTGCCGACCCCAAGCGCATCCTGATTTTCGACAGCCCGCCCGCGCTGGCGGCGTCGCCGGCGGCGGTGTTTGCGCTCCACGCGGGCCAGGTGATGATGGTGGTCCGCGCCGATCGCACCACCGACGGCGAGATCCGCGACGCGGTCGCGCTGCTCGACGGCTGCGAACACATCCAGCTCGTCCTCAATCAGGTCAAGCACCAACCGGGCGGATACCGCTTCGGCGATTATTACACTCCAACGGAGGACACGAAATGATCAAGCCCAACGGGCGCTGGTCCGGGATCGCCGCCTCGGCGACGTTCGCGTGCCTGGTCGCAAGTCCGGCCGCCGCGCAGACCCAGGCGCGCGCGGGTCAGGTCAAATTCTCGCCTTATCTGGAAGCCGCGCAGGTGCTGAGCGCCGACGTGCGGAACGGCGACGTGCTGACCTACACGCAATTGTCGGCGGGGATCGACGCGACGACGAGTTCGCGGCGGATCACCGCGAGCATCTCCGCGCGGGTCGATCGCAACTTCGCCTATGACGACGATGTCGCCGATACCACCGTGGTCACCGGGCTGGCCAAGGTCTCGGCGCTGGTCGCGCCCGGCATCTCGATCGACGGCGGCGCGGTCGCGACGCGCGCGCGCAGCGACATCCGCGGCGCGGCGCCAAACACCGGGGTCGGCGGCAATCTGAGCAACGTGTCGCAGGTCATCTCGGCCGACATCGGCCCGTCGGCGAACGGCAATGTCGGGCCGGTCGGCATTTCGACAAGCTATCGCTATGGCGGGACGCAGGTATCGACCCCGACCGCGAAGAACGTGCCGGCGGGTTCGCGTCCGCTCGACAATTACAGCAGCTCGCAGCGCCACGTGCTGAGCGCGAGCGCGGGGATCAAGCCGGGCCGTGGGCTGCCCGTCGGGCTGTCGGCATCGGGCGCGTACGAGCGCGAGGACGCCAATCAGCTCGATCAGAAATACGAGGGTTATTACGGGCGCGGCGACGTGGTCGTCCCGCTAACCCCCGCGTTCGCGGTCACCGGCGGTGCGGGGTATGAGAATATCGAGATCAGCAACCGCGACCCGGTGGTCAACGGCGCGGGCGTGCCGGTGCTCGATTCCAACGGCCGCTACATCAGCAACACCGCGGTACCGCGCCGGATCGCGTTCGATACCAAAGGGCTCTTCTGGGACGCGGGCGTGCTCTATCGCCCGAGCCCGCGCGCGACCTTCCAGGCGCGCGCCGGGCGGCGCTACGATTCGCTCAGCGTCACCGGCAGCCTGGCGTATCAGGCGTCGTCGGCGGTCGGGCTGAACATCGGCGTGTACGACGGCATCCAGAGCTTCGGGCGGCAGCTGCGCGGAGGCGTCGCGTCGATCCCCAACAGCTTCACCGGCACCGGCGACCCGCTGGCGCAGAATTTCAACGGCTGCGTCTTCGGGCAATCGAGCGCGGAAGCGGGCGGCTGTCTGAATTCGTCGTTCCAGTCGATCAGCACCGCGCAATATCGCGCGCGCGGGGTCGATGGCGTCCTGGTCGCGAAACGCGGGCCAACCACGCTGGGCTTCGGCGCGGGCTATTCGAACCGTAAGTTCCTGGTCCCCGACAGCGGCCCGAACCTGACGGTCGCGGACGGGCAGAACGATCAGAGCTTCTATGGACAGGTGTTCGCCGCGCAGCAGCTCGACCGCAATTCGGGGGTCGATCTCAACGCCTTCGCCAATGTCTTCGACAGCGGTGTGGCGGGCGCCGACTCGGTCTATAGCCTGGGCACGTCGGCGGGCTATTATCACCGCTTCGGCAATCTCGGCGCAACCGCGTCGGTGGGCGTCTACGGGTTCGACAGCAAGGCCACCGAAGCGCAGGTTCAGGCGCAGGCGCGGCTCGGGCTGCGGTACGGCTTCTAAAAGGCAGGCACCGATGTACGACGAATATTACGGATTTTCGGGCCGGCCGTTCCAGCTGACCCCCGATCCGAAATTCTGGTTCGATACGACGACGCACCGCAAGGCGATGTCGTATCTAGGCTATGGGCTGAGCCAGGGCGAAGGCTTCATCGTCATCACCGGCGACATCGGTGCGGGCAAGACGACCTTGGTCGGGCATCTGATGGAAAAGCTCGACCGCGAGGCGTTGCAGATCGTCAAGATCGCCTCGACCCAGATCGAGCCCGAGGATCTGTTGCGGATCGTCGCGGCGGGGCTCGACGTGCATCAACCGGGTGCGTCGAAGGCCGAATTGCTAGCGGCGATCGAGCATGGGCTCCACGCGGTGGCACGGAGCGGACGGCGCACGTTGCTGATCGTCGACGAGGCGCAGGCGCTGCCGGTCGCGGCGCTCGAAGAACTCAGGATGCTGTCCAACTTCCAGGCGGGCGGCCACGCATTGTTGCAGATCTTCCTGCTCGGCCAGCCCGAGTTTCGTGAGCGGTTGCAGGGGTCGGGGCGGCTCGAGCAGCTCCGCCAGCGGGTGATCGCGCTCCACCATCTCGACCCGATGGAGGCGGGCGAAGTCGAGCCGTACATGGCGCACCGGCTCAATCTGGTCGGCTGGAACGGACGGCCGCGCTTCACCGGCGACGCGTTCGATGCGCTGTATCGCGGGTCGGCGGGGATCCCGCGGCAGCTCAATCAACTGGCCGGACGAGTGCTGCTGTACGGCGCGCTCGAACGGCTCGAAACGATCGATGCGAAAGCGGTCGAAGTGGTGATCGCCGATATCGCCAATGACCTGCCGCAGCCGCTCCCCGGCGCATTGCGCGATCCCGAGCCACTGCCGCTCCCGATCTCCGCGCCTGGACCGGTGCCCGCGCCCGCGAATGCCGATGACGCGCTGGCCGCGCGGATCGCTTCGCTCGAAACGCGGCTCGAGGAGCAGGATGCGACGCTGCGCCGCGTGCTGACGCTGCTGGTCGATTGGGTCGAGACCGACCGCCGACCCAACGTGCAAAGCCTGCGCGGGGTGGCGTGAACGTCCATACCGTCTTTTCGGCCGCCGACGTCGCGGGGAGCGTGCCAACGCGCGTGCTCAACGGCATGTCGGTGGACGTCGAGGAAGCGTTTCAGGTCGGCGCGTTCGAGATGACGATCGCCAAAAGCTCGTGGGATGGGCTGGAAAGCCGGGTCGTGCAGAATACACTGGCGTGTCTCGACCTGTTCGCCGAGGCCGAGGTCAAAGCGACGTTCTTCACGCTCGGCTGGATCGCGCAGCGCCACCCTGCGCTCATTCGCCGGATCGCCGACAACGGGCACGAGGTCGCGAGCCATGGCTGGGATCACCAGCGGGTGTTCACGATGGACCCCGGGCAGTTTGCCGCCGATCTGAAACGCGCGCGCTGCGTGCTGGAAGATGCCGGCGGGGTCGCGGTCACCGGCTACCGCGCGCCGAGCTTCTCGATCGATCGCCGCACGCCGTGGGCCCACCAGGAACTGGCGCTGGC
>JAZKGJ010000049.1:0-16258 GCA_040385975.1 Pseudomonadota bacterium | reverse complement strand
CTGCCGGCGTGGACCGCGGCGACCGCGCGCGCATGTCGCCAGCGGCCGCGTTATCTGGTGGCCGAGCGCGGCGACAGGTCGATCGCGGGAATATTGCCGCTGACCGAAATCCGTTCGCCGATCTTCGGCAAGGCGCTGGTGTCGGCCGGGTTCGGCACCGACGGCGGGGTGCTCGGCGACGCGGGCGCAGTGGCCAGCCTCGCGGCGGCGGCGTGGGCGCTGGCCGAGCGGCTCGATATCGCGAGCGTCGAGCTGCGCGGCGGGCCGGTCCCCGATGCTGGCTGGACCGTTGAAGATTCGACTTACGTCGGATTCGTCAAGCCGCTGGCAGCAGATGACGAAGCGGAATTGCAGGTGCTGACCCGCAATCGTCGCGCGACGGTGCGCAAGGCGCTGAAGCAGGGGCATGACATCCGCACCGGGTCGTCGGCGCGCGATCTGGCGGATCATTATGCGGTCTACAGCGAATCGGTACGCAATCTCGGCACGCCGGTGTTCCCGCGCGCGCTGTTCGCCGAAGTTTTGCGCGACTTTGGCGAGGGGGCTGATATCCTGACCGTCGTGGGGGACGGCGAACCGATGGCAAGCGTGCTGAGCCTGTACATGAACGGCGTGGTCTACCCCTATTGGGGCGGTAGCACCGCCGCGGGCAAGGCGCGGCTGGCGGCCGATGCGATGTATTTCGGGGTGATGCGCCACGCCGCCGAGCGCGGCTGCCACACTTATGATTTCGGGCGGTCGAAGGCGGGGACGGGGACCGCCACCTACAAGACCAACTGGAGCTTCGAGCCGACGCCGCTGAGCTATGCGACGCGGACCCGGCCGGGTGCGGCACCGCGCGTGGTCAATCCGAATAGCCCGAAATACGCTTTGCAGGTGGCGGCGTGGAAGCGGCTGCCGCTGTGGGCGGCGAATGCGATCGGGCCGCAGCTGTCGCGCGGGCTGGGTTGAGCGCGCGCACGTGGGCGACATCCTGTTCCTGGCGCACCGGATTCCCTTTCCGCCCGACCGCGGCGACAAGATTCGCGCGTTTAATGTCCTGAAATATCTGTCGAGCCGCAAGCGCGTGCATCTGATTGCATTCGCCGACGACAGCCGCGACCTGAAGCACAAGAACGCGCTGGCGAAGTTGACCGGCAATCGGTCGATCTTCTGGCGCTCGAAGTCGAATTGGGTGGCGGCGCTGCAGTCGCTGATGTCGCGCAAGCCCGCGTCGCTGACCGCGTTCCAGCACGCCGGAGTGCAGGAAGCGGTCGACAATCTGCTGGCGCGCCATGCGATCGACACGATCTACGTCTTTTCGAGCCAGATGGCGCAATATCTGCCCGATAGCCGACGGCAGCGCGTGGTGATGGATTTCTGCGACGTCGATTCGGCCAAGTTCGCGCAATATGGGAAGAGCACCGGTGGTCCGCGCGGATGGATGATGCGGCGTGAGGGCAAATTGCTGTTGGCGCACGACCGTTCGGTCGCCGCGCGGGTCGATGCCAGCCTGTTCATCAGCCCCGCCGAGGCCGCGGTGTTCGAACGGCTGACCGGCGCAGAGCGGATCCACGTGATCGAGAACGGGATCGATACCGCGCTGTTCGACCCCGCCGCGCCGTTCAAGCGGATCGAGACAACCGGGCAGTTGATCGTCTTCACCGGGCAGATGGACTATCGCCCGAATATCGAGGCGGTGACGTGGTTCGTCGATACCATCCTGCCGCATATCCGGGTGCGCCACCCGAGCGTGCGGTTCGCGGTCGTCGGGCGCAATCCGACCCCGGAAATCCAGAAACTGACTGAAGCTCCCGGGGTAATCGTAACCGGTGAAGTTGCCGACGTGCGCGGCTGGCTGGCGGCGGCGGCGGTCGTGGTCGCGCCGCTGAAACTGGCGCGCGGGGTGCAGAACAAGGTACTCGAGGCGATGGCGATGGCGCGGCCGGTGGTCGCTTCCGCTGCCGCGGCGGAAGGGATCGACCATGCCGGCACGATCCGGGTCGGATCCGACGTGACCGATTTGTCCGAAGCGGTGATCGCATTGCTAGACGCGCCTGGTGAAGGGGCGAAGCTGGGCGCGGCGGCGCGGGCGCGGGTCATCGAGCGGTACGGCTGGGACGCGTGTCTGGCGCCGCTCGACAGCATCATGGGATTGCCGGTGCGGGTGTCCGCGCCGGCGCAATCGGCGGCATGACGGCAGTCTGGCGCGGCGCGGAGTTCAGCGCCGCGATTTCCGCCGACGCGCGCTGGCGCAGCCACGGTGCCGCGTTCGGCGTTGCGCTGACCGGATTGCTGCTGCTGTTCCACCGCGACGTCGCGGCGCTGGCGAACATCTGGTGGACCAGCACGACCTTCGGACATTGCCTGTTCGTGTTGCCGGTGGTCGGCTGGCTGATCTGGCAGCGGCGCGTCGAGCTGCGGCAGGTCGCCCCGGTCGGTTGGGCACCGGGGCTGGCGCTGGTCGCGGCCGGCGGGTTCGGCTGGTTGCTGGGCGAAGCGGCTAGCGTCGCGCTCGCACGGCAGCTCGGGTTGCTGCTGATGGTGTGGGGGGCGGTGGCGGCGACGCTGGGGCCCAACGTGGTACGCGGGCTGCTGTTTCCGCTGGCGTGGCTGGTGTTCCTGGTCCCGTTCGGCGAGGAATTCGAAGCGCCGCTGCAAACGCTGACCGCGGAGATGTCGGTCGCCTTGCTGCACCTGTTCGGCGTGCCGGCGGTGCTCGACGGGGTGCTGATCACGACGCCGACCGGCTATTTCGAGGTGGCGGAGGCGTGCTCCGGCGCCAAGTTCCTGATCGCGATGCTGGCGTTCGCGACGCTCGTGGCGAACGTGTGTTTCGTGTCGTGGCGTCGGCGGGCGGTGTTCATGGTCGTCGCGCTTACCGTGCCGGTGTTCGCCAATGGCCTGCGCGCGTTCGGGACGATGTACGCCGCGCACCTGACCAGCGTCGAAGCGGCGACCGGGTTCGACCATATCGTCTATGGCTGGGTGTTTTTCGGACTGGTGATGGCCGCGGTCCTGGCGCTCGGCTGGCGCTGGTTCGATCGCGCTCCCGATGACCCCGTCATCGACCCGGCAGTCTTGCGGCGGGTCTGGCCGTTCGCGGCCGATGTCCGCGTCGCCACGGGCGGTACGATCGCGATCGCGGCAGCCTTCCTGGCGTGGGGCGCGCTGATCGCCGGGCGCGCCGATGCGCTGCCGTTCAGCGGCGATTTGCCCAATGTGCCGGGCTGGCAGCGGGTGCGGCTGAGCGAGACCGCGCCGTGGGCACCTCATTATCCCGGCGCCGACCGTTACTGGATCGGGCGCTATGGCGACGGACGCGGGCGCTTCGTCGATCTGGCGGTCGCGGTCTATGGCGGGCAGCACGAAGGCAAGGAATTGATCGCGTTCGGGCAGGGTGCGATCCGCGAAAACGACAGCTGGGTGCGGATCGAGGATCTGCCGGCGCTGGCCGGGGGCGGTGCCATCCGCATGACCGCGCCGGCGGGCCGCGGGAAGGTCGAGCGCACCGTCGCGACCTGGTACCGGGTCGGGGATACACTGACCGCATCGCCGCGTGCCGCCAAATTGGCGACGGTGCGCGCGAAGTTGCTCGGCGGGCGGCAGGCGGCGAGCGCGCTGTTGCTGTCGGCCGAAGGTGAGCAGCGGCAGGCGCGCGGCGCGATCGCGGACTTCGCGCGCGCGCTCGGGCCGGTCGATGCCGCCGCCGATCGCCTGACAGGCGCGCGCTGATGTGCGGCATCGCCGGGCTCTATTACCCGGCGACCCCCAAGCCGGTCGATCCGGCGCGGATAGCGGCGATGAGCGACGCACTGGCGCACCGCGGCCCCGACGGGAGCGGGGTGTGGACCGCTCCCGGCGTGGGGCTAGGGCACCGGCGGTTGTCAATCATCGACCTGGCGGGCGGCGCGCAGCCGATGGCGCTGCCCGGCGACGAGCTGGTGGTCACCTACAACGGCGAAATCTATAACTTCGCGGAGGTGCGCGGCGAACTCGCGGCGCTCGGCGCGCGCTTCACGACGAATGGCGACACCGAGGTGCTGTTGCATGGGTGGCGCGCGTGGGGTCCCGACCTGTTGCCGCGGCTGAACGGGATGTTCGCGTTCGCGATCTACGATGCGAAAGCACGCAGTCTGTTCCTGGCGCGCGACCGAATGGGGGTGAAACCGCTTTATCTGGCCGAGCTGTCGGACGGCGCGGTGGCGTTTGCGTCGGAACTGAAAGGGCTGCTCGCGCACCCGCTGCTGCGACGCGCACCCGATTTGCGCGCGGTCGAGGATTTCATGGCGCTCGGCTACGTGCCCGACGATGCGTGTTTCGTCGCGGGGGTAACGAAGCTGCCGGCGGGGCATTTCCTGTTGCTCGAACGCGGCAAGCCGATGCCAGCGCCGGTGCAATGGTGGGACGTGGATTTCTCGCAGCGTGCCAAGGGCAGCGAACGCGATCTGGAGGCCGAATTGCTCGACCGGTTGCGCGCCGGGGTGCGCAGCCGGATGGTCGCCGACGTGCCGCTCGGGGCATTCCTGTCGGGCGGCGTGGATAGCTCCGCGGTGGTCGCGCTGATGGCGGAGGCAAGCCCCCGCGCGGTCAAGACCTGCACGATCGGGTTCGACGAAGCGGGGCTCGACGAGCGCGACTATGCGCAGCAAATCGCGACGCGGTTCGCGACCGAACACCGCGAGGCGACGGTGCGGGCGGACGATTTCGGGCTGATCGACACGCTCGTCCACGCCTTCGACGAACCGTTCGCGGATGCGTCGGCGCTGGCGACCTACCGGGTGTGCGAACTGGCACGGCGCGAAGTGACGGTCGCGCTGTCGGGGGACGGTGCGGACGAGGCGTTCGCGGGATACCGGCGCTACCGCTTCCATGCCGCGGAAGAGCGGGCGCGGGGTTTGCTGCCCGGGCCGCTGCGCGCGGCGGCGGGAGCGTTGGGGCGGGTCTATCCAAAGGCCGACTGGGCGCCGCAGATGTTTCGCGCGAAGACGACCCTGCTCGCGCTCGCCGACGACGGCGGCCATGCCTATGCCAAGGCGGTCGGGGTCACCGGTCCGGGGCTGCGCGACCGGCTGTATTCGGCGGCGGCGAGATCGGCGCTGGGCGGTTATCGCGGCGAACGACGCTATGTCGATGCGATGGCGGCGGCGCCCGCGCGCGAACCGCTCGACCGCGCGCAATATGCCGATTTCAAACATTGGCTGCCGGGCGACATCCTGACCAAGATCGACCGGACCAGCATGGCGGTCAGCCTGGAAGCGCGCGAGCCGTTGCTCGACCACCGGCTGATCGAATTCGCCGCGACGCTGCCGGTCGCGATGCGGGTGCGCGGCGCGCAGGGCAAATATGCGATGAAGCACGCGCTGGAACGCTATCTGCCGAAGGATATCCTCTACCGGCCCAAGATGGGGTTCGTGACGCCGATCTCGGCGTGGTTCCGTAGCGCGCTGGCGGATCAGGCGGCGGCGCTGTCGTCGTCGCGGCCGCTGCTCGAGACCGGCTGGTTCGCGCCGCCGGCGATCGCGACGCTGGCGGAGGAGCATCGCGCCGGACGGGCCGACCATGGGCGGACGCTATGGCAGCTGGTGATGCTGGAAAAGTCGCTGAAGGCCGTCTTCGGCTAATCCGCCGCGGCGACGGCAAAGCCGCCGCCGTCGAGCAGGCCGAGCTTCGCTCCCCTGTCGGCCGGGCTCGCGCTGCGCTGGCGCGCACCGGCTTCTAGCTTCGCTAGGCGCCTGCGCTACGCCGTTGGCGGCACCGTCGGCAAGGTCGTCACCACCCGCAGGCCGCCGAGCGGCGAATGGCCGGCTTCGATCCGGCCGTGATGCGCCTCCACGATCGCCTGCGCGGTGGCGAGGCCCAGGCCCGAGGTGGTGACCGAGGTGCCGGGATCGCTCGCGGTCCGATAGAATGGCTCGAACAGCTTCTGCGCCATGTCGACATCGACACCGGGCGCGGTGTCGTCGACGATCAGCCGCCAGGCGCCGCGTTGCTGCTCCAGCCCGAGCACGATCCGGCCCCCGGCGGGGACGTAGCGCAGGCTGTTCTCGATCAACGCGGTGAACAATTGTTCGATCCGCACCCCGTCCCACTTCACCAGCGCGGTGGGTGGGAGCGGCCCGGTCTCGAGCGAGACGTGCGCTTCGTCGGCGCGGCGCCGGCATAGCCAGAGCGCGTTGTGGATGAGCGCGGTCGGGTCCACTTGCGCGAACGCGACCGGCAACCGGCCGAGATCCGCGAGCGCGACCGCATGAAGGTCCTCGGCCAATTCGCCCAGCCGGCGCACGCGCGCGCCAATCGCGTCGATCTCCGCAGGCTCGGGAATCTGACGGCGCTGCAGCAGCGCCTCGATGTCTTCGGCCAGGCGGTGGATCGGGCGGCGGAGTTCTTCGGATACCGACACGAGCCAGGTCCGCCGCGCGGTTTCGAGCCGATCGAACGAGCGCGCGATCCGGCCGAGATTGCGCATCGCGACGCGGGTTTCCTGTGCACCGTCTTCGACAAACCCGCAGTCATACTGGCCCTGCGCGACGATGCGGCTTTCGCGGGCGAGTGCGATCTGCGGTCGCGACCAGCGCCGTGCGAGTATTGCCGCACCGACGCCGAGCGCGATGAAGAGCCCGCCGATCGCTACCAGAATCAGCACCGTCTGGTCGCGCGCGAATAGCCGCGCCGCGGCGTCGGGCGCGCCGGCGGCGAGCAGCCGATCGACCCCGAGATTGAGTCCCACCAGCAGCACCGCGCCGACCGCGGCGGCGATCAGCAGCGCCTGGATGACGAGCGCGCTGAGATACGTCGTATAGAGCCGCATCTTCAGTATTCCGCCCATTCGCGTTCGAGCGAATCGAGGATGCGGGCCGCCGCCATGAACACCGCGACCGGGGCCGCGGCGAACAGCAGCCAGCCGCCTGCGCCGGGGAACTGCTGTTGGTAGTGGAGCCCACGCTCGACCGCGCCGGTCGCCAGGCCGTAGATCACCAGATACGCCTCGAACTTGTTCTTGATGACGAACAGGCGCGCGAATCTGGACCACATGCTCGTGATTAAGCAATCGGCGTGCCAATGGCGGAAATGCGCGGGTCGGCGTTAGCGAAGATGGTTACCTGTCAATTAATCCGACAAGGTCGAGTGCGCTGAGCAGCGCGTCGCGGGCGGCTTCGACCTTGGCGATCAGCGCGGGATGGCCGATCTCGTTCTGGCCGATCGCTTCGGGCCAATGCCGTTCGATTACCGTCGCGATCCGGTCGAGCCTGGCGGCGTCCACCAGGAAGCGCGGGTCGACCGTCGCGGGGTCGGCGACGACGCGCAGCCGCAAACAGGCGGGACCGCCGCCGTTGGCCATCGATTCGCGGACATCGACATATTCGACACGGCGGATTGCGCCGTTCCCGGCGACATGCCCGGCGAGCCAGATCGCGACTGCGCGATTCTGCGCAGCTTCCTGCGGGGCGATGAGCACGGTGGCACCGTCGGCAGCGGTCACGAGCTGCGCGTTGAAAAGGTAACTGTCGATCGCGTCGCCCAGGCTGACGGCGCTGGCGGGCACCTCGATCAGTTCGAGGTCGGGAACCCGCGCGCGCAGCTGCGACAGGAAGCGCGCGCGGTCGGCGAAGGCGTGTTCGTGCGTGAACAGGACGTTGCGGTTCGCGACCGCGACGACGTCGTTGTGAAACGCCCCCGCGGCGATCGCGGCGTCGGATTGCCGCACGAACAGGGTGCGCGCGGGGTCGAGCCCATGGCGGCGCGCGATCGTCGCCGATGCCTGTTTGTGCTGGCGACCGGGAAAGCCGCCGACCGCGACACCGTGGACGAAGATTTCAACGCCCGCCGCATCATGCGCGCTCGCCAGCCGCATATGGTTGGCGGCGCCTTCGTCGCCGTAGGGCGGGGGGACCGGCGGGTGGACGATGAATGCCGGGTCGGCGAACGCGAGCCGGAGTTGCGCCAGCGTCTCGGGCCATTCGTGGCTGCGGTGCGGCATCGTCAAGAGATTGGCGACGGTCAGGTGGCAGCGGCCGTCGGCGGTGTCGGGCGCGGGGCTGACCGTGGCGGCGTTGGCGGCCCACATCGCCGACGCCGACAGCGCCTGCGCCTGGAGGTACGGTGCCGCATCCTCGTAGCTGGTCGCGAGGCGGGTCAGCCAGTTGCGGTCGGGCCGCGCGTGCGGGAGCAGGATGCCCTGCGTCAGTCCCAGCGCAACGGTCGCGCGCATCTTGGCGACCCCTTGCAGCGCGGCGTCGCGCGGCCGGCTGATCGCGCCGGCGCTACGGGTCGCGGCGAGATTGCCGGGGCTGAGTCCCGCATAATTGTGGCTGGGGCCGACGATGCCGTCGAAGTTGATCTCGACCAGGCTCACGCGCGCGCGACGAAGCTGATCGCGTCGCCCGCCGCCACGCCGAGCGCGGCGGCGGTGTCCGGCGCGAGGGTCGCGCCGTCGTCGGCGATTCGGCCGAATGCGCAGCGAAACGCGCCCAACCGCCCGGTCGCGACCAGCGCGTCGTTACCGCCCGTACCCACTGTCGCGAGCGTGGCGCTGCGTGCCGCGCCGATCGTGCGGATGCGGTCGATCTGTGCGGTCATGGTCGGGCCGCCGTCGAAGATGTCGATATATTTATCGAACGCGAAGCCCTCGTTCTCCAGCATCCGCATCGCCGCGCGGCCGCTGGGATGCGGCAGGCCGATCGCAGCACGCGCGGTCTCGCTCAGCATCGCGGTGTAGATCGGCGTCTTGGGCATCAGATCGGCGATGAACTGGTGCCCGTGGGTTGCATTGAACTGATCGGCGTCCTGAAAATTCATCCCGAAGAACCGCCCGGCCAGCCCGTCCCAGAATGGCGACCCGCCGGCTTCGTCGATCACTCCGCGCAGTTCCGCGAGAATGCGCGTGCCGAACCGCGCGCGGTGTGCGGCGATGAACAGATATCGGCTGCGCGCGAGCAGCAACCCGAGTCCGCCGGCGCGTTCGCCGGGGTGGAGGAACAGCCCGCCGACCTCGCTTGATCCTTCGAGGTCGGTGGTGAGGGTCAGCGTGTCGGCGCGGAAGGTTCGGTCGAGCGCGGCGCTATGCTGCGTCAGCGTGCCGACCCGGTAGCTGTAGAACGGCAACCGCTGCCCGACCGCGGTGAAGATCTGGCACGTGCCGCGCACTTCGCGGGTCGCGGTGTTTTCGAGGACGAGGACGAACAGGTCGTCGGTCACGGCCTGCGCATCGCTGGCGAAGGCGGCGGCGCTGCGTTCGAGTTTGGCTTTCAGCGCGCGGCGGTCGGGGGGCAGGTTGGTGAACCCGCCGCCGGTCAGCTTCGCCATTTCGTACAGCGCCTGCAGGTCGCTGTCGCGCGCGGCGCGGACGATGTGGGTCACAGGCCGTGCTCCGCGAGACGCAGGATGGTGACCGCGGACAGCGCGGCGCGTTCGGCGAGGCTGTCGATCAGCAGAAATTCCTGTGGCGAGTGAATCGCCCCGCCGCGCGCGCCCATCGTATCGACCACCGGTACCCCGCACGCAGCGATATTGTTGCCGTCGCAGACGCCGCCGGTCGTCGTCCAGGCGATGGGCAGGTCGAGGTCTGCGCCCGCATCCTTGACCATCGCGAACAGCCGGGCGGCGTCGGGGTCGATCGGCTTGGGGGGGCGGTTGAAGCCGCCGTGGACCGTGATTTCGACATCGTGCTGCGCAGCGACCATCGCAACCGCACCGTCGATCGCGGCCCGTGCGCGGACGCTGTCGTCGGCGGTGGCGGGGCGGAAGTTGACGCGCAGGACGGCGCGGTCGGGAATGACGTTGTTGGGCCCGCCGCCCTCGATCCGCGCCGGATTGACTGCGAGCCGCGGCCCGCTCGCCTTTGCCAGCCGCAGCGCGAGGTCGGCGGCGGCGACGACCGCATTGCGCCCATCCTCGGGATTGCGCCCGGCGTGGGCGGAGGTGCCGCGCACCACGATCGAGAAATTGCCGGTTCCGCCGCGTGCCCCGGCCAGCGTCCCGTCGGGGAGCGCCGGTTCGTAGGTCAGTGCCGCGTGCTTGCCCTGCGCGGCGTCGGCGAGCAGCGCGGCGGAGGAAAAGCTGCCGGTTTCCTCGTCCGAATTGATGATGACCTCATAGCCGATCAGCGCGGCGAGCGGCGACGCCTCGACCGCCTGCAGCGCGGCCAGCATGATCGCGAGACCACTCTTCATGTCGGCGACACCGGGGCCGTTCAGCGTGTTCGCGTCGAGGTGTGTCAGTGTCTGAAACGGATGGTCGGCGGGATAGACGGTGTCCAGATGACCGGTCAGCAGCAGCTGCATCGGTGCGTCGGGGCGTACCGTTACCCGGACATGGTCGCCGTGGGACAGCGCGACGACGGCCCCGTCGCTGCCGACGCTTTCGGCCGGCGCGGCGGGCACCAGCGAAAGCTCGCCCGGCAGCGCCGCGAACGCATCAGCCAGAAGCCCCGCCATCGCCCCACAACCCGCCAGGTTGCGTGTCCCCGAGTTGACCGCAGCCCAACGTTCGACCTGCGCCAGCATCGGTGTTGCGCTTGCGACTTCGACCGCGGCCTGTTCGGTCGTGGTGAGGGTCACAGATGCTCGCGGAAGGCGGCGATCACGTCGCGGTAGAGCTGGCGCTTGAACGGCACGATCAGCTCGGGGAGCTCGTCGACATCCGCCCACTTCCACGCGCGAAATTCGGGGTGGGGGGTGGCGATGTCGACGTCGCTGTCGTCGCCCTCGAACGCGAAGAGGAACCATTTCTGGCGCTGGCCGCGGTATTTGCCGCGCCAAATCTTGCCGATCAGGTCGGCGGGGAGATCGTAATAGAATTCACCGGGCGCAGCGGCGATCAGGCGAAGCTTGTGGGGGGCGATGCCGGTTTCCTCGCCGACCTCACGGACGGCGGCGGCCTCGGCATCCTCGCCGTCGTCGATCCCGCCCTGCGGCATCTGCCACGCCTCGACCACGTTATCGAGCCGCTGGCCGACGAAGACGCAGCGGTCGCGATTGATCAGCATGACGCCGGCGCAGGGACGGTAGGGAAGGTTCTCGTGATCCGACATCTTTCACCTCTATCCGTTCGTGCCGAGCGAAGTCGAGGCACCGTTACGCGAGGTCCCTCGACTTCGCTCGGGACGAACGGATTTGGCCGCTCATCCCGCCGCCTGGCGCATCACGCGGTCGGCCTCCGCCGCGGCGATCATCGGCTTAGCGAGCGCCAGGATCTGCGCGACGTCGCCCTGCGCCGACGGCATCGCCTTGCGCAGCGTGATGAAGCCGTGGATCGTCCCGACCATTTCGCGGAAAGTCACCGGCACCCCCGCCATCGCCAGCGCAGCGGCATAGGCGCGACCCTGATCACGGATCGGGTCGAGGCTGGCAGTGACGACCAGTGCTGGCGGTAGCTTAGCCAAATCGCCGGCCAGCGGCGAGCTGCGCATGTGGGTCAGGTCGGCGCCATAGCATTCGGTGAACCACGTCATGCTGTCGCGAGTGAGGACATAGCCGTGGTCGGCGAAGAGTTCGTAGCTGTCGTAGTCGCGCGTGGAATCGGTCGCGGGATAGATCGGGATTTGCGCGATGACCGGGACTGCGGCCGGGGTATCGCGAAGCGCCATGGCGGTGACGATCGTCAGATTGCCGCCCGCGCTGTCGCCCATGAAGACCAGCCCGGTGACGCTGCGGCCCAACTCGGCCGGATTGCCCGAGACCCAACGCGCGGCGGCTTCGGCATCGTCGGGCGCGGCCGGCCACTTCGCTTCGGGCGCAAGTCGGTAATCGACCGCAACTACCGGCAGGTCGAGCGTGCGCGCGACTTCGGCGCAGAAGCTGGCGTGGGTGTCGAGGTCACCGATCGTGTAGCCGCCGCCGTGGAAGAATACGACCGCCGGGCCGGGCTCACGGCTGGCCCTCGCGTCGAACAGCCGCGCCGGGATCGTGCCGGCGGGACCGGGGATGCAGAGGTCGCGGACTTCGGCGAGGTCGCCAAGCGGCGGGTCGACCATTTCCTTCATCGCGCCATATTGCTGGCGCGCCGCGACATGGCCGATTTCGTGGAGCTTGGGGCCGGGCAGCGCGCCCAGCATCGTCACGAACGCCTGCACGTCGGGGCGGATGTAGTGGCCGTGGTCCGCCGGGGCGGCTGTCGTCGCGGGTTCGCGTTCGATCGTGTCGGTCATTGGCGCTCTCCTGGCTTGGCCGCTACCTAGTCAAGGAATGCGCGAAACGAAACCGATCCATGTCGTGCATCACGCCGATTACGTCGCGATCGCGCCCGCGCGGACGGGGTATCAGTGGAACAAGAACGGGTTGGTCCGCGACCTGCTTCGCGACAGCGGCGGGGCGCTGGCATGGCACGAACCCGCGCCGATGCCGCGGCTATGGCTCGAGGCGGTGCACGAGCCGGCGTATGTCGCCGAGGTGCTGGCGGCATCGGTCCCGGCGACCAAGGAGCGGCGCATCGGCTTTCCGGTGACCGAACAGGTCGCGCGGCGCGCGCAGGTCGTGCCAGGGGGGACGTATCTGGCGGCGCTGCTCGCGCTGGAGCACGGGTTCGCGGCGAACACCGCGGGCGGCAGCCACCACGCGCTGGCCGACACCGGCGCGGGATTCTGTGTGTTCAACGACCTGGCGATCGCGGCGGTGCGGTTGGTCGCGGAGGGGATCGTCGCGCGCGTCCTGATCGTCGATTGCGACGTGCACCAGGGCGACGGAACCGCCGCGCTGTGTGCGGGGCAGCCGGGCATCGCGACCTATTCGATCCACGCCGAGAAGAACTTTCCGGTGCGCAAGGCGCGGTCGACGCTGGATGTGCCGCTGGCGGACGGGGTGGGCGACGACGACTATCTGGCGACGCTGGCGGCGACGCTCGCGCCGCTGATCGCGGGCTTCGCGCCCGACTTGATCCTTTATCAGGCCGGGGTCGACCCGTGGGAAGGCGATAAGCTCGGGCGGCTAAAGCTGACTCATGACGGGCTCGCGCGGCGCGAGCGGCTGGTGGCACGGCTGGCGCGCGGGGTACCGATCGCGAGCGCGCTGGGCGGAGGTTACGGCGCGGACGGGCTGGAGGTCGCGCGGCGACACGTCGCGGCGATTTTGACTTTCGGCAGCGCGCGATTGAGCTCAGGCGCGGGCTAGGGTCCGTGCCCGCGCGCGGCGGCTGACCCCGCCGACCAACCCGAAGCCGAGAATCATCATTAGCCAGCTGGCCGGTTCCGGCACATCGGCGACGACCGCCGGGCCGCCGACCGCGAAGCCGCGGAAGCCGCCGGTATTGCCGATCAGCGATGCGGTACCTGCGGTCAAATCGACCGAATAGAAGCCGGTTCCGCTCGACAGATATGCTTCGTTGCCGCCGCCGATCGAAAAGATGTCGAACCCGGCGTCATTGCCGACATCGAAGCCCAGCCCCAGCCCGATCGAATTCAACACACCAGCATTGGGCGGATTCTGAACGACTAGCAGGTTGAGATCGGAATCGATCCCGTAGAGCGTCGTCACTCCGCTACCCACGAAGTTGTTGGTGTAGGCCGCAGCGACGACGTTGGGATTGACGCCGGCATTCGGATCGCCCGCCGCGTAGCTCAGCGCCGAATCGGTTGCGACGGTGAAGCCGTTGTCCGGGCTCAATCGGGAATTCTGTTCGGCATCGCTGACCAATCGGATCCGGTCGACCGTCGGATTGAAGTCGAAGCCAAAGTTCGCGCCGTTTTGCAAAAAGGCGTTCGGCGGGCCGACCATGGTCGCTTGCCCGGTCGTCAGATTGACCTGATAAATCCCGTCACTGCCGAGCGCATAAAGCTGGCCGGTGGCGGGTCGGAAATCGAGTCCGCGGACATTGGCGGGGGCCAACCCGACCAGCGGCTTGCTCGACGTCACGACTCCTGGCGTCGCGGTGTCGAAGGAAATCAACGCACCGGCGGTATTGACCGCATAGGCCGGACGCGCCGTCGCCGGAGCCGCGAACGCTACCAGCGCTGCCGTCGCCAAACAAATCTTACCGAACATGAGCCCCCGCTTTCGCCCGGGGGCTTGGGTACCCGCGACATTACAAGTCAAGCGCATACGGCGGAAAGTCGATCAGCTTTGTGCGGCGCGCGCTGCCTCTGCCATTTGATTAAGCTGTTCGAGCGTTGCATCGAAGCGCGCTTCGGCTTCGGCATTTCGCAGGCCCTTTACCCGCTCGACGAGGATTTCGGTCGGCGTCGGGTTCTGATCGAGCAGCGCGAGGACTGCGTCGGCGAAGTCATCCAGCGGCATGTTGCCGGGACGCTGCTCCTGCCCCGGCGTCAGTCCGGTCTGCACGCCCGGCGGCGGTAGTTCGATTACCTCGACCCGCCCAGCGAGCGCGCGGCGCAGCGACACCGTGTAGGAGTGGATCGCCGCCTTGGTCGCCGAATAGACCGCCGCGCCAGTCAGCGGCACGAACGCGAGACCCGAGGTCACGTTGACGATCGCGGCGTCGGGCCGTGCTTGCGCGTTCCGGTCAGAGGCGTAGGAAGCGCAGCGAGATTCAGGATCGATACGCATGGCATCCGCCACCCATGAAGTGACCGCCGCCGAAGCATCGGCGCACCCGCCCGCCGAGAACATCGTCGTCCGCTTCGCGGGCGATTCCGGCGACGGGATGCAGCTGACCGGAGGGCAGTTCACGCTTTCGACCGCGCTCGCAGGCAACGACCTGGCGACCTTCCCCGACTTCCCGGCCGAGATCCGCGCGCCGCAGGGGACGCTGTTCGGGGTCAGCGCCTTTCAGATCAATTTCGGCTCGACCGAGATCGAGACCGCCGGCGACCAGCCCGACGTGCTGGTGGCGATGAACCCGGCGGCGTTGAAGGTGAATGTCGATGCGCTGAAGCCCGGTGGGCTGATCATCGCCGACGAGGGCGAGTTCGGCGACCGCAATCTGGCGAAGGCCAAATATGCGGTGAACCCGCTGGAGGACGGCAGCCTGTCGCAATGGCAGCTCTTGCGGCTTAACATGAGCCAGCTGACGCTCGACGCGGTGAAGCCGTTCGGGCTCGGCAACAAGGAAGCGCTGCGCTGCAAGAACATGTGGACGCTGGGCCTCGCGCTGTGGATGTTCGACCGTGACCGCGGGCCGATCGTCGATTGGCTCAAGACCAAGTTCGCAAAGATGCCGGTGCTGGCCGAGGCCAATATTGCGGCGCTCAACGCGGGGCACGCGTACGGCGAAACCGCCGAACTGGCCGGGCCGATGAAGCAGCATTCGGTCGCGCCCGCGCCGGCCGAGGCCGGGCTGTGGCGGACGGTGACGGGGGCGGAGGCGATCTCGCTCGGGCTGGTGGCGGGGACGCAACTGGCGGGGGTGCCGATGTTCTTCGGCGGCTATCCGATCACGCCCGCGTCGGCGATCCTGCATCACCTGAGCCGGCTCAAGGAATTCGGGGTCACCACCTTCCAGGCCGAGGACGAAATCGCGGCGATCGCGGCGGCGATCGGGGCGTCTTATGCGGGGCAATTGGGCATTACCTCGTCGTCGGGGCCGGGCATCGCGTTGAAGGGTGAGGCGATGGGGCTGGCGATCATGACCGAGTTGCCGCTCGTGATCATCAATTCACAGCGTGGTGGGCCTTCCACGGGCCTCCCAACCAAGACCGAGCAGTCGGATCTGTATCAGGCGGTCTATGGCCGCAATGGCGATGCGCCAATGCCGGTGATCGCGGCGCGCTCCGCATCGGATTGCTTCGAAGTGGCGATCGAGGCGGTTCGGCTCGCGGTTCAATACATGACCCCGGTGATGCTGCTGACCGACGGTTATATCGCCAATGCGGCCGAGCCGTGGAAGGTGCCCGACGCGAGCGCGCTGACGCCGTTCCCGGTGACATTCCACACCGAGCTGCCGGCAGCCAACGACGACGGGACGCGCGAGAAGTTCCTGCCCTATGCGCGCGACGCGAAACTGAAACGCCCGTGGGTGAAGCCAGGGACGCCGGGGTTGCTCCACCGGATCGGCGGGATCGAGAAATCGACGACCGGCACCGGCGACATCGACTATTCGTCGGGCGCGCATGCCGAGATGACCGAGATCCGCCGCCGCAAGATCGCCGAGATCGCGGTGCCGGATCAGGTGGTCGAGCATGGCGTGGCGGGCGGAAGGCTGGCGATCGTCGGCTGGGGCTCGACCTACGGCCCGATCACACAGGCGGTGCGGCGCGCGCGGAAACGCGGCGTGGACGTCAGCCACATCCACATCCGCCACATCTGGCCGCTGCCGGCGAATTTGGGCGAGTTGCTGCACGGCTACGACCGGGTCATCGTGCCCGAAATGAACACCGGCCAGCTCAAGA
>JAZKGJ010000048.1:0-23985 GCA_040385975.1 Pseudomonadota bacterium | reverse complement strand
GTGCGGCGCGGTTTGTCCGTTTTGTACAATTCAGCGCCGATCGGGTCGGCCATGGTCTCGCCCGCGCAACCGGTTGGGGGTGCAGCGAATTCCAGTCCGCGGGGCGCGGTCGGGTCGTCGCAAACTATCAGGGGACGATATGATGAAGGCATTGGCAGGCGCGCTGGCGCTGATGATCGCGGCGGTCTCGGCAGCCCCCGCCGCCGCGCAGACGACGGTCGGGCCGGGGCTGGATGGCAACACCTTTTCGCCGCGGTTCGGCGCATTCCCGAACGGGACGCCCAATTTCGGCCAGACCTTGCTGTCGCCGGGGGGCACGCTGACCGATTTCAGCTTTGGTGAAACCGTCGTTCAGATCGGCGGCAACGTGCAGTTCGTGTTCGCCCCGGTGACCGGCACGACTCCCGGGACGCCGCTGTTCACGAGCAGCCCGTTCGCGCTGTTGAGCGGGACCAACACGATCAGCGGCATCAACGCCGCCACGACCGCCGGCCAGTCCTATATCGGCTATCTGACAACCTATCAGGTCGCGAACCCCGTCTCGCAGGCGTTCTTGGGCATCTACAGCGGCGGGGCCAGCTACACCGGTGGTAACTCGGCGTTCCTGAGCTCGGCGGCGGATCCGACGGGGTCGGCGTTCACACCGCGAACCGACGACCTCGCCTTCACCGCCACCTTCGCCCCCGCGGTCGCAGCAGTCCCCGAACCCGCCACTTGGGGGCTGATGATCCTCGGCTTCGGCGCGGTCGGCGGCGTGCTTCGGCGGCGGCGGACCAGACCGGTAGCGTTTGCAACGGTCTGACGCCGCATCGACTTGACCGCTCGAAGTGGTTGGCTCGTCTAGAAGCAATCACGACAGGCGGCGCTCTTTTTCAAGCGAACGCGCAGGCCCGCCGCAATGGCGTGGAGGTGTTCAGCCAAGGGGGGGGTAGCGACGGTGCGAGGCCGGGCCTACCGAGCAAATCCTGACGTGCACGCGATAGTGTCATACCATCACACTTAGCAGCCGGCGGACCACTCGCTCGGGTGCGCCGTCACGGCACATTACCCGCACCATTGTTGTGAGCGCGTCAGCAGCGATCTATTCGCCATCGTCCGCGTCGATATCATGATCGGTTGGCTCATCTCGGTCACGGGCTTCGACCAGACTCTCGCCGCCCAATGCCTCGAATCGCGCCCGCGCCAGAAACGATAACCGGTCCGCCTGCGTCGCCAGCGCCCTGCGCAGCCCACCGACGACCTTCCTTCCGGCGATAATTTGCGCCAATCGGGCAATCGTC
The DNA here is from genome assembly GCA_040385975.1 of Pseudomonadota bacterium. Lineage (GTDB taxonomy): Bacteria > Pseudomonadota > Alphaproteobacteria > Sphingomonadales > Sphingomonadaceae > Sphingomonas. The sequence goes on along the minus strand of JAZKGJ010000048.1, from coordinate 22,705 downwards.
AGCGCTCGCCGTGCAATCCGCACATCGGGATGCTGGCGGGCCTTCAGGACATCATCATCCACCAGCTCGCCTGCGATCGCGGCCGGCAGCTCGCACCCGGGCACATCGGGCGGATCCTTTTCGTTCAAAATGCCGAAGCTGCTCGCCGCCATCAATTCTAAAAACACTGTTCGTTCGAGCGCATTAAGATGATCGGCGGCGTCGCGAGCGGCGGCCACGATCTTGGGACTGCCCTTCACTTCCTGATATTGATGGAGCGGCCAAACCTTTATTGTTCGGACCTCGTACGGGTCGAGTACAGCCATAGCCACAGCATCGGTGCGCTGGTTGGTAAGATGGCGCCCCACCCGTCCGCCCAGCTTCTCTCGCGTTTGCCCGACATAAATCGGCTCGCCATCATAGTCGAAAAATGCGTAGACGCCCCATTTGACGGCACCGACCGTGATTGAACGAGCGTTCTTATCCATCGGAGCGTCGTCGAAATGCCGACTGAGCGGCTGACTCATAAAAGCGTTGAGGCCGTTGCGCAGCGCCACCGTTTCCTGCGGCGGTGCCTTGGTTCCGATTTGCACCACCGCCCGCTCGGTTTCGGGGCGGTTAGGCTTTGGCAAAGGCCATGCTCGCTTGCACCAAGGCAGGTTCCAATATCCACCGTGCGAGGTGACGCACCACCGGCACAGCCACTCCGTCTCCAGTCAGATGATAGGCATCGTTGTAACGCGCCGGGAGCGGATACTCATCGGGCAAACCCATCAGCCGCGCGGTTTCACGCGCACTAATCAGTCGCGACCGCACCCGCCCTTCGTCGATCAACAAAATTATTTGCCGGCTCGACCCGCCACCGGGCGTCCGCAGACATCCCGCCATGTCGTCGAACCGGACCTCGGCGCGCTGCACCTTGATGCCGCTCTCTACCCGTGTTCGCTTGTACACCGCGCCGACCGACCGACCGCGCGCCGATCGCAGCGCATTCACCTTGGCACAGTTAAGCGGGCTCATCATCGCCAGCAGCCGCGCCGTCTCCCGGCTGGTGTGCCAAACCACTCCGTGCGGCGCTTCTTCGATCATATCGGCGAAGCGGGTGTTACGATTGGGGGGCCGGGGTGGCGCGATCCACAGCCACTCAGCCTTCAAGTCAGCCCGCAGAGCGTCGTGCGCAGCGCGCAGGCGCGCCGGATGCCAATGTTCATCGGGTTTCTCGTGTCCGTTGATCGCCAGCCCTCGCTCGACCGCCACGATAAACAGCCGCGGTCGCGATTGCGGAAGGAAGTCCGCGGCATCCATCACCAGCGCCCCGAACCGATAGCCGCCTCGGTCAAGCATCGAACAGATGTCCGAAAAGTCGCGACCCCCGTTTGAGGTGAGGAGCCCGCAAACGTTCTCTAGGACGATCACAGTTGGCGCTCGGCCAGCGTCGCGCAGTTTCAGCATCAGCAGCCAGAACGGCATAAAAGACCCGGACCGCTCACCTGCCAACCCGGCCTGCGCGCCCGCCAGCGACAGATCTTGACAGGGAAACGACGCCCAGGCCAAATCTGCGCGCGCCATCGGCAGGTCGGCCAGCGACAACGCGCCCACATCGCCCAACGTCAATTCCGCCGCACCCCACCGGGCAGCATACGCACGCCCCTTGGCTGGATCGAAATCGTTGGCGAACAGGCATCGCCATTCCGCACCCAGCCCCTCGCGAGCCATCCCGCCGCCGGCAAAGAATTCCAGGAAGGTCGGGGTCACGAAAGCGTCCCATGTAGCGTTGCCGATGGTGGACATCCTCTTCGCCCGCTTACGCATAAGCAAGAACAAAACACGCCCATCGCCCCGATATCACCCGACACCGGACCACCGCTCAACGGGCCGCGATCAGGCCTCCGGGTCGCGCCCGCGTTCGTCTAGCGACTGACCGCCGCGCTCACCACGCGGCGGTGCGTGACCGCGCGACGATCTGGCTAAAAGTCGACCGCCACCGGTCGGTCCCCTGCGCCAGCCGCGCCAGCATCCGCTCCTCGTAAATCGCCGCATCGGGCAGCACGGCGGGGCGTTCCATCGACCAGTCGCCGAACGCGCGCGCATAGATCGGCATATCCTGGACGATCCGCAGATTGACGTGCCGATCGTCGGCGGCAATTCGCGCGAGCACGGCGGCGATCGCCTCGTCGCCGCCTTCGATCACCTGCGCGAAGCGGCGACCGTCGCTCCACAGCAGCCCGGTGATGCCGTCGAGCGCATTGTTGCGGCGCGAACGCTCCATGATGCGGTCGAGCGCCGCCTCGTCGCGACCGATTCGACTATCGCTGACGTAGAGAATCTGCCGCATCGCGGTTCAGCTTAGGCGCCCGCCCGGCTTGCGCCTTTACTTGGATCAGTCAGCTGACCGCCGCCAGCTCTCGCGTCGCGGTCCGCAGATCGAACCGGTCGAGCTCCATCACCTTCGCCCACGCCTTCACGAACGCGCGCACGAACGCCGCCCCGGCATCGTCGGTCGCATACGCCTCGGCCAGCGCGCGCAATTGCGAGTTTGACCCGAATACCAGATCGACCCGGCTGCCGCGCCACGTCGTCGCGCCGCTGCGCCGGTCGGTCGCGGTGAACGTTCCGTCCTCGCCTTCCTCCCATTTCGCGCCGAAGCTGGTGGTCAGCAGGTTGCGGAAGACGTCGTTGCTCAGCACCTCCGGCCGGTCGGTGAACACCCCGAGCTGCGAGCCGCCGTGATTGGCACCGAGCACGCGCAAGCCCCCGATCAGGACGGTCATCTCGGGCGCGGTCAGCGTCAGCAAATGCGCGCGATCGACCAGCAATTCCTCCGCCGAATACACCGACGACTCGCCGACGTAATTGCGGAACCCGTCGGTGCGCGGCTCGAGCGGCGCGAACGAATGCGCGTCGGTCTGGTCCTGCGTCGCGTCGCTCCGCCCCGGCGTGAACGGCACGACGATGTCATGCCCGCCCGCCTTCGCCGCCGCCTCGACCGCGGCGCACCCGCCCAGCACGATCGTGTCGGCCAGGCTCACCGGCTTGCCGAATGCGCTGCGCACGTCGTTCAGCTTGGTCAGCGTATCGGCCAGTTCGGCGGGCTCGTTGACCGCCCAGTCCTTTTGCGGTGCCAGCGCAAGCCGCGCCCCGTTCGCCCCGCCGCGCTTGTCGGTCCCGCGAAAGGTCGATGCCGACGCCCACGCGGTCTTGACCAGCCGGCCGATCGACAGCCCGCTGTCGAGAATCCGCGCCTTCAGGTCGGCGACGTCCGCATCGCCGAGCGTCGTGTCCGAAGCCGGCACCGGGTCCTGCCAAAGCCGCGGCTCGGCGGGCACGTCCTTGCCCAGCAGCAGGGAATGCGGCCCCATGTCGCGGTGCGTCAATTTGTACCACGCCTCCGCAAACGCCTTTGCAAACTGGTCGGGGTTTTCCAGGAAGCGCCGCGAAATTTTTTCATATTCGGGGTCGAAGCGCAGCGCGAGATCGGTCGTCAGCATCGTCGGCTTGTGCATCCGGCCCGCGACGTGCGCATCGGGCACGTCCGCCGCGGCATCCTTCGCGACCCACTGCTGCGCCCCCGCCGGGCTCAGCACCAATTCCCACTCATGCCCGAACAGATTCTCGAAATACAAATTGGTCCACCTGGTCGGCTCTTGCGTCCAGGTGACTTCCAGCCCCGAGGTGATCGTGTCCTCGCTATGCCCCTTGCCCAGCGTATTCGTCCAGCCCAGCGCCTGCTGCTCGACCGGCGCGCCTTCGGGTTCGGGTCCGACATAATCGTCGGGCACCCCGGCGCCGTGCGTCTTCCCGAACGTATGCCCGCCCGCGATCAGCGCGACCGTCTCCTCGTCGTTCATCGCCATGCGACCAAAGGTCTCACGAATGTCGCGCGCCGACAGGAGTGGATCGGGGTTGCCGTTGGGGCCTTCGGGATTAACGTAGATCAGCCCCATCTGCACTGCCGCCAACGGGTGCGCTAGGTCACGGTCTCCCGAATAGCGCTCGTCCTTTAACCACTCGCGTTCGGCGCCCCAGTTCACATCCGTCGCGGGTTCCCACACATCGACCCGCCCGCCGCCGAAGCCCGCGGTCTCGAAGCCCATCGCCTCCAATGCGCAATTGCCGGTCAGCACCAGCAGATCGGCCCACGACAATTTGCGACCGTACTTCTGCTTGATCGGCCACACCAGCATCCTTGCCTTGTCGAGATTCGCGTTGTCGGGCCAGCTGTTCAGCGGCGCAAATCTTTGCTGCCCCGCGCCCGCCCCACCGCGGCCGTCGCCGATCCGGTAGGTCCCCGCGGCGTGCCACGCCATGCGGATGAACAGCGGCCCGTAGTGACCGAAGTCGGCCGGCCACCAATCCTGGCTCTCGGTCATCAGCGCGAAGATATCGGCCTTCACCATGTCGAGATCGAGGCTCGCGAACTCCGCGGCATAGTCGAAATCGGGGTCCATCGGGTCGCCCGCGGGCGGATTCTGGTGCAGCACCGACACGTCGAGCTGGTTGGGCCACCAGGTCCGGTTGGTCATCTCGAACAGGACCGCGGCCCCGTCCATCTTGCCACCGTTGACGGGACATTTGGCTTCGACGTTCATCGCGGAGATTCCTTGGCAATCGGACGGGTTCGGCACCCTCTTGCGCATTTGCTATAAATCAAGCCAATGAATTGATCTGATTTCTGTGATGAGGTGATCCGATCACGCCGCACCTGCCGACCTTGCGCCAGCTCGGCTATTTGCTAGCGCTCCGTGACGAACAGCATTTCGGCCGCGCCGCCGCTGCCTGTTTCGTCACCCAATCGACGCTTTCCGTCGGGATTGCCGAACTCGAACGGCTGCTCGGCGCGCGGCTGGTCGAGCGCACCAAGCGCAGCGTCCGCTTCACCGAAGTGGGGGAGGATATCGCGGCGCGCGCGCGCGGCATCGTCCGCGCGGCGGAGGACCTGGCGACCGCGGCGCAGGCGAACCGCGCCCCGCTGGCGGGGCCGCTGCGGCTCGCGGTCATCCCGACGATCGCGCCCTTCGTCCTGCCACGTCTGCTGCCCGCGTTGGCCGCCGCCTGGCCCGACCTGCGGCTGTTCGTGCGAGAGATGCTCACCGGCCCGGCTTGCGAAGCGTTGCACGGCGGTGCCACCGATTGCGTGCTGCTCGCGCTCCCCGCCGATTGCGGCGCGATCGAACATTATCCGCTCGGAAACGACCGGCTGCTGCTTGCAGTTCCGCGCGGGGAGGACGCACCGACCGCCGCCCTTCCGCTCGACGCGATCGATCCGGCGCGACTGCTGTTGCTCGAAGATGGGCATTGCCTGAAGGACCACGCGCTCGCCGCCTGCGACCTGACGCGCGCCAATCCCGACGCGCGGCTGATTGCCTCGACGCTGCAGACCCTGGTCCAGCTGGTCGACGCGGGGCTTGGTGTGACCTTGCTGCCGCAACTCGCGGTCGGCGCGGGAATCCTCGCCGGGACCGGCGTCGGCGCACATCCAGTCGCCGGTGCGCGGGCGCAGCGCCAGCTCGCCTTGGTCTGGCGGGTCGGTCACGCCCGCGCCGCCGACTTCCGTCTGCTCGGCGCAACCCTTCATGACGCGATTGGACTGGCTCCGGATCAGGCGTCGGCCACCGCCGCCCAGGCCGCGATCTCGGCGTCGTGATGCCGCGCGACGATTAGCTCGCCGGCCATCCCGGTCGCCGGATCGATCGCGACCGACCCTTCCCATTCGAAGGTCGCATTGCCGTGCAGCGTCACCATCCCTTCGCTGTCGGCCTGCGCAACGACCCGGCCGCCGCGGTTCAACACGGTGGTTTCGCTGCCGAACGCGCACCGCCCGGTCAGGCACGCGGCAAAGGTCGCCGCCGCCATCGCGCTGCCGCAACTGTCGGTCAGCCCGACCCCGCGTTCGTGGGTGCGCACGAACAGCTCGGCCGCGCCGTGTATTTCGACAAACGACACATTGGCGCGTTCGGGCAGCAGCGGCGGCGCGCCTTCCGCGAACGCCCCGACCGCCGACAGCTCGGCGTCGTCGATCGCCTCGACGAAGGCGATCAAGTGCGGGTTGCCGATCCCGACCGCGACGTAGCGGCGGTCGCTCGGCAGCCCCGCGATCCGCCGCTCGACATGCTCGTGCCCGCCGTCCTTCAACCAGCGCGCGGCGTCCAGCTCGACCGGCCCCGCCGTCTCGCGCACCGTGTAAACTCCCGCCGCCAGCGGATCGGCCACCGCCACCTCCGCGCTCGATGTCTTCAACTTCACATTGGCGCGGGCCACGCCAAGCCGCTCGAACCCCAACCGCGCCACGCAGCGCAGCCCGTTGAGACACTGCTCGCTCTCCGACCCGTCGCTGTTGAACATCCGCATCGAAAAATCGTGAATTCTGACGCCCTCGCCGAGCAGCAAAAGCCCGTCGCTCCCGACCGGCCCGGCGCGATCGGACAGCGCGCGCGCGACCCCTGCCCACGCATCGTCGGTCAGATGGATCGCGCGCGCGTCGATCAGCGCGAAATCGTTGCCCGACCCATGGCATTTGACGATGTCGAACCGCATCGCTCAGCCCAATTTTGCCAGGAACGCCTGTTCGGCGGCGATCACCGGCGCGAAGCTCGGCCGCGCCAGGATTGCCGCGATATAACCGGCCGTCCGCGGATATCGTGTCGCGTCGATCGCGATCCCGACATGCGACAAATTCACGAACGGCGATGCCACTGCCAGATCGGCGAGCGTCAGCCGGCCCGCCACCAGACACCCCTCGGCGGGGATCGTCCGCTCTAGATAGTCGAGGATCGGAGGCAAGTCGTCGCGCTCCGCTGCCGCCGCTGCGTCTTCGTTCCCCGGCTGGTTCATGAATTTGGGCGCGACCAGCCGGTTGAAGAAGATCGCCCCGCCCATCTTCATCACGATCGTGTCGGCGAATTCCTCGTACCAGATCGCCCGCGCGCGGTTGGCGGGGTCGGCCGGTATCAAATTCGGCTCGGGATGTTTGGCTTCCAGATACTGGACGATCGCCGACGAATCCGAAATCGTGAAATCCCCGCCACCCTCGTCGGCACCCGGATCGCGGAACCCCGGCATCTTGCCGAACGGCGACGCCTCGACGAAGTCGGGCCCACCGCGCCCCATTCCGGCCGGCACCACCTCCAGCGTCAGACCCTTCTCGGTCGCAAAGGCCAAGGTCTTGCGCACGAATGGTGAGATCGTCGAGCCGTAGAGGATCACGCTGCCTGCTCCCGTTACCGGGGGCGGCTATGCGCCCGGCGGCCTCGGGTCTCAAGCCAGCCGGTAATGCGCCGCCAGCCGGTCTAGCGCGAGCGTCAGCACCAGCCGCCCCGCGCGCACCGGCCAGCCAAGCGCCTTTTCCGCGACCGGCAGCCCTTCGCCCGCACAGATCACCCGCCACGCGATATCGTTCAGCCCCGGCCCGATCGCCGCGATCGCCGCGTCGAACCGCCGCTTGGCTGCCAGGCGATTGAGCGTGGCGTCGCCCGCACCTCCGCCGCTGCCGACCGGCATGTTGTCCCACCGCATCGTCACCCGACTGCCCAGCGCCGCGCGCTCGTAATCGGCGCGCAATTGCTCGCCCGCATCGAACTGCCGCCCATCGATCAGCCCGCGCGCATACAGCCAGCTTAAGGGCGATTCGGCCTGGTTCACCGTCACGCTGCGGCGCCCGCCAGCCAGCCGCCGCTCGGTCAATCGCTGCATCATATCCTCCCACGTGTTCGCGCGGTCGCTTGCCACAGAGACACTTTTGTAGGACAGCGATAAAACCAGATCGGTTGGTGAGGCCTTAGATGATTACTGCGATCCGCGAAGTGCGCCGCGCCAAGCGCATGACGCTTGCCGATGTCGCGGCCGCGTGCGTTCCCCCGACCACCGCGCAGACCATCGGCCGGCTCGAAACCGGCACCCGCACCGTCTCAGTCGGCTGGCTCAATCGGATCGCAGCGGCGCTCGGCGTGACCGCCGCTGATCTCGTCACGCTCCCCGACCGGGTCGATGTGCCGGTCGCGGCCAGCCTCGACCCGGCCGGTGCCCACGCGACGCCGCGTTCGGCGACTACCGGACCGGCGACCAACTCTGGTGCGAGATGGTCGCGCCCGCCGACTTCGGGACCGCGCTCAACCGCGATGTCCTCGTGCCGCGGCCGGCGGGGCGCTTCGTGTTCGGCCGGCTGCTCGGGCGCGACGGCGGCAAGCTCCATTTGCTCCCGCCCGGTCCCGGGGCGCGGCAACAGGTCGTCGCCGACGCGCCGTGGCTGGCGCGCGCGGTGCAACTCATCCGCCGCCTCTAGCTCTTCAGCCGACTGCCCGAACCCGCGCGGTCGCCTTGCCCGGTCCCGGTGCCGCGATCGCCTGCGCAATGGCGTCATCCATTTCGCCGCTCTCCACCGCCAGTTTCTGGCGTTGTAGGAACGCCTGCAGCGCGTCGGGCGCGACCACATTGCGCTCGCGACCGTCGAACGCGATCGTCGCACCGTTCAGGACCAGCTCGACCGACAGATCGCCGCCCTTGCCGGTCGCGACCGGGGCCTCGCCCGCGCGGCTCGGGTCGAGCCCCGCGCCCTCGATCGCCTGGGTCAGCGCGCTACGCGCAGTCGCCAACTCGAGCATAGTTTGCGGATCGTTCGGATTGTCGGCGGGCATGGGCGAATCTCCTCTCGCCGCTGAACGCACGGAACCGGCAAGGGGTTCTGGTGGGCGATGACGGGCTCGAACCGCCGACATTCTCGGTGTAAACGAGACGCTCTACCAACTGAGCTAATCGCCCGCGCCGACCCGATGCCATTTTCGGGGAGGCGCGGCAAGGTTCAGCCGATCGCGACGCCTGCCCGCCGCGCCGCGCCGACATAATCGCGCATCGCCGCGCTCGCCCGCGCGGTCAGCGCGATATAAGCGCGCCGCCGGTCGCGCGGGTCGGGCCGGCGATCAAGCAGCCCGTTGTCGAGCAGCCGACCAATCCAGCGCAGCGCCGTGGTCGGCGCGACCGCGGCGGCGATGCACAGGCTGGAGACCGACACCGCACGGTGTTCCAGCTCGGCCGCGAACAGATCGAGCAGCATGTCCCAGGCGGGATCCTCGAACAGCCCCGCCACCCCGAAGATTTCGTCGCGCAGCCGCCGCCCGCGGATCGCGCGGCGAATGTCGGCGGGATCAATCGCCGCCGTTGTCGCGGGTTGCGCGCCGACCTGGAAATTGCGGTCGCCGACGATCGGCGGCGTGGTGCGGGGCTCGTCCGCGGCGTCACGCGCGACCAGCCGCGCGAGCGTTTCCGCGATCCGCGCCACCTCCTCGTTCAATCGGGCAAGCCTTTCGGCTTCGCGTGACGGGTCGTCGACCGTGGTGTCCGATCCCGCCAGCGCCAGCACGATCGCGGCCGCCCGCTCCGCCGGGTTCGGTGCGCACAAAAGCGTCGCGCCGCTTCCCAGCAACGCGTCGGCGACCACGTCGAGCTGCTCCAGCGCAAAGACGACGACCAGCCGTCCAGCCGCCTCCCGGGCCGCCTCGGCCAGCAGCGGCAATCCCTGCGTCAGCGCCGGTCCGTCGATGCCGGCCGCCTCGACCAGGAGCAGCACCGCGGCCGGATGGTCGGCGACCGCGCGAACCCACTGCGCCCAGCCCGCCGTCGCCGCCACGCGCCCGCCGGCCGCAGCCACCGCCGCCACCGAGACATCCGCGTCGGTCGGCCGATCGGTAATCACGATCACGGTCCGCGCGGCGTCAGCCCCCCGATCGTCGCACTCATTCATCCCGGTCACTCCACGGCGCGGCGACATCCTGGCTCGAACAGAGCGGGAACGCCAGCCCGCGTCGCGCGCAATCGCCGCCGTTTCGGCTCAATCGAACAGGCTCGATACCGATGTTTCGTCGGCGATCCGCTTGATCGCCTCGGCCAGCAGGGGGGCGATCGTCAGGTGACGGATCCGGCTATGATCGGCAATCGCCTCTCCGCCGATCGAATCGGTGATGACGAGTTCGTGGAGCACCGAGCCTGCGACCCGCGCGACCGCCCCGCCCGACAGCACGCCGTGGGTGACGTAGGCGACGACCTCTTCGGCGCCTGCCTCCTTCAGCGCCGCAGCGGCGTTGCATAATGTCCCGGCCGAATCGACGATATCGTCGATCAGGATGCAGAATCGTCCCTCGACCTCGCCGATGATGTTCATCACTTCCGATTCGCCGGCGCGCTCGCGGCGTTTGTCGACGATCGCGAGCGGCGCGTTGTCGAGCCGCTTGGCCAGCGCACGCGCGCGCACCACCCCGCCGACGTCGGGCGATACCACCATCAGATTGCGGTCGCCGAACCGCGCCTGGATGTCGGCCGACATGACCGGCGCGGCATAGAGGTTGTCGGTCGGGATATCGAAGAAACCCTGGATCTGTCCGGCGTGGAGATCGACCGACAGCACCCGGTCGGCACCCGCCACGGTGATCAGGTTCGCGACCAGCTTGGCCGAGATCGGGGTGCGCGGACCGGGCTTGCGGTCCTGCCGCGCATAGCCGAAATAAGGCACCACCGCGGTGATCCGCTTCGCCGACGAACGTTTGAGCGCGTCGATGCAGATCAACAGCTCCATCAGATTGTCGTTGGTCGGATAGCCGGTCGATTGCAGCACGAACACGTCTTCGCCGCGGACGTTTTCCCGGATTTCGACGAAGATTTCCTCGTCGGCGAAGCGGCGCACCAGCGCATCGGTCAGCGGCTGTTCGAGATAGTCGGAAATCGCGCGCGCGAGCGGGAGGTTCGAATTGCCCGCCAGTAATTTCATGCGCTGCCTCCCCCGGGATGGCCGTCCTTAGGCGACGCCCCTTCCGGTCGCAACGCTGTGGGGCTACGCGCTCCTCGCATGACCGTGACGACCCGCTTTGCCCCCTCGCCGACCGGCCGGCTCCATGTCGGCAATATCCAGCAGGCGCTGCGCAACTGGCTGTTCGCGCGGCAACAGGGCGGGCGTTTCGTGCTGCGGATCGACGACACCGACGCCGAACGCAGCGAAGAAGCGTATGTCGAAGCGATCCGCGCCGACCTGGCGTGGCTGGGACTCGCTCCCGATCTGGAGGTCCGCCAGTCGCAGCGCTTCGACCGTTACGAAGCGCGGTTCGCCGAACTGGTGGCCGCGGGCCGGATCTATCCGGCCTATGAAAGCGCGCAGGAACTCGACCTCAAGCGCAAGATTCAGCTCGGCCGCGGGTTGCCGCCGATCTACGACCGCGCCGCGCTGACGCTCACCGATGCCGAGCGTAGCGGCCTCGGCGCGCCGCACTGGCGCTTCAGGCTCGACCATGCTGCGCCGATCGTCTGGGACGATCTGATCCGCGGGGCCCAGCGTTTCGACCCCGCGACCATGAGCGACCCCGTGATCCGCCGCGCCGATGGATCGTGGCTCTACATGCTGCCGTCCGCGATCGACGACATCGAACTGGGCGTCAGCCACGTCGTGCGCGGCGAGGACCACGTCTCGAACACCGCGCTGCAACTACAGATGTTCGCGGCGATGGCCGCCGCGCCGCCCGCCTTCGCGCACGCCGCATTGCTGACCGGTGCGGAAGGCAAATTGTCGAAGCGGCTGGGAAGCCTGGGGGTCGATCATTTCCGCGAGACCGGGGTCGAGCCGCAGGCCTTGCTGTCGCTGCTCGCGCGGCTCGGGACCAGCGATCCGGTCGAGCCGTTCGCTACCCTCGCACCGCTGGTCGCAAGCTTCGACTTCGCGCATTTCGGCCGCGCCCCGGCGCGCTTCGACGAAGCCGAACTCGCGCAGATCAACGCGCGGATCGTCCACCAGCTCGAATTCGCGGTGGTCGCCGACCGCTTGCCCGCCGGGATGAACGAAGCGGGCTGGACCGCGATCCGGCCCAATCTGGCCACGATCGACGATGCCGCCGACTGGTGGCGAATCGTTGAGGGGCCGATCGCGCGGGTGGCGATCGCGGACCATGACCGCGCGTTCCTCGCGACCGCCGCGGCGCTCGCTGCGGACATCGACTGGTCCACCGACCCCTGGCACGCGCTGACTGCCGCGTTGAAGGCGGCGACCGGCCGTACCGGTCGCGCACTTTTCCTTCCGCTGCGCCGCGCGCTGACGGGCCGCGACCACGGCCCCGACATGGCGGCGCTCTTGCCGCTGATCGGGCGCGACGCGGCGATGGCGCGCCTGTCGGCCTAGCCACAGATTTGCACTTGCATCGAATGTGATGTTGTAACATCATGATGATTGCCGGCGACGGTCGGCCAACTGGAGACAGAATAGGAGACGGACGATGTACGCGACGCGCTTTTCCGACGGTCCCCGCTTTCGCCCGACCAGCCTGGCGGTCGCGCTCGCGATCAACGGCGGCGTGGTCGCCGCACTGCTACTCGCCGCGCCGCAGGTGGTCGAGATCGTCAAACGCGAACCGATGATCGTCAAATCGATCCCGCTCGATCCGCCGCCGCTGCCCGAACCCAAGCCGCAGCCGACCGCGCGCACCGCTGCGCGCGCGTCCGAACGGCCGGTCGCGCCGAAACCGATCGTCGATACCAATCAGCCCGGTCAGATCGAGGTCGTCCCCCAACCGCAATCTTCGGCCTTCCCCGACCCGTTGCCGAGCGGTGACACGACGGTTACGGTCGAACCGCGCTTCGTCACCGCCAGCGTCGATCCGCGCTATGCCGGCGACTTCCAGCCGGACTATCCCGACAGCGAACGTGAGGCCGGCAACGTCGGCATCGTCAGGCTGCGCATCCTGATCGGCACCGACGGCCGCGTGAAGCAGGTCGAGCGGGTCGCGGGCGGCGCGGCCTTTTACCGCGCGGCGTCGCGCCATGCGCTCGCGCGCTGGCGGTTCCGCCCCGCCACCCGCGGCGACATTCCGGAGGAAAGCTGGCGGACGATGACGGTGCGCTTTACGCTGACCTGAGCGGGGGAGGGGCTGGTCTCGCGCCGCGGCCAGCCCTATCTTCCGGCGCATGGCCTATTTCGCCCGCTTCTCGCCTTTTCGCGCGCTTCGTGATCTGCGCTATTTCTTGGCCCAGCGGCAGCCCTACGAACTGTGGTTCCTGCTGCTCGCGATCGTGCTGACCAGCGCGCTGCTGTATGGCCTGCTGCTCGATTCGAAGGCGGAGCGCCCGTATCAGGCCAACATCACCTACGTCGAACAATGGTCGGCCGCGCGCACCGACCGCGAAATCATCGCCCGCCAGAAGATCGACAAGGTCACCGAGGATCGCGTCAAGGCCGCGCAGGAGGCACGCCGCAAGGCGGTACAGGCCGATTTCAAGAAGATCGACGACCGGTTGAAGGCATTGGGGCTCTGAGCAAAGCCGCCGGCGACGCACGCTGGATGGGTGCCGCGCTCGCACTCGGCGAACGCGGGCGCGGCCGCACCGCCCCCAATCCTTCGGTCGGCTGCGTGATCGTCGCGGACGACCGCGTCGTCGGCCGTGGCTGGACCCAACCCGGCGGGCGTCCCCATGCCGAAGCGATGGCACTCGCGCAGGCCGGTGCGGCGGCGCGGGGTGCGGTCGCCTACGTCACGCTCGAACCCTGTGCGCAGCCCGGCCGGGGCCCCCCGTGCGCCGGCGCGCTCGTCGCCGCCGGCATTGCGCGGGTCGTAGTCGCCGCCGACGACCCCTTCCCCGCCGTTAACGGCGCAGGCTTTCGCGCGCTCGAAGCCGCTGGAATTGCCGTCACCCGCGGTGTACGCGGCACCGACGCAGAGCGGGCGTTGGCGGGGTTCCTGCTGCGCCAGCGCTTGCGCCGGCCCCATGTGACGCTCAAACTCGCCACATCGCTCGACGGCTGCATCGCGACCGCGGGCGGCGAGAGCAAATGGATCACTGGCCCCGAAGCGCGCGCCCACGCCCATCTCGAACGCGCGCGTCAAGACGCTATTCTGGTCGGGCGGGGGACCTACGATGCCGACGCGCCGGCGCTGGATGTGCGGCTGGATGGGTTGGAGGACCGCAGTCCACAGCGGCTGATCCTGACCCGCGGACCCGCCCCGGCGGGCTGGCGCGCGCTGGACACCCCCGCCGCGATCGCCGCTCTGACCGACGTCAACGACCTGCTGGTCGAAGGCGGCGCGCGGGCCGCCACCGCCTTCCTCGCCGCCGATCTGGTCGACCGGCTGCTGCTGTACCGCGCGCCGATCCTCATCGGCGGCGGCACCGCCGCGCTCGGCGACATCGGGCTGACCGGCCTTGCTGTCGCGCATGGCCGCTGGCGGCTCCACGACGCGCGCGCGCTTGGCAGCGACCGGCTCGAAGTCTACGAACGCGCCCGAGGATAAGCGCATATGTTCACCGGCATCGTCAGCGACATCGGCACGATCGACCGCGTCGAAGCGCGTGGCGACACCCGTGTCGTCATCACCACCGCCTACGATACCGGCACCGTCGATCTCGGCGCGTCGATCGCGTGTTCGGGGGTGTGCCTGACCGTCGTCGACAAGGGCCCCAATTGGTTCGCGGTCGATGTGTCGGGCGAGACGCTCAGCCGTACCGCGCAGGGTCAATGGACTTCCGGTCGCCGCCTCAACCTGGAGCGCGCGCTCAAGGTCGGCGACGAGTTGGGCGGGCACATCGTCACCGGCCACGTCGACGGTATCGGCGAAGTTACCGCGCTTTCGGAAGAAGGCGGGTCGCACCGCGTCACCGTTGCTGCTGGACCAGACATCGCGCCCTACGTTGCCGATAAGGGCTCGCTGACCGTCGATGGCGTTTCGCTGACCGTGAACACCATTACCGACACCTCCAGCGGGGTCGACATCCACCTCAACATCATCCCGCACACCGCCGCGGTCACTACCTTCGGCGCGCTCGCGCTGGGAGACGCGGTCAACCTCGAGATCGATGTTCTCGCCCGCTATCTCCAACGGATGGAGCATTATCGTGCCCGAAACCGCTAAGCGCCCCGCTGAACTGGCTCGCCTTCGCCACGGCTACCTCTCGTCACCCGAGGAAATCGTCGACGAAGCCCGCAACGGCCGGATGTTCATCCTGGTCGACGACGAGGACCGCGAGAACGAAGGCGACCTGGTCATCCCCGCGCAGATGGCGACCCCCGACGCGATCAACTTCATGGCCAAGTTCGGGCGCGGGCTGATCTGCCTGGCGATGACCCGCGAGCGGATCGAAACGCTCGGACTCGAACCGATGAGCCGCCACAACGGCACGCGGCACGAGACCGCCTTCACCGTGTCGATCGAGGCGCGCGAAGGCGTCACCACCGGCATTTCCGCCGCAGACCGCGCGCGTACGATCGCGGTCGCGGTCGACGCCAGCAAGGGCCGCGCCGAGATCGTGACCCCCGGCCACATCTTCCCGCTGATCGCGCGCGACGGCGGGGTGCTGGTCCGCGCCGGCCATACCGAGGCCGCGGTCGATGTCGCGCGACTGGCCGGGCTCAATCCATCCGGCGTCATCTGCGAGATCATGAACGAGGACGGGACGATGGCCCGGCTCGACGACCTCGTGGCGTTCGCGCAGCATCACAATCTCAAGATCGGCACAATCCGCGACCTGATCGCCTATCGCCGCCGCCACGACCATCTCGTCGAACAGCGTGCCGAGGCGAAATTCGTCAGTCGCTGGGGCGGCGAATGGCGCGCGCTGACCTTCTGGAACCGCGCGACCGGCACCGAACAGATCGCCCTGGTGAAGGGCAAGGTCGATCCCGCGAAACCGACTTTGGTACGGATGCACGCGCTGTCGCCGTTCGCCGACATCTTCGGCGAAGCGAACGATCGCGCTGGGCTGCTCGCGCGCTCGATGGAGCTGATCGCCGCCGAGGGCAGCGGCGTCGTCGTCGTGATCAGCAGCCCGCGGGTCGACACCTTCACCGCCGCGGTCCGCCGTCAGGCCGGCGAGGCCACCGCCGACATGGAGGAGCTGCGCGACTATGGTGCGGGCGCGACAATCCTGACCGAACTGGGGATCGGCGAGATGGTGCTGCTGACCAACACCCATCACACGCTGGTCGCGCTCGACGGCTACGGGCTCAAGATCGTCGGCGAACGCCGGATCGAGCCCGCCTGATGGCGCATATCCTCATCGTCGAAGCGCGCTTTTACGACCACCTCAACGATCTTCTCCTCGCCGGCGCCCGCGCCGCGATCGAGGCGGCGGGTCACGCTCACGAAACGATCACCGTCCCCGGCGCGCTCGAGATCCCCGGCGCGATCGCGCTTGCGTCCGAAACCGGCGGCTACGACGGCTATGTCGCGATCGGCGTCGTGATTCGCGGTGAAACCTATCATTTCGAGATCGTCGCGGGCGAAAGCGCGCGCGGCCTGATGGCGCTCAGCATGGACGGGCTCGCGATCGGCAACGGCATTCTGACCACCGAAAACGAGGCGCAGGCGCTGACCCGCGCGCGTCCCGACGAGAAGGACAAGGGCGGCGAAGCGGCCAGGGCGGCGTTGGCGATGCTCGCGCTCAAGGAGCGGTTCGCAGGCGCGTGACCGACCTCCCGCCCGCGCGCTACCGCGTTGCCGAACAGGACCGGCGGCTGGTCGTGATCGACACCTGGGCCAGCGGTGACAGGCCAGCCACCATTACGCCCGCCCCCGGCGATGCAAACGCCCCCGCGCGGCCGAGCCTGCTCGCGCTGCCGGTCCGCACACGCTTCGACGGCGGCGCGACGCTGACCACGCATCCGTTCTACGACGCCAACGGACCCCGCACGATCCGTCTGGACGGTTTCAGCGCGACCCTGGTCGGGGCGGGTCGCTACGTCCTGTTCGCGGTGGTAGCGCTGATGCTGATCACGGTCGTATTCTCGCCGTGGCTGCTGCTGCCCGCATTCTGGTTCGGCTGGAGCGCACGCGGCTGGCTCCGCACCCGGATCACGGCCTGGCTCGACCGGGTCGAACGCGAAGCCGGCTGACAGCCGCGGCGCTTACTGATACGAATGTCAGTAAGGGAGACCGACGATGGCATTGACGCATACCTTCGCGGCAAATCCGCACTGGCTTCCGCTCAATCCGAAGCGCGTGCTGGCGCATATTCCGGGCGAGGATGGGCTCCCGTTCTTCGGCAACACCTTCAAGATCCTGAAGGACCCGGTCGCGTTCGGCAATCATATGATCGGCCGCTACGGACCGGTCTATCGCAACAACGCGTTTGGCGGGCCGACGATTATGCTGCTCGGGCCAGAGGCGAACGAGCTGGTGCTGTTCGACCGCGACAAGCTGTTCTCGTCCGAACAGGGCTGGGGTCCGGTCCTCAACCTGCTGTTCCCGCGCGGGCTGATGCTGATGGATTTTGACCATCACCGCGCCGACCGCCGGGTGATGGCAGTGGCGTTCAAGCCCGAGCCGATGCGGCATTACGCCGAGAGCCTGAACGCAGGGATTGCCGCGCAGGTCGCGGGCTGGGGCGATACGCCGCTGCGCTTCTACGACGCGGTCAAGGCGCTGACGCTCGACCTCGCCGCCGACAGCTTCCTGGGCATGGAGCTGGGTCCCGAGGCGAAGGCGATCAACCAGGCGTTCGTGGATGAGGTGCAGGCCTCGGTCACCCCGATCCGCGTGCCGCTGCCGGGCACGCAGATGCGCCGCGGGGTCAGGGCGCGCAAATATCTGATCGATTTCTTCGAGCGCGAGATCCCGAAACGGCGGAATGGGACCGGACAGGATTTCTTCTCGCAATTCTGCCGCGCGACCGACGATGCGGGCGAACCGTTGTCGACGGCGGCGATCGCCGATCACATGAACTTCCTGATGATGGCGGCGCACGACACGATCACCTCGTCGGCGACCTCGCTGGTCATGCTGCTCGGTCGGAATCCCGAATGGCAGGAGCGGCTGCGCGCCGAAATCGCCGGGGTCGGTACCAACGACGGGTCGATATCCTACGATCAGCTCGATCGGCTCGTGCTGACCGAATACGCCTTCAAGGAAGCGCTGCGGCTCGTCCCGCCGGTGCCGTCCTTACCCCGCCGCGCGCTGCGTGCGTTCGACTTCGGCGGCTATCACGTTCCCGCCGGCGCGTTCGTCGGGGTCAGCCCGGGGATGACGCATCACATGCCCGAACACTGGCCCGATCCGCACGCCTTCGACCCGCTGCGCTTCACCCCCGAAGTCGCGCGCACCCGCCACAAATTCGCGTGGATTCCGTTCGGCGGCGGTGCGCACATGTGCCTGGGTCTGCATTTCGCGACGATGCAGATCCGCATCCTGCTGACACAGTTGCTCAGCCGCTACCGGATCGAGCTCGACGCGGGCTCCGGCGATCGGTGGCAGCATTTCCCGATCCCGCGCCCGCGCGACGGCCTGCCGCTACGCTTTCGCCCGCTCTAGGCTCGGGTAGTCGATGTAGCCCTCGGCGCCCTCGGTATAGAAGGTCCGCGGGTTGGGCGCGTTGAGATCGGCCCCGCCCGCAAACCGTTCGGCCAGATCGGGATTCGCGATGTACAGCCGCCCCCATGAGATCGCATCGGCGACACCACTCGCCAGCGCATCCTTGGCCGCCGCCAGCGTATATTCCTGATTGAGGATCAGCGGCCCCGGGAAGACCTTGCGAATTTCGGGCGACAATTTGGGCACGTCGGTGCGGCCGAAACTGTGATCGGGACCCTGTTCGCGCAGCTCCAGAAACGCGATGTTACGATCCGCCAACGCCTTCGCGGCGGGTACGAACACGCTGAGCGGATCGCTGTCGTCGGCGCCCTGCGTTTCGCCGTTGGGCGACAGCCGGATGCCGGTCCGGTCGGCGCCCGCTTCTTCGATCACCCGGTCGACCGCCTCGGTCATGAAGCGGATCCGGTTCTCCGGCGACCCGCCATATTCGTCGTCGCGCAAATTGGTCCCGTCGCGCAGGAACTGGTCGATCAGATACCCGTTCGCGCCGTGCAGCTGTACCCCGTCGAAGCCCAGCTCAATCGCCCAGCGCGCCGCCATCCCATATTCGTCGACCGCGCGCGCGATGTCGTCCTTGGTCGCGGCCTTCGCCTCGCCGTACGGGTTCTGATCGGGCTTGTGATAGGGCGCGCGGGTCGCCGACGCCGACAGCGGCTGCATCCCGATCACGTCGGGGCGTGCGAGGCGCCCCAGATGCCACAATTGCGCGGCGATCCGTCCGCCCGCGGCGTGGACCGCGGCCAGCACCGGTTTCCACGCCTCGCGCTGGTCCGCGGTCCACAGCCCCGGCGCACGCGGCCAGCCCATCCCCTGTCGACTGACGCCGGTGCCTTCGGTGATGATCAGCCCGGCGCCGGCGCGCTGACGATAATATTCGATCATGATCTCGGTCGGGACATGCGCCTCGGTCGAGCGTTGCCGGGTCAGCGGCGCCATCACGACGCGGTTGGGCGCGGCGATCGCGCCGTAGGAGATCGGGTCGAACAGAGCGGCCACACGCGTTTCCTTTTGCTACTGGCCAAGCGCATCTAGGACGCTAACAGGCGCGATGCACGGGGGCCGCGACACAAAATCTTTGCCCGACGGCGCGCCGCTCGCCGCGCTCGTGCTGGGCAATGTCGCGCTCGCCTTCGGCCCCGTGTTCGTCCGCCACGCCGACGTCGGCCCGGTCGCCGCAGGATTCTGGCGGATTGCGCTGGCGATTCCGTTTCTGTTGCTGTTGTGCCCGCTCGCGCGTCAGCCGATTCCGCGAATCGCGCCGCGCTTGCTGGGCTTCGTCGCGCTTGGCGGGCTATGTTTCGCCGCCGATCTGGCGAGCTGGCACATCGGCATCCTCCAGACCACGCTCGCCAACGCGACCTTGTTCGGCAATTCGGCGACGCTCTTCTTCCCGATCTACGGCTTTCTGATCGCGCGGGCCTGGCCGAGCCGGACGCAGGGCACCGCGCTGCTCATGGCGCTGATCGGCGCGGGTCTCCTGATGGGACGCTCGGCCAGCCTGAGCCACGCTCAGCTGATCGGCGACCTGCTCTGCCTGCTCGCGGGGGTGCTCTACACCGGCTATTTCGTGGTGATGGCGCGGGCGCGCGGCACCCTCCAGCCGCTGCCCGTGCTCGCGATCTCGACCATCGCCAGCGCGCCGCCGCTGCTGCTGCTCTTCGCGCTGGTGCTGGGCGAGCGGATCATTCCCGCCGACTGGACGCCGCTGATCGGGCTCGCGCTCGCCAGTCAGGTGCTGGGGCAGGGGCTAATGACCTATGCGCTGGGCCGGCTGTCGCCGCTGGTGGTCGGGATCGGCCTGCTGATTCAGCCGATCGTCGCCGCGCTCGCCGGCTGGGGCTGGTATGCGGAAATCCCCGGTCCGCTCGATTTCGTCGGTGCCGGGCTGGTCGCGGTTGCGCTCGTGCTGGTGCGCCGGGCCCCGCGCGAACGGCTTGCGCCGCAGGTCGCGACGGTCGAATAGGCGTCATGCCCGAATCCAGGCTCCTTGGCGACCCTACCCTCGACGAGATTCGCGCCGAACTCGCGCCGATCATCGCCGGCAATGCCGCATTCGACGGCTGGACCCCGGCGGCTGTCGCGGCGGCGGCGGACAGCGCAGGCGTCGATTCCGACATCGCGCAACTCGCCTTTCCCGACGGCCCGGTCGACCTGATCGACGCGTGGTTCGCCCAGATCGACGCGGCGATGGTCGCTGCGGTCGGCGAGCGCCTCCCCGCGCTGAAGGTTCGCGAAAAGATCGCGGCGCTAGTCGAGGCCCGCCTCGATTTGCTCGCCCCCGACCGCGAGAGCCTGCGCCGCGCGCTCGCCACGCTGGCAATGCCGCAGCATATCCTGCGCGGCGCGAAGCTCGGCTGGCGCGCCGCCGACGCGATGTGGCGCGCCGCGGGCGATAGCGCGACCGACTATAATCACTACACCAAACGGACGCTGCTCGGCGGCATCTACGCCGCCACCATCACCGTGTTCCTGGACGACGAAAGCGCGGGCCAGGCCGACACCCGCGCGTTCTTGCACCGCCGCATCGACGACATCATGCGTTTCGAAAAGGCCAAGGCCGGCTGGCTCAAGCGCAGCGAAAACCGACTTAGCCTGTCGCGCTTCATCGGTCGGCTGCGCTACCCCGCGGTCTGACAATTCGCTGGCGCACCAATTCGCTGGCGCTCGGGCGGCCTTATTGATAATCGCTCGCAGGAAATGACCGCGACGCTCGAATCCCTCCCGCTGCGCGCACTCGCCGTCGTCGCCGCGATCGACTGGCCGCGGCTGAGCGTCCCCGAAGGTCGCCGGTTGCGTGAACTGGGTTTCGATGAGGGCGTCACGGTCGAGGTCCTGCACCGCACGCCGCTGGGCAAGGGCCCGATCGCGTGCCGGATCGGACGGATGACGATCGCGCTGCGCCGTTCGGTCGCCGCCGCCGTGCTGGTGGAACCCGACGCGCTCGCCCAGGCCGCCGAGTGAGATGACCGCGATTGCGCCGCTGGTGGCGCTCGTCGGCAATCCCAATGCCGGCAAGTCCGCCCTGTTCAACGCGCTGACCGGCGCCCGCCAGAAAGTCGGCAATTATCCCGGCGTCACCGTCGAACGCCATGCCGGCCGATTAACACTGTCCGATGGTCGCCCGGTCGAGCTGGTCGATCTGCCCGGCGCCTACAGCCTCGATCCGTCGTCGCCCGATGAACGGGTCACGCGCGACGTCGTGCTCGGCAGGCAGGAAGGCGAGCGACAGCCCGACGCGATATTGGTGGTGATCGATGCCGCCAACCTCGACAACCACCTCCGCTTCGCGCTGCAGCTGATCGCGCTCGGGCTGCCGGTGGTGATCGCGCTCAACATGATCGACTTGGCCGAACGCGACGGGCTGACGCTCGACCCGGCGGTGTTGGAGCGTGAACTCGGCGTGCCGGTGATTCCGACCGTGGCGGTGCGGCGGCGCGGGCTGGACGCGTTGAAGGACGCGCTGGCGGGGCAGCTCGCCGGCGCGCGGCCGGCGCGTCCCGACGCCGCCGCGGTCGAGAACATCACCATCCTGCAACGCCGCGCGCGCGCGCTATCCGCGGCGGCAACGGTCCGCGAGACCCCGGCGCGGCGCTGGACGCAAATGCTCGATGCGGTCGCGCTGCATCCGGTCGCCGGGCCGATCATCCTCGCCGCGTTGCTGTTCGTGATGTTCCAGGCGGTCTTCGCCTGGTCCGAAGCGCCGATCGCGCTGCTCGAACGCGTGGTCGGCGGAGTGGACGGCGGCGTGCGGGCGGGCCTGTCCGACAGCTGGCTCCGCAGCCTGATCACCGACGGCGTCATCGCCGGGGTCGGCGCGGTCATCGTCTTCCTACCGCAGATCCTGATCCTGTTCGGTTTCATCCTGGTGCTCGAGGCCAGCGGCTATATGGTCCGCGCCGCTTTCCTGATGGACCGGCTGATGAGCCGGGCCGGACTGTCGGGACGTGCGTTCATCCCGCTTCTTTCCAGCTTCGCGTGCGCGGTGCCCGGGATCATGGCGACGCGGACGATCGACGACGAGAAGGACCGGCTGACCACCATCCTGATCGCGCCGCTGATGACCTGTTCGGCGCGGCTGCCGGTCTATGCGATCATCATCGCCGCGTTCATTCCGGCGCGTAGCGTGCTGCCCGGGGTGGGATTGCAGGGGCTGGTGTTGTTCGCGCTCTACGTCGCGGGAATCGCCGGCGCATTCGTCGCGGCGCTGCTGCTGCGGCGCACGGTGACGCAGGGCAGCAGCTCGGGCTTCCTGCTGGAGATGCCCAAATATCAATGGCCGCGGCTGTCCGACCTGCTGATCGGCCTGTGGCAGCGGGCGTGGATTTTCCTGAAGCGCGCCGGCACGATCATCGCGCTCACGACCATCGTGCTGTGGGCATTATTGAGTTTCCCCAAGGCGCCGC
>JAZKGJ010000047.1:0-10152 GCA_040385975.1 Pseudomonadota bacterium | reverse complement strand
CGATCGGCCTGCTCGGCTCGGCCAGTGTCGGCAGCAGCGGCCCCGGCCTATTCGAACCGATCCACGGCAGCGCGCCTGACATCGCCGGGCAGGACAAGGCCAATCCTGCCGGGATGCTCGCGAGTGCCGCGATGATGCTCGACCGGCTCGGACACGGCGAGGCGGCAGAGGAGCTGCGCGCAGCGGTTGCCACGACGCTCCGGACGCTGCGCACCGCCGACCTTGGCGGCACCGCGCGCTGTTCCGAATTCGGCCGTGCAGTCGGGGACCGGCTCGCCATGCGGATCGCGGCGTGAAACCCCGGACGCTCTACGAAAAGATTTGGGACGCGCACGTGGTCGAGCGGCGGGCCGACGGAACCTGTTTGATCTACATCGACCGCCATCTGGTCCACGAGGTCACCAGCCCGCAGGCATTCGCAGGGCTGCGCGCCGCCGGGCGTACGGTCCGTCGGCCCGACCTGACGCTCGCGGTCCCCGATCACAACCTCCCGACCACGCCGCGCATCGACGCGCAGGGCCACCGCCTGCCGATCGCCGACACGGCCAGCCGCGTCCAGCTCGCCGCGCTGGAAGCGAACGTCGCGGCGTTCGGCATTCCCTATATCGGCGCGACCGACGCGGCGCAGGGGATCGTCCACGTGGTCGGGCCGGAACAGGGCTTCACGCTTCCCGGGACCACGCTCGTCTGCGGCGACAGCCACACCGCCGCCCACGGCGCGCTGGGCGCGCTGGCGTTCGGGATTGGGACCAGCGAGGTCGAGCATGTCCTCGCCACGCAGACGCTGCTGCTGACGCCGAGCAAGACGATGGAAATTCGTGTCGACGGCGTGCTCGGCGCGGGGGTTACGGCCAAGGATCTGATCCTGGCGATCATCGGCCGATTGGGTGCGGCGGGGGGCACCGGCCACGTCATCGAATATCGCGGACAAGCGCTGACCTCGCTCAGCGTCGAGGGCCGGCTGACCGTGAGCAACATGTCGATCGAGGCCGGCGCGCGGTCGGGCCTGTTCGCGCCCGACGACGCGACGTTTGCCTATCTGAAGGGCCGTCCGCTCGCGCCGAAAGGGGCCGATTGGGACGGGATGGTCGCTTACTGGCGCACGCTCGCGACCGACGATGGCGCGCGGTACGACACCTCGCTGGTGATGGACGCGAGCGAAATCGCGCCCAGCGTTACCTGGGGTACCAGTCTCGACGACGTCATCGCCATCGACGGCGCCATACCCGATCCGGCGAGCTTCGCCGAACCCGCTCGCCGCGAAGCCGCGGCCAAGGCGCTCGCGTACATGGGGCTGACCCCCGGCACCCGGATCGCCGACGTGGCCGTGGAACACATCTTCATCGGCAGCTGCACCAACAGCCGGATCGAGGATTTGCGCGCCGCCGCCGCGGTGGTGAAGGGGCGGCGTATCCACGACCGCATCCGCCAGGCGCTGGTCGTGCCCGGCTCCGGGCTGGTGAAGCGGCAGGCCGAGGCCGAAGGGCTCGACCGCATCTTCACCGACGCCGGGTTCGAATGGCGCGAGCCGGGGTGTTCGATGTGCCTGGCAATGAATCCCGACAAGGTCCCGCCCGGCGAACGCTGCGCCAGCACCAGCAACCGCAATTTCGTCGGGCGACAGGGTCCGGGCGCGCGGACGCATCTGATGTCGCCCGCCAGCGCGGCGGCGGCGGCGGTGACGGGACGCCTGGCCGACGCGCGCGAGTTCGCCTGATGGAACCGGTCTCCCGCGTCACCGGTCGCGCCTATCCGTTCGGGCGCGCCAATATCGACACCGACATCATCATCCCCGCCGAGCATCTGAAGACGACGACGCGGGCGGGTCTGGGCCGGTTTGCGTTCGAAACGATCCGTGCCGAACCCGGCAATCTGTTCGACGATGCAGCGTTCGCGGGCAGTCCGATCCTGCTCGCGGGCGACAATTTCGGGTGCGGGTCTAGCCGCGAGCATGCGGTGTGGGCGCTAGCCGATCTGGGCATAGAGGCGGTGATCGCGCCGAGCTTTTCCGACATCTTTGCGGGCAATGCGTTCAAGAACGGGGTCGTCGCCGTCGCGCTGCCGCAAGCCGCGGTCGACCGCCTGCTCGCCGTCGCTGCCGAGGGCGCCGCGATCACCGTCGATCTCGACACGATGACCGTGACCACCGACCGGCAGGACCGGTTCGCGTTCGTGCTCGACCCGTTCCGCCGCGCGTGCCTGATGTCGGGCCAGGACGAAATCGGGCTGACGCTGCAAAGCGCGGCGGCGATCGCGACCTTCGAAGCGCGGGGGACGACGCCACCCGTGCCACCGCGTCAATCGCGGTAGGCCGGGAGCGACAAGCCGCGGGCGATCGCCAGCGCGCGCAGGGTGAAGCCCGCGCTCGCCCCCAGGATCGCCGGCCACGGCGCGGGTAGGCCGGCGAGCGTCAGTCCGACGAACAGTCCCGCCGCCAGCGCGGCCGCGGTGACGTAAAGCTCGGGGCGCAGGATGATCGACGGCACGCCGGCCACGACGTCGCGGATGATGCCGCCCATGCACGCGGTCACCACCCCCATCATTGCGGCAGGGAGCGGGGGGATGCCGAAGCTGATCGCCTTGCCTGCGCCGTAGACCGCATAGGCCGCCAGCCCGATCGCATCGAACCAGTCGAGCGACCGTTCGGGCCACCAGCGCCGCGGGCTGAGCCAGATGACGCCCGCCACGCCCAAGCAGATCGCGACCGGCTGGGCGGCGTGCATCCAGAATACCGGCGCGCCGATCAGCAGGTCGCGCAAGGTCCCGCCGCCGACCCCGGTCACCAACGCGAAGAAGCACGCTGTGACGATCGTCTGCCGTGCGCGTGCCGCCGCGAGCGCGCCCGAGGCGGCGAAGACCGCCAGCCCGGCCATGTCGAGCCACGGCAACAGCGGCGTGATCGGCAGCGGAGCGGGTGGGATCATCGCGCGGGCATAGAAGTGCCGCGCATCTTGCGCTAGGCGGCGCGCCATCATGCTTTCGCTCGATTCCATCACCGTCCGGCTCGGCGGCCGTACGATCATCGACCGCGCGTCCGCCGCGCTCCCGCCGGGCAGCCGGGTCGGGCTGATCGGCCGCAACGGCGCGGGCAAGTCCACTTTGGTCAAGGTGATCGCGGGGCAGATCGACCCCGACGAAGGCGGTGCGGCGATGCCGAAGGGCGCGCGGATCGGCTATATCGCGCAGGAAGCCCCGGGCGGGACGGCTAGCCCGTTCGACACGGTGCTGGCGGCCGATACCGAGCGCGCGGCGCTGATGGCCGAGAGCGAGGGGGCGGACGTCGATCCGCACCGGCTGGGCGACATCCACGAGCGTCTGATCGCGATCGACGCCTATACCGCGCCGGCGCGGGCCGCGAAGATCCTGCTCGGGCTGGGGTTCGACGACGAGGCGCAGCAGCGGCCGCTCGACAGCTTTTCGGGCGGGTGGCGGATGCGGGTGGCGCTCGCGGCGTTGCTGTTCAGCCAGCCCGATCTGCTGCTGCTCGACGAGCCCAGCAACCACCTCGACCTCGAAGCGGTGATGTGGCTCGAGGATTTCCTCCAGAGCTACCGCGCGACGATCGTGGTGGTGAGCCATGAGCGCGACTTCCTGAACAACGTGGTCGATCACATCCTGCATCTGCAGGGCGGCAAGACGACGCTGTACCCGGGCGGCTACGATGCATTCGAGCGGCAGCGCGCCGAACGGATGGCGCAGCTGGCGTCGGCGAAGGCGAACCAGGACGCGCAGCGCGCCAAATTGCAGGACTATGTCGCGCGCAATTCGGCGCGCGCCTCGACCGCGAAACAGGCACAGAGCCGGCAGAAGATGCTCGCGCGGATGCAGCCGATTGCGGCGCTGGTCGACGATCCTTCGCTCAGCTTCGACTTTCCCAAACCCGACGAACTGCGCCCGCCGCTGGTGACACTCGACATGGCAAGCGTGGGCTATGGCGACACGCCGATCCTCGAGCGGCTGAACCTGCGGCTCGACCCCGACGACCGGATCGCGCTGCTCGGCCGCAACGGCAACGGCAAGACGACGCTGGCGCGGCTGCTGGCGGCGCAATTGCCGGCGATGGCGGGGGACAAGTCGGCGACCGGCAAGATGCGGGTCGGCTATTTCACGCAATATCAGGTCGAGGAGCTCGACACCAAGGACACCCCGCTCGAGCATATGACCCGAACGATGAAGGGTGCGAGCCCCGCTGCGGTGCGCGGGCAATTGGGGCGGTTCGGGTTTTCGGGGGACAAGGCGACGACCTTGGTGGGCAAATTGTCGGGAGGCGAGCGTGCGCGGCTCGCACTGGCGCTGATCACGCGCGACGCGCCGCACATGTTGATCCTCGACGAACCGACCAACCATCTCGACGTCGATGCGCGCGAGGCATTGGTCCAGGCGCTGAACGAATATAGCGGTGCGGTCGTGATCGTCAGCCACGACCGGCATATGATCGAAGCGTCGGCCGACCGGCTGGTGTTGGTCGCCGACGGCACCGCGAAGGAATTCGACGGGACGCTTGACGACTATATCGCGCTGGTGCTGGCCAAGGAGCCGACCGGAAAGGTCGCGAAGGCGAACAAGAAGGAAGACCGCCGCGCCGCCGCCGAAGCGCGTGACAAGGCGCAGGAGGCGCGTAAGGCAGTGGCGCGGGCGGAAGCCGAGATGATCAAGCTGACCGGCGAACGCAGCGCGGTCGATCGTGCGATGTTCGATCCGGCGAGTGCGGACGGGGCGCTGGCGACGCTGACGATGGGCGAGTTAAGCAAGCGCCGCGCCGAGCTGACCAAGCGGCTGGAGGAAGCCGAGGCGAGGTGGGTGGTCGCGAGCGAGGTGATCGAAACCGCCTAAGCCTTGCTCCGGCCCTATTGCGGGCCGATATACGCGGATGCCTTTTTCCAGATTGCCTCAGCCGCTCGCCGCGGCGCTGTCCGAACGCGGCTATGCCGCCCCCACCGCGGTCCAGGCCGCGATGCTCGAAGACGGTGCCGATACCCGCGACCTGATCGTCTCCGCGCAGACCGGGTCGGGCAAGACGGTAGCGTTCGGAATCGCGCTCGCCGCGCAATTGCTCGACGGGGAGGGGCGGCTGCCCGGCGCGGGGGCGCCGCAGGCGATCGTGATCGCGCCGACCCGCGAACTCGCGCTGCAGGTCAGCCGCGAATTGATGTGGCTGTACGGCAAGGCGGGCGCGCGGATCGCGACCTGCGTCGGCGGGATGGACGCGTCGAAGGAGCGCCGCAGCCTGAGCCACGGCGCGCATATCGTGGTCGGGACCCCGGGGCGGCTGTGCGATCATCTCGGGCGCGGCGCGCTCGACCTGTCGGCGCTGAAGGTCGCGGTGCTCGACGAGGCCGACGAGATGCTCGACATGGGGTTTCGCGAGGACCTCGAGCAGATCCTCGACGCGACTCCCGCGGAGCGGCGGACCTTGCTGTTCTCGGCGACGATTCCCAAGCCGATCCTGGCGCTGGCGAAACGCTATCAGCGCGATGCCTTGCGCGTCTCGACGGTCGATGCCGAGCGCGGGCACGGCGACATCGCCTATCAGGCGATCGCGGTCGCGCCGTCGGACATCGAGCACGCGTGCGTGAACCTGCTGCGCTATCACGAACCCGACACCGCGATCCTGTTCTGCGCAACACGCGAGGCGGTGCGGCACCTCCATTCCAGCCTGGTCGAGCGCGGATTCGACGCGGTCGCGTTGTCGGGCGAGCATTCGCAGAGCGAGCGCAACCATGCGATGCAGGCTCTTAGAGATCGCCGCGCGCGGGTGTGCGTCGCGACTGACGTGGCGGCGCGAGGGATCGATTTGCCCTCGCTCGGGCTGGTCGTCCACGTCGAGTTGCCGCGCGATGCCGAGGCGTTGCAGCACCGTTCGGGTCGCACCGGGCGCGCGGGCAAGAAGGGGATCGCGGCGCTGATCGTGCCCTACCAGCGGCGCCGGCGGGTCGAGATGATGCTGCGTGGAGCGAAGATCGATACCGAATGGGTCGAGGTGCCAACCGTCGAGATGATCCGCGCCGCCGACCGCGAGCGGCTGCTCGCGACGCTGTCGGCCCCGGTCGAGATCGAGGACGACGACCGCGAGCTGGGTGCGGCGCTGCTCGCGGAAAAGTCGCCCGAGGACATCGCGGCGCTGTTGGTGCGCGCACACCGCGCCAAGCTGCCCGCGCCCGAGGAGCTGGCGGTGCGGGGCGAGGCGCCGCACATGGCGGGGGCGCGCATGGAGGGGCCGCGGCCGGGCTTCGAAGATACCGTCTGGTTCAAGATGAACGTCGGCCGCCGCCAGAACGCCGACGCGCGCTGGTTGCTGCCACTGCTGTGCCGGCGCGGGCACATCACCAAGTCGGAAATCGGCGCGATCCGGATTGCGGATAGCGAGACCGCGTTCGAAATTCCGCGCGGCGTTGCAGGGCGGTTCGTGGCGTCGGTCAAGCGCACCGCGGGCGAAGACGACGGCCTGTTGTTCGCGCCGATGGAGGGTCCGCCGTCGCAGGGTGGCGCGCCACGCGGGCCGCGCCCGACGCCGGGGGGAAGGCCACCGGTGCGGCATCATGCCACGCCGTATAAGGCAAAGGGTGGCCCGCGCCCGCGATCCTAACCCGTTTGCCCTGAGCGAAGTCGAAGGGCATTGCAGGTGCTTCGACTTCGCTCAGCACGAACGGATTTTATGGGCTGGCATTTCTGGATCGACCGGGGCGGGACGTTCACCGACGTGGTCGCGCGGCATCCGGACGGGCGGATCGAGACCGCCAAGCTGCTGAGCGAAGACCCCGGTCGCTACGATGACGCCGCGGTCGAGGCGATCCGGCGGATCGCGGGCGAAGTGCCCGAGTGCGAGCTGCGGATCGGGACGACGGTCGCGACCAACGCGCTGCTGGAACGCGCGGGCGCGCCGTTGTTGCTGGCGATTACGCGCGGGTTCGGCGACGCGTTGACGATCGGCTATCAGGATCGGCCCGACATCTTCGCCAGGGCAATCGTGCGCCCGATGCCGCTAGCCGCGGAAGTGCTGGAAATCGGCGAGCGCGTCGGCGCGGACGGGACGATCGTCACGCCGCTCGACGAAAGCGCGGCGGCGCGCGGGTTTGCCGCGGCGCGCGCGCGCGGGATCGACGCGGTCGCGATCGCGCTGATGCACGGCCATGCCTTTACCGACCACGAGCGGCGACTGGCGGAGCTCGCGCGGGCGGCGGGGTTCACGCAGGTGTCGGTCAGCCACGAGGTCGCGCCGCTGATCAAGCTGATCGCGCGGGGCGATACGACCGCGGTCGACGCGTATCTGTCGCCGGTGTTGCGGCGCTATGTCGAGAGTTTGACGCAAGCGCTTGGGCCGCAGGCCAAAGCTTTGTTCATGCAGTCGAACGGCGGGCTGGCCGACGCGGCGGTGTTTCGCGGCAAGGACGCTATCCTGTCGGGTCCGGCGGGCGGGATCGTCGGGATGGCGGAAACCGCGCGGGCGGCGGGGTACGACCGGGTGATCGGGTTCGACATGGGGGGCACGTCGACCGACGTGTCGCTGTTCGCGGGAGCGTACGAACGCGACAACGACGGTGTCGTGGCGGGCGTGCGGGTCCGCGCGCCGATGCTGCGGATTCACACCGTCGCGGCGGGGGGCGGGTCGATCTGCCGAGTCGAGCATGGGCGAGTGAAGGTCGGGCCGGAGAGCGCGGGGGCGGTGCCGGGGCCGGCGTGCTACCGGCGTGGCGGGCCGCTGACGATCACCGACTGCAATGTGATGCTGGGGAAGCTCCAGTCGCAATTCTTTCCCGCGATCTTCGGGCCAAGAGGCGACGCGCCGCTCGATGCGGACGCGGTCGAGAAACGGTTTGCAGGGTTCGGCGATCCGCAGGCCGCGGCCGAGGGGTTCGTGGCGGTCGCGGTCGCCGAGATGGCCAATGCGATCAAGGCGATCTCGGTCGCGCGCGGACATGACGCGAGCCGGTTCGCGCTCAATTGCTTCGGCGGGGCAGGCGGGCAACATGCGTGTCTCGTCGCGGATGCGCTGGAGATCGGGACCGTGCTGATCCATCCGTTGGCGGGGGTGCTGTCGGCGTATGGCATGGGGCTGGCCGAGCGCCGGGCGATGCGCGAACGGACGCTGGGGGTCGCGCTCGATGCGGACGTTTCGGCGGCGCTGGCGGAGTTGGAAGCCAACGCGCTGACGGCGCTGCCCGAAGGCGCGACGACGCAGGCGACCGCGCAATTGCGCTACGCCGCGAGCGATGTCGCGATCGAGGTGCCGCTGGGCGACCCGGCGGCGATGCGGGCCACGTTCGACGCCGCGCACCGCGAGCGGTTCGGCTATGCCGGGCAGGGCACGCTGGTGATCGACACCTTGCGGGTCGAGGCGGTGCTGAGCGGTGGAACGGTCGCGGTGGCGATGACGTTGCCCGACGCGAGCGCAGGGCGGGTGGCAACGGTCGCGACCTGGGCGGCGGGGGCGGCGCACGATACGCCGGTTTATGACCGTACGCGGTTGGCGGCGGGCTTCGTCCACGATGGCCCGGTGCTGATCGTCGATCCGGTCGGCACGACCTTCGTCGAGCCGGGTTGGCGCGCACGGGTGGGCGAGGACGGCACGCTGATCCTGACGCGCGCGACCGAGCGCCGGGCCGCTGCGGTAGGCACGGATTGCGACCCCGTGCGGCGCGAAATCTTCGCCGGGCTGTTCATGGCGGTGGCCGAGGAAATGGGCGAGGCGCTGCGGCGCTCGGCGGCGTCGGTGAATATCCGCGAGCGGCTCGACTTCAGCTGCGCAGTGTTCGATGCGACGGGCAATTTGATCGCGAACGCGCCGCACATCCCGGTGCATCTCGGTTCGATGGGCGAGAGCATCCGCACGGTAATCGAAGCGCGGGGCGGGGCGATGCGGCCGGGCGAGGCGTATGCGATCAACGACCCGTATCGCGGGGGCACGCATTTGCCCGATATCACCGTCGTGATGCCGGTATTTGCCGCTGACGCCCCCGCACCCAGCTTCTTCGTCGCCGCGCGGGGACATCATGCCGATGTCGGCGGGATTTCGCCGGGGTCGATGCCTTCGGACAGTACCACGCTCGCCCAAGAGGGGGTGATCTTCGACAATGTGCTGGTGGTGAGCGACGGGCGGTTGCTGGAGGCCGAGATCCGCGCGGTGCTGGCGTCGGGCGAGTGGCCGGCGCGCAACCCGGACCAGAATATCGCCGACCTCGCCGCGCAGGTCGCGGCGTGCCAGCGTGGCGCGTCGGGGCTGCTGGCGATGGCGCGCGATTACGGGGCGGACGTGGTCGCGGCGTACATGGGCCATGTTCAGGACGATGCCGAGGCAGCGGTGCGCGACGCGATCCGCGCGCTCAGCGACGGGTCGGCGCGGGTCGAGCTCGACAACGGGGCGGAGATCGTGGTTGCGGTGCGGGTGGACGGTGATGCGCTCACCATCGACTTCACCGGCACGTCTCCGCAATTGCCGAGCAATTTCAATGCTCCCAGCGCGGTGGTGCGGGCGGCGGCGCTCTATGTCATGCGGCTGCTGATCGACCGGCCGCTGCCGCTGAACGACGGGTGTCTGCGGCCAGTAACGCTGATCATTCCGCCGGGTTCGATGCTGAACCCGCGGCCCCCGGCGGCGGTGGTGGCGGGCAATGTCGAGACCAGCCAGTGCGTGACCGACGCGCTCCTGCTGGCGCTCGGCGCGATGGCGGGCAGCCAGGGGACGATGAACAATCTCACCTTCGGCGACGGGCAATATCAATATTACGAAACGATCTGCGGCGGGACGGGCGCGGGGCCGGGGTTCAACGGCGCGGACGCGGTGCAGAGCCACATGACCAACAGCCGCCTGACCGACCCCGAAGTGCTGGAGACGCGCTTCCCGGTGCGGGTCGAGGAATTTTCGATCCGGCGCGGGTCGGGCGGGCATGGGGAGTGGCGCGGCGGGGATGGGGCAGTGCGGCGGGTGCGGTTTCTCGCGCCGATGCGGGCGAACATCCTAAGCAACCGGCGGCGGGTGGCACCGAGGGGGCTGGCGGGTGGAAACGACGGAGCGGTTGGGGTGAACCGGGTGGACCGGGCGGATGGGCGCGTCGAGGTACTGGGCGCGACCGGCTGCTATCTTGGCGACGAATTCCTGGGGCGTGATGCCTTCCTTTTCGGCCGCGATCATGATCGGGGTGCCGTGGGTGTCGT
>JAZKGJ010000046.1:0-8790 GCA_040385975.1 Pseudomonadota bacterium | reverse complement strand
GCGGCATAGCCCTTCCCCGCGAAGCGGACCGCCTGATCGTGCGCCTCGGCCGCGCCGCCGCCCTCGCTGCCATGGAGCAGGATGATCGTCGGCAGCCGCTTCACCCCCGCCGGCGCGGCAAATACGCCGTTCAATCGACCATCGGCGACTGGCACGACCGTCAAATCGGGCGGGTCGACATAGGTCAGCTTGCCATGGCCCACGACGCGCTTGCCCTGCGTCACCAGCAGCGCCGTCGTTCCCGGCTTCGGATTGGGACCAGTCGGGCCGTTCGGCGCTGCGCCGGTTACATCGGGGTCGGTCGGCTTGCGCATCGACCACAGCAGCCCATAGCCATCGGCGCCGCGATAGGTGCCACTCGTCACCCGGTAGCGGTCCATGTCGACCCGGCCGTGCCGGTCTGCCTTGACGTCGGCCCAGGCGTGATAGGTCTTGAACGTCTCCACCCAGCGGCCGAGCGCCTTGTCCTCATCCCAATGGCCGAAGCTGCCGTACGCGTGGACCCGCACCGCCGCGCCGGGTGACAGGCCGGTGACAACGATGTGCGGCGAAAATCCTTCGACCGCCGGCGTTACGGGCAGGACAGAAACCTGCGCGGCGGCGGGCGCGGCAGCGAGCACCATCGAGTATAGCAATCTGCGAATCATCGGGACACCTCCGCCAACGGGTGTGGCGGTCTGGGATAGACCCGTGAGAAAAAAGCCGCCGATGCGCCCGGCGCGCCGTTGAACGGTGCGCTCAGACGACGAACGCGCGCAACAGTGCCGCACCGCTGCGGCTCACCTGTACGATCTCACCATTAGCCATGTGCGCGAGCAGCCGTCCGCCCCCCGCGGGCTCGGCGCGCTCCAACCTGGCAAAGTTGATGATTGTCGAGCGGTGGACGCGCAGGAACATCTGCGGATCGAGGCGTTGTTCGAACTCGCCCAGGCTCAAGCGGACCAGATGCCGACCGCTGCCGGTCGCGACTTCCGAATAATCCTGCGCGCCGGTGATCGTGACGATTTCACCGACCGCGATCGGGCTCATCCCTTCGCCGTCGCGGATCAAATAGCGGTCGAGCGCGGGGCCGCGCGCCACCACCTCCGCCGATGCCGCCATCCGCCCGCCACGGATCGCGTAACACGTCGCGGCGACCAAAGCGTAGAGGATCAGACCCTGAAACGTCTGCCAGATGAAGGCCGAGCCGTAGAACCCGGTCAGTCCATAATTTCCACTGCTTAGCCCCGCAAAAAACGCGAGCGTCACCACCGTAAGCGCATACCAAGTCACCGCAAACGCGGGCGCCGCGAGTGCGTGAACCATCGCCTGCCGCTCGACCGACAGCGGCATCACATACGTCTTCAACAGCGCATGGGTGGCCAGCGCCAGCCCAGCCAGCGGTGCGACATTGGCCGTCGCGGTCGACACCGCCCAGCCGAACCGCGCGCCGGTCGCCACGAACACGACGGTGTAGAGCGCGATCAGCATTGCCGTGCCGCCGGCCCACAGCGCCGGCCAGCCGGGCGGGGCCAGCGGCAGCAGTTTCACCGGGCGGCGCCGCCGATCGGCTTCACCTCCAGCCCGGTCCATCGCGCCGCGAAGGCGTAGAGATCGGCAGCTTCCTCGATGATCTTGTCGGTCGGCTTGCCGCTGCCGTGTCCGGCGCGGGTTTCGATCCGCGCGAGGTGCGGTTTGTCGCCGACATCGGCGGCTTGCAGCGCGGCGGTGTATTTGAAGCTGTGCCCCGGCACGACCCGGTCGTCGGTATCGGCGGTGGTCACCAACACCGCGGGATACGCGCTGCCGCCCTTGATGTTGTGATACGGCGAATAGGCATAGAGCGTGCGGAAATCGGCGTCCTTGTTGGGATAGCCATAGTCGTCGACCCAATAGCGCCCTGCGGTAAACCGGTCGAAGCGCAGCATGTCCATCACCCCGACCGCCGGTAGTGCTGCCTGAAACAGGTCGGGGCGCTGGTTGACGACCGCACCGACCAGCAGCCCGCCGTTCGAACCACCCTGGATTGCCAGCCCGTCCTGCGACGTGACCTTCCTGGCCTTCAGATATTCGCCCGCGGCGATGAAGTCGTCGAACACGTTCTGCTTGTTCGCGAGCCGCCCGCCGTCGTGCCACGCCTTGCCGTATTCGCCGCCGCCGCGGATGTTCGCGACCGCGAGCACCCCGCCCTGTTCGAGCCACGCCACGCGGCTCGACGAAAAGCCCGGCACGCTCGAGATGTTGAACCCGCCATAGGCGTAGAGCAACGTCGGTGCGGGGCCGGTCACGTCCTTGCGCTTGACCACGAACATCGGGATCTTCGTGCCGTCCTTCGACGGGTAGAAAACCTGCTCGACCGAATATTTCGCGGGATCGAAAGCGACCTTGGGCGCCGCCCACACGTCGGCACGACCGCTCGCCATGTCGTAGCGATAGATCGTCGTCGGGGTCGCGTAGCTGGTGAAGGCGTAGAACAGCTCTGGATCGTCGGCATCGCCGCTCAGCCCCGCGACCGACCCGATCCCCGGCAGCGCGATCTTGCCGAGGAGCTTGCCGCTCGTGCCGTAGCGCCGAACCTCGCTCTTCACGTCGACCAGATATTGCGCGAGCAGCTGCCCGCCGACCATGCCGACGCCCTCGAGCACCGCGGTGTCTTCGACGATCAGGTCGCGCGCAGCCGGGGCGGCCGCGGCGACGTCCATCACCACGACCTTGGCACGCGGTGCGCCCTTGTTGGTGTTCCAGTAGAACGTGCTGCCGACGTTGCCGGCATAGCTCCACTCGTTCTCGAGCTTGTCGATCAGCCCGCGCGGCGTCGCGCCCGGCTTGGTCAGGTCGAGCAGCGCGACCGCGTTCCGATTGTCGGTGCCCTCGGTCGTGCTGATCACCAGCCACTTGCCGTCCTCGGTCACGAACGCGGTATGCCCGCGCTTGGGAGTATCGGAGGTCGCGTAGATGAGCCGGTCGGCGCTCTGCGCGGTGCCGAGCGCGTGGAAGTACACCGCCTGATTCTCGTTCAACGCCTGAAACTTGGCGTCCTTGGGCGGTTCGGGGAAGCGCGAATAATAAAAGCCGCTGCCGTCCTTCGCCCACGAATAGGCCGAGAATTTCGACCATTCGACCACGTCGCCGGTGTCCTGCCCGGTTGCGACGTCGCGGACCTTGACCGTGCGCCAATCGGTCCCGCCGTCCTGGATCGTGTAGAGCAGCTTCGTCCCATCCTCCGACGGCGACCATTCGCCGAGCGCGGTCGCCCCGTCCTGCGACAGCGTATTCGGGTCGATCAGCAGCCGCCCTTCGCCGGTCAGCGTATCGCGGACATAGACCGGTGCCTGGTTCTGCAACCCGGAGTTCCGCGTGTAGAAATACTTTCCGCCCTTCTTGCGCGGCACGCCGAAGCGTTCGTAGTCGAACAGCGTCTTGAGCCGCGCTTTCAACACGTCACGCCCCGGCAGCGTCGCCAGATAGGCGTCGGTCACCTTGTTCTCGGCGGCAACCCAGGCGGCGACCTCGGGGTCCTTGCGGACATCATTTTCCAGCCAGCGGTACGGGTCGGCGACCTTGACGCCGAACTGCTCGTCGACCTGGTCGACCCGGCGGGTGTCGGGATAGGCGGGCTTGGTCATCGCGGCGGCTTTCGGTGGCGTGGACTGCGCCAGCGCGGGTGCGCCGGTCAGCAGCAGGGCAAGCAACAGCGCGCGACGCATGGCATTCTCCGGATACGAAAAGAGCCGCGACCCTATGCGGGCGCGGCTCCATTCGCAATTCGGTTCGGGCGCCTCAAGCGGCCTGATCGAAATCCTGATCGTCGTTCATGACCGGACCCGAATCCTGGCCCTTGGCGTCAACATCGCGATCGACAAATTCGATGATCGCCATCGGCGACGCATCCGATGCGCGGATGCCCGCCTTGATCACCCGGGTATAGCCGCCGTTGCGACCAGCGTAACGCTCGGCCAGCGTGTCGAACAGCTTCACCAGTTGCGCATCGTCGAGCAAACGGCTGTGCGCCAGCCGGCGGTTCGACAGTCCACCCTTCTTCGCCAGCGTGATCAGCTTTTCGACATACGGCCGCAGCTCTTTGGCCTTGGCAAGCGTCGTGGTGATCTGCTCGTGCTTGATGAGCGCGGCGCTCATGTTGCGGAACAGGGCAAGGCGGTGGGCCGAGGTCCGTTGAAGCTTACGGCCGCCTACGCGATGGCGCATGATGTCATTCCTTCGTTCGTTAAGGGGCCGTCTGACGGAACCCCAGACCAGGTGGCGACGCGGCCCACCCAAACACTTCGTCACCCCGGACTTAATCCGGGGCCCAACTTCTTCTGCGGCCCGCCGCGGCAAAGCCGCGTCGTCGGACGACCTACGGTCGCCGGCCGGGCTGACGTCGTCTCAGGATTAGCGCGGCCAATCCTGTGCGACTTAGCCCATAATTTCCTGTTCCAGCTTCT
Source organism: Pseudomonadota bacterium (assembly GCA_040385975.1). GTDB lineage: Bacteria > Pseudomonadota > Alphaproteobacteria > Sphingomonadales > Sphingomonadaceae > Sphingomonas. Next base: position 4,366 of record JAZKGJ010000046.1, on the reverse strand, counting down.
TCGCCATCTCTTCGATGTTCTCGGGCGGCCAGCCCGGGATTTCCATCCCCAGCCGCAGCCCCATCGACGACAGCACTTCCTTGATCTCGTTGAGCGACTTGCGGCCGAAGTTCGGCGTGCGCAGCATCTCGGCCTCGGTCTTGCCGACCAGATCGCCGATATAGATGATGTTGTCGTTCTTCAGGCAATTCGCGCTGCGAACCGACAATTCAAGCTCATCGACCTTCTTGAGCAGATAGCGGTTGATCTGCTGCGTATCGCCCGCGCTCTCGCTGGTCGGCGCCGGCGCGGCGTGGCCGATCATCGGCGAGCGCGCCACGCTCGAATCGTCGAAGTGGACGAACAGCGCGAGCTGGTCCTGCAGGATGCGGCCCGCATAGCCGACCGCGTCCTCGGGGCTGATCGTGCCGTCTGTCTCGACCGTCAGCGTCAGCTTGTCGTAATCGAGTTCCTGCCCGACGCGGGTGTTCTCGACCTTGTACGAAACCTGACGCACCGGCGAATACAGCGCATCGACCGGGATCAGCCCGATCGGCGCATCCGCCGGCCGGTTGGCGGTCGCGGGGACATAGCCCTTCCCGGTGTCGGCGGTCAGCTCCATGTTGAGCGTCGCGCCTTCGTCGAGATGGCAGATGACCAGCGTCGGATTCAGCACCTCGATGTCGCCCGACACCGCGATGTCGCCCGCCTTCACTTCGGCCGGGCCGGTCGCGGAAAGCTGGAGACGCTTCGGCCCCTCGCCCTGCATCCTGAGTGCGATCTGCTTCACGTTCAGGACCATGTCGGTCACGTCTTCGCGAACGCCCGCGAGCGAGCTGAATTCGTGCAGCACGTTCTCGATCTTGATCGATGTCACCGCCGCACCCTGCAGCGACGAGAGCAAAACGCGACGCAGCGCGTTGCCGAGCGTCAGGCCGAAGCCGCGCTCGAGCGGCTCGGCGACGAAGGTCGCTTTGCGCTTGCCATCGCCGCCAGCCTTCTTCTCAAGGCCGTTCGGCTTCTTCAGTTCTTGCCAGTTCTTCGCGTTCACAGACAAAGCCGTGTCCCCTGGGTTGGGCCGCGCTGGGGAAGCGTCGGCCGGGAGGTAAATTTGCGCCCCGCCTCGTCAGGCGGCGCGGACTTGGTAATCTTCAGACCCGGCGGCGCTTCGACGGGCGCACGCCATTGTGCGGGATGCTGGTCACGTCGCGGATCGAGGTGATCTGGAAACCGACCGCCTGGAGCGCACGAAGCGCCGATTCGCGGCCCGAACCGGGGCCCTTCACTTCGACTTCCAGCGTGCGGACGCCGTGCTCGGCGGCCTTCTTGCCGGCGTCCTCGGCGGCGACCTGCGCGGCGTACGGCGTCGACTTGCGCGAGCCCTTGAAGCCCATCATGCCGGCGGACGACCAACTGATCGCATTTCCCTGCGCGTCGGTGATCGTAATCATCGTGTTGTTAAAGCTGGCGTTCACGTGCGCGACGCCGGAGGTGATGTTCTTGCGTTCGCGACGGCGAATACGCTGCGGTGCCTGTGCCATTAGTCTGTCCTACCCTGATGCGAAGAAAGCGAGCCGCCGCGTTGCCGCGGGCGGCTGCAAGCTTACTTCTTCTTGCCGGCGATCGGCTTGGCCTTGCCCTTGCGGGTGCGGGCATTGGTGTGTGTGCGCTGACCGCGCACCGGCAGCCCCTTGCGATGACGCAACCCGCGATAGCACGCCAGGTCCATCAACCGCTTGATGTTCATCGCGGTGGTGCGGCGCAGATCGCCCTCGACCGTGTGGTCGGCATCGATCGTCTCGCGAATCTGCAGCACTTCCTGATCGGTCAGGTCCTGCACACGCGCCGATTCGGCGATCGACAGCTTGTCGGTGATCGCCTTGGCCTTGGCCGGGCCGATCCCGTGGATGTAAGTGAGCGCGATGACCACGCGCTTGTTGGTCGGGATATTGACCCCGGCGATACGTGCCATGAAAAAATCCTCCAGCTCCACGGGAACGGCATGGCCGCGCATTCCCATCTCGACGCGTTACTTCCGAAACAAGGAAAACGGCGAGCGCGTTGCAGCGCCGCCGGAAGCCGGTGGTTCGGAATGATCGGCGGGTTAGATGCCGCGCCCGCGGCTGTCAAGCGCGCGGCGAGTCGTTTTGCGGCTTGGGCGGCGTCGGCTGAAGCTCGGCCTCGGCCGCCGGCGCGGGGGCCGGTTCCGGAGTTGCCGGCGCATCGGCGGGGAGCCCACTGAGCGTTTGTTCGACATCCGCTAGCGGCGCGGGATCGAGCCGCGGTGCCGCGGCGGCCGGCTTCGCCGCCGTCGGCGCTCCCTCGATCGCCGCCTGTAGCCCGAGCAATTGCAGCGCGAGCACGCGGTCGACCACCGGCGCGAGCTTGTCGGCGCCCGCCCGAAAATACCCGCCCGCCAGATACGTCATCGTCACCTTCGTGCCGGTGTCGGTCTTGGTCAGCCGAAACGACAAGGTCCCGTTCGCCGCTTCGGCCTGCAGCGGGCCCAGTGCACCCGCGAGACGTAACGCCACCGGCGGCTGAATATAGACGACGCGCATATGCTCGACACCGCCCTTGCCCGGCAGCTTTTCGCAGAAGCAACCGCCCGCGCGCTCGTCGAGCGACAGATTGGCCGAATCCTCCGAATAGGTGTGGTCCTTGCTCCACCACAGGCGCGGCGCGAGCAGTACCGCCCAGGCGCGCTCGACCGGCGCCGCCAGGGTGACGGTATGCGCGATCTCGAAATGCGTCCGCGAGGACTGGATCACCTCGGCGCCGGCGGGAACGCTGGCCAGGGCGGCGGCGGCAACGACGATCGGCAGGCGGATCATGACACGAGCTCCCGGTTCAACTCTGTCCGTCGAGGATATTCTCGATCGCGTCGGTGACGTGCGCGATATCCGCCATTCCGTCGATCCGCCGCAGCAGCCCGCGCGCTTCGTAGATCGGGATGATCGGTTCGGTCTTGGCGCGATATTCGGCCATCCGGGTGCGGACGGTCTCTTCGTTGTCGTCGGGACGCCGCTTGAATTCGTTCGCGCCGCACACGTCGCACGTACCGGCGACCCGCGGATGCTTGAACGTGTCGTGGTAGCCGGCGTCGCACTTCGCGCAGGTGTAACGGCCGACGATCCGCGCAACCAGCGCGTCCTCGTCGACCACCAGCTCGATCACGTAGGCGAGCGACCGTCCGCGTTCGGCCAGCAGCGCGTCGAGCGATTCCGCCTGCGCTGCGGTGCGCGGGTAACCGTCGAAGATGACCCCCATCTCGGTATCGGGCCGGTCAAGCCGTTCGCCGATCAGGCCGGAAACGATGTCGTCCGAAACAAGTTCGCCGGCTTCCATCACGGCCTTTGCGCGCAGCCCGACCGGCGTGCCGGCCTTGACCGCGGCGCGCAGCATGTCGCCGGTCGACAGCTGAACCATCCCGCGGTCGGCCTCCAGCCGGGTCGCCTGGGTGCCCTTCCCCGCCCCCGGGGGGCCAAGCAGAATGATGTTCATGGCGATCGGTCCGGCGCTATGGCGGCTCAGCGGAGCCGGCCGCCCTTCAGCTTCGCCTTCTTGATCAAATCGCCGTACTGATGCGCCAGCAAATGCGACTGGATCTGCGTCACCGTGTCCATCGTCACGTTCACGACGATCAGCAGCGAGGTGCCGCCGAGGTAGAACGGGATCGCCAGCGCGCTGACCAGATATTCGGGGACGACGCAGATGAAGGTCAGATACGCCGCGCCGACGACGGTGATCCGGGTCAGCACGTAATCGAAGTAATTCTCGGTATTCTTGCCCGGACGGATGCCAGGAATGAACCCGCCGTAGCGTTTCAGATTCTCCGCGGTTTCTTCCGGGTTGAACACGACCGCGGTGTAGAAGAACGAGAAGAAGATGATCCCCGCCGCATAGAGCGCCATGTACAGCGGCTGGCCGTGCGCGAGATACTGGTTCAACCCCAGCACGAAATCGCCCCACGCGCTGTCGCCCGCGGTCGCCTGTCCCGCGAACTGGCTGATCGTCAGCGGCATCAGCAGCAGCGAAGACGCGAAGATCGGCGGGATTACGCCCGCGGTGTTGAGCTTGAGCGGCAGATGGCTGCGCTCGGCCTGCATCCCGCGCTGGGTCTGGCGCTTGGGATATTGGATCAGGATGCGGCGCTGCGCGCGTTCCATGAAACAGATCAGCAGCACGAGACCGACCACCGCGACGATGATGAGCAACAGCCGCGTCGCGTCGAGCGAACCCGACCGTCCGCCTTCGAACAGATTGACGAGCGTCGTCGGCAGATGCGCGACGATCCCGGCCATGATGATCAACGACACGCCGTTGCCGATCCCGCGGCTGGTGATCTGCTCGCCCAGCCACATCAGGAACATCGTGCCGCCGATCA
>JAZKGJ010000045.1:0-16063 GCA_040385975.1 Pseudomonadota bacterium | reverse complement strand
AACTGGTCGGCGCGCACGCGGTGATCTGGACGACGACGCCGTGGACGATCCCGGTAAACCAGGCTTTGGCGTATGGGCCGGAGGTTGATTACGTCCTCATCCAATCAGCCGAGCGCAACGTCGTTATTGCTGAAGCGCTTCAGGAAGATTTTTGGAAGCGAGTGGCGTTCGCTGACATTGCAAAATTGACTCAAGTCGCTCCCGGCGACGGCGTTATCGCCCGGTTTAAGGGCTCTGACTTAGCCGGCGCCGTCGCCCGCCACCCGATCTACAACTTCCTCCGTCACCCCGGCGACGGCCGGGGTCCCGCTTCTTTTGGTAACGCAGGCAGCGGGACCCCGGGTCAGGCCCGGGGTGACGGGGTGAGTGAGGCGGCGCTGGCGTTCTTCGCCAAGCCGCGCCCGTTCCTGCCCGGCGACTTCGTCACCACCGATCAGGGCACCGGCCTCGTTCACATGGCACCTGACCACGGCGAGGACGATTTCCTGCTGTGCAAGGAACACGGGATCGATCCTGTGTTCGCGGTCGACGGGGCGGGGATGTACCGCGCCGACTGGGCGTGGCTGGGCGGTCAGGGCAGCGTCATCAACAAGAAGTTCGTGGCGAGCGATGGGCCGATCTGCAGCGACCTGCGCGAAGCAGGCGCGTTGCTCGCGGCGTCGGACGATTTCGCGCATTCCTATCCGCATTCGTGGCGGTCCAAGGCCAGGGTGATCCAGCGCGCGACACCGCAATGGTTTATCCCGATGGATGAGCACCAAGGTGCTTCGACTTCGCTCAGCACGAACGGGGGTAAGGATGATCCTTTCCAACCCCCGTTCGCCCTGAGCGAAGTCGAAGGGCAACCCGCACCGCAAGCGCGGGGCAATGCCCCCACGCTCCGCGACATCGCGCTCGACGCCATCACCCGCACCCGCTGGGTGCCCGAGCGCGCGCAGAACCGGATCACCGCGATGGTCGAGGGGCGGCCCGATTGGGTCATCTCGCGCCAGCGCGCGTGGGGGGTGCCGATCGCGCTCTACGTCGACCGCGCGACCGGCCGATACCTCAACGACCCCGCCGTCAACGGCCGCATCGTCGACGCGTTCAAGGCGGGCGGCGCGGATGCGTGGTTCACCGCCGACCATCAGGCATTGCTCGGCGCCAGCTATGCGCTGGCGGATTACGAGCCGCAGCAGGACATCCTCGACGTCTGGTTCGATTCGGGCAGCACCCACGCGTTCGTGATCGAGCAGCGCTACGGCGAGGGCGTCCGCGCCGATCTCTACGTCGAGGGCTCGGACCAGCATCGCGGCTGGTTCCAGTCGTCGCTGTTGGAGAGCGCCGGCACGCGCGGGCGCGCGCCCTATGCCGCGGTGCTGACCCACGGCTTCGCGCTCGACGGCAACGGCAAGAAGATGTCGAAGAGCCTGGGCAACGTCGTCGATCCGCTGAAGGTGATTGGCGAGAGCGGGGCCGACATCCTGCGGATGTGGGTCGCGTCGACCGACTATTTCGACGACGTGAAGATCGGCAAGGAAGTGCTCGGCACCGCGTCGGACGGGTATCGCAAGCTGCGCAACACCTTCCGCTACCTGCTCGGCGCGCTCGACGGATTCGAGGACGGCGGGCGGGTCGCGGTCGGCGACATGCCGCCGCTGGAAACGTATGTGCTGGGCAAGCTCGGGAGCCTCGACGTCGAGTTGCGCGCTGCGGCGGAAGCGTTCGAGTTCAACCGTTATCTGCGCGCGCTGACCGATTTTGCGCAGGACGATCTGAGCGCGTTCTTCTTCGATATTCGCAAGGATTCGCTGTACTGCGACGCGCCGGGCGATCCAAAGCGCCGCGCGTACCGGAGCGTGCTCGACACGCTGTTCCATGCGCTGGTCCGTTACGCCGCGCCGATCATTCCCTTTACCGCGGAGGAAGTGTGGCAGGCGCGCTATCCGTCCGACGACGGGTCGGTGCATTATCTCGACTGGCCCCAGCTGCCGGCGGTCGCAGGCGATGCGCCGACGACCGCATGGGCCGACGTCCGCCGATTGCGCGAGGCGGTGACCGAGGCGATCGAGCCGCTCCGTCGCGACAAGCGCGTCCGGTCGAGCCTTGAGGCCGAGGTAACGGTCGCCGAAACGCCGCTCGACGAAGCCGCGCTCGCCGAGTTGTTCATCGTGGCGAAAGTGTCGAAGGGCGACGCGGTTGCGGTGACCCCGACCGATTACAGCAAATGCGGCCGCTGCTGGCGGCACCTGCCCGAGGTGGCGAGCGACGGGGCGCTGTGCGACCGCTGTGCCACGGTGACGGCGGCATGAGCCGTGTCCCTGCGGTCCTGCTGGCGCTCGCGATCTTCGCGGTCGATCAGCTGGTGAAATATTGGGTGACCGGCCCGCTCGGCATCGCTCAGCTCGGCGACGTGCGTGAGATCGTGTCGTTCTTCGACCTGCGCTTCGTTCCCAATGCCGGGGTGTCGCTCGGACTGCTGCCCGCCAGCGGCGACGCGATGCGCTGGGCCTTGGTCGCGCTTACCGGGGCGATCGCGGGCGGGGTCGCGGTGTGGATATGGCGCGAAACCAACCGCCAGGACCTGCTCGCGCTCGGCATGATCCTGGGCGGAGCGCTCGGCAACATCGTCGATCGCATCCGCTTCGGGTATGTCGTGGACTATGCCGACCTGCATTTCGGTGACTTTCGCCCGTTTTTGGTGTTCAACATCGCCGATGCGGCGATAACCGTCGGCGTGCTTATCCTGCTGATCCGCGCCTTGCTGGTGCGCGATCGGCCCGCCGCTCCTGTGGAGAATGTCTGATGCGTAAGTTCGTAGCCCTCGCGACCGGCCTGGTGGCGCTGGCGTCCCTGTCGGCGTGCATCGGCGCCCGCAACCGCCCCGACGAATTCGCGGTCTCGCGCCAGCGTCCGTTGGTGGTCCCGCCCGATTTCGCATTGGTCCCGCCGCAGCCGGGCGCCGCGGTCGTCAATCAGAGCGTGCAGGGCCAGGCGCTCGAAGCGTTGTTCGGCGGCACCGCGCCGCGCAGCGCGGGCGAAAGCGCGACGATCGGCGCGGCAGCTGCAAATGGCGCGCCGGCGGCGGTCGGAATCCGTTCCGACGTCGCCGACCCCGGCACGACCGTGGTCGACAAGGGTTCGGTAACCCGCGACATCGTCGCCGCGCCCGAGGGCGACGGCCAGGACGCACGCGCCGCGACGACGCCGAAGCCGTAAGCCATCACCAAGCCGTTCGCCCTGAGCGAAGTCGAAGGGCCGTGCGTTTGACGCCGGTGCTTCGACTTCGCTCAGCACGAACGGGGTTTTGTGCGCCCATTTAGTGCGCGCGATCCTGCTCCGGCGGCTCGCGACTGCGCTCCCTACGCTCTTGCTTATTATTCTCGCGTCGTTCGTGCTGATGCGGACCGCGCCGGGCAGCCCGTTCGATGCCGAGCGCCCGCTCGATGCGGCGGTGCGCGCACGGCTCGACGCGGCCTATGGGCTCGACCGACCGCTGGCCGAACAGGCTTGGCGGTATCTGAGCGGGCTGGCGCGCGGCGATTTCGGGCCGTCGCTGGTCTACCAGGATTTCCGGGTGAGCGACCTGATCGCGCAGGGGTTGCCGGTGTCGCTGACGCTCGGCGCGCTGGCGCTGCTGTTGGCGGCGGCGCTCGGCATTGCCGCAGGGAGCGTCGCGGCGCTCAGCCCCGGCAGCCTACGCGACCGCGCGATCATGGGGGCCGCCACCCTGTTGACCGCAATTCCCGCGTTCGTGACCGGGCCGGTGCTCGCCTTGGTGTTCGCGCTGTGGCTCGGCTGGCTGCCGGTGTCGGGGCTCGACGCGCGTGGCAGCCTGGTGCTGCCGGTCGTTGCGCTGGCGCTGCCGGTCGCGGGCGCGGTCGCACGGCTGCTCCGGGCGGGGCTCGCCACCGTCATGGCGCAGGATCATATTCGCGCCGCGCGTGCGCGGGGTTTGAGCGAAACCACCCTCCTACGCCGCCACGCGCTGCGTCCCGCGCTGATCCCGGTGGTCAGCTATCTCGGCCCCGCCGCCGCCGGATTGCTGACCGGCGCAGTGGTGGTCGAGACTGTCTTCGCGCTGCCGGGGCTGGGACGATATTTCGTGCAGGGCGCGCTCAACCGCGACTACCCGCTCGTGCTAGGAGTGGTCATTCTCTACGCCGCGCTGATCCTGGCGTTCAACCTGCTCGCCGACCTGCTCTACGGCTGGCTCGATCCCCGAGTCCGCGCATGAGCGTGCGGCCGTGAAACGCGCGATGCTGACCCTGGGCGCAATCCTGTTGGCGGCGCTGCTACTGCCGCCGCTGCTGCCGTGGAGTTACGATACGATCGACTGGGACGCCGTCCACGCCGGGCCGAGCGCAGCGCACCCGCTCGGCACCGACGGGGTCAGGCGCGATCTGCTGGCGCGCACGCTCGCCGGGACCGCGGTGACGCTGGCGGTGGCGAGCGCCGCGGCGGCGGTCGCGCTGGTGATCGGGACACTCTGGGGCGCGGTCGCGGGCTGGGCCGGGGGCCGCGCCGACGAAGCGATGATGCGCGTGGTCGACGCGCTCTACGCGCTCCCCTTCATGTTCGTGGTCATCGTGTTGATGGTCGTGTTCGGGCGGTCGATCGTATTGGTGTTCGTGGGGATCGGGCTGGTCGAATGGCTGACGATGGCGCGGGTCGTGCGCGGGCAGGTGCTGGCGCTGCGGCAACGCCCGTTCGTGCTGGCGGCAGAAGCGGCGGGGTCGCCCCCCGCAACGACGATCCGCCGCCACATCCTGCCCAATATCGCGGGGGTCGCGATTGCGTATCTGCTGCTGACGGTGCCGCAGGTGGTGATGGTCGAGAGTTTCCTGTCGTTCCTGGGGCTGGGGGTACAGGAGCCCGCGACCTCGCTCGGCATCCTCGTGCATGACGGAGCGGAGGATATGGACCTCGCGCCGCTGGCATTGCTGGTGCCGGGGGGCGTGCTGGTCGCGATCGTCGTCGCGCTGACGATGCTGGGCGAGCGGGTGCGCGATCGGCTGGCGCGGTGATCTATGCCGTCGAGGGCTTGAGCGTCGACATCGGCGGGCAGCGGCTGGTCGCAGACGTCGGCTTCACCGTCGCCAAGGGCGAATGCACCGCGCTGGTGGGGGCGTCGGGATCGGGCAAGACGCTGAGTTGCTTTACGCCGTTCGGGCTGACCGCCGGCGTCGCGCACGGTTCGGCGCAATTGCTCGGTGAAGAGTTGGTCGGGGCCGACCCGCGCACGCTGCGACGACTACGGGCCCGCGCGGGGTTCGTCTTCCAGAACCCACTCACCAGCCTGACCCCACATCTCACGATCGGGGCGAGCCTGGCCGAAGCCGCGGGAGGGCGCGACCGGCGCGTGCTGGCGGCGCTGCTCGACCGGGTCGGGATCGCAATGCCCGACGCCAAGCTCGACGCGTATCCGCACCGGCTGAGCGGCGGGGAGCGCCAGCGGGTAGCGATCGCGCTGGCGGTCGCGCACGAACCGGCGCTGGTGGTGGCAGACGAACCGACCAGCGCGCTCGACGCCGAGCTGCGCCGCGCGGTGATGGACGTGCTGGGGCGGCTGCGCGACGACGGGCTCGCGCTGCTGATGGTCAGCCACGATCTCGCCCTGGTCGCCGATTATGCCGACCGGTTGGTGGTGCTCGACGCCGGGCGAGTGGTCGAGAGCGGGGCGGCGGCGGCGGTGCTGGGTACGCCGCAATCGCCGGTCACCCGTGACCTGCTGGCGGCGACTCCGACACTGACGAGCGAGCCCTATTCGCGCGACATTGCTGGGGCGCCGTTGCTCGCAGCGAATGGAATCGGAGTAAGTTTTGCCCTGCCCGGCTGGCGGCGCGGCCGGGTGGCCGCGGTGACGGACGCCGCCTTTACGGTTGGCGCGGGCGAAACGCTCGCGGTCGTCGGCGGCTCGGGATCGGGCAAATCGACGCTCGCACGCGCGGTGGCGCGGCTGGGGCCGTGCGACAGCGGGACGGTGACGTGGCGCGGCCGGCCGCTGCCGCCGCGCGCAAAGATGCGGGCCGAGCACCGCCGCCTGCTGCAACCGGTGTTCCAGGACCCTGCCGCCAGCCTCGACCCGCAATGGAGCGTCGCCGACAGCGTCGCCGAGCCGCTGATCCATTTGCGCCCCGGCGCCGATCACGCAAGCGCCGTCGCCGCCGCGCTCGATGCGGTCGAGCTGGGCGAAGGGTTTGCCGAGCGCCGCCCGGGTCAACTCTCGGGCGGGCAGGCGCAGCGGGTTGCAGTCGCGCGTGCGCTGGTCGCCGACCCCGAACTGCTGGTGCTCGACGAGGCCACCTCCGCCCTCGACGTATTGGTGGGCGGGCGGATGCTGGCGCTGTTCGCGAAGCTGCAACGCGAGCGCGGGCTGGCGCTGCTGATGATCACTCACGACCTGGCGGCAGCACGGATGCTGGCGCACCGGATCGCGGTGATGGAGCGCGGGCGGATCGTTGAGACCGCGGAGGCCGAAGAGCTGATCGCCGCGCCGCAGTCCGACGCGGCGCGGCGGCTGGTCGCGGCTAGCGCCTGATCCGGTTGAACCCGGCGCTGAGGTCGGCGATCAGGTCGGCGGTGTCTTCGAGCCCGATCTGCAGCCGGATCAGCGGTCCGCCGAAATCGGGCGTGGTCGCGGTGCGATGCCTGGCGGGGTCGACCGGCAGGGCAAGGCTCTCGAACCCGCCCCAGCTGTAGCCGATGCCGAAATGCGCGAGGCCGTCGATGAACGCGGCGCGGCTGGCGTCGTCGCCAGCCTTCAGCGCGAAGGCGAATAATCCCGACGACCCCCTGAAGTCGCGCTGCCAGAGCGCGTGGCCGGGATGGCTCGGCAGCGCGGGGTGTAGCACCCGCGCGACCTCGGCGCGTGTCTCCAGCCAGCGCGCGATCTCGAGCGCCGCGGTCTCGTGCTGCTTCAGCCGGACGGCGAGCGTTCGCAGTCCGCGGCTGGCGAGCCAGCAATCGTCGGGACTGACCACCTGGCCCAGCGCAAACCCGGTATCGCGCAATCTCGCGAAATGCCCGGGCGCGGCGGTGACGCTGCCGAGCATCACATCGCTGTGCCCGGCGATGTATTTGGTGCACGCGAGGACCGACAGGTCGACGCCGTGCGCCATCGCGGAGAAGAAGAGCGGTGTCGCCCAGGTGTTGTCGAGCAGCGTCGTGACCCCGCGCGCCCTGGCCGCCGCGACGATCGCGGGGACGTCCTGCACCTCGAAGGTCAAGCTGCCGGGGCTTTCCAGCAGGATCGCCCTGGTGTTTTCGCCAATCAGGTTGGCGATTGCCGCGCCGATCGTCGGATCATAGTAGCGCGTGGTCACGCCGTAGCGCTTGAGAAACCCGTCGGCGAAGTTGCGGGTCGGGTCGTAGGCGCTGTCGGTGACCAGCAACTCATCGCCCGGCGATAATACCGACAGCAGCGCGCCCGCCACCGCCGCCACGCCCGAGGGGTAGAGGAACGTCCCCTCCGCCCCCGGCTCGAGCTCGGTCAGCGCGTCGGCGAGGCTCCACTGCGTCGGGGTGCCGCGCCGGCCGTAGAACAATTGGTGATGGGTATCGCGCACTGCGCCGCGCAGGTCCGCGACGGTATCGTAGAGAATCGTCGAGGCGCGCCAGACCGGCGGATTGACGATCCCGCGTCCACTCGCATCATGCGTCCATTCGGCGCGGCGGCCGGCGGCGACGACCCGAGTGCCGTCGCCCTTGCCGCCTGCTTTGCTCACGCCGCTCCGGTCGCCTTGGGCGTATCGCGGTCTGCGCCCCATTCGGACCAGCTGCCGTCATAGACCGCGGCGTCGGTGCCGAGCAGGTGCGCACCGAACGCCAGCGCCGACGCGGTGATGCCCGAGCCGCAGGTCGTGACCAGCGGTTTGCCAAGGTCGATCCCCGCACCATCGAACGCGGCTTTCAGCGCCGCGCCCTGTTTCCACGTTCCGTCGGCGTTGAAGATATCGCCGACCGGCAGGTTCTTCGACCCCGGGATATGCCCGGCATGGGTCGCGGGGCGCGGGTCGGGCTCCTCGCCCGAAAAGCGCGCCGCCGAGCGCGCGTCGAGCACCTGCTCCGCGCCCGAATCGACGTTGGCCTTCATCGCCGCCAGGTCGCGCACACCCTTCTGGTCGGCCCAGACGGTGAAGTGGCGGTGACGGACCGTTTCCTTGCCGGTCGCGAGCTCGCGGCCTTCGGCCTTCCACTTCTCCAGCCCGCCATCGAGGATCGCGACATCGTGCGCGCCGAAGGTTCGCAGCATGAACCACGCGCGCGCCGAGGTGTGCCAAGGCGACGAATCGTAGAGCACGATGCGGCTGCCGTCGCCCAGGCCCAGGGTCTGCATCCGGCTGGCGAACTTTTCGGCCTTGGGCAGCATCATCGGCAGGTCGGATCCGGTGTCGGCGAGTTCGCCCAAGTCCATGAAGACTGCGCCCGGAATATGCCCGGCTTCATATTCCTTTGCCGCGTCGCGCCCGGCATCGGCGCCCAAATAGGTCGCATCGACCACGCGCAGGTCGCTCGCGCCCAGTTCGTTCGCCAGCCATTCGGTCGTCACCAACGCGTCCATCGCCATTCCTCCGTTTGACCTTGCCCTAATAGTCCGGCCCGCTCGCGTCGAGGCCGTCCAGGAATTGCGCCGCCGACGCGCGGATATCCGCCTTGGTTCCCGCCTCGAACTTTGCCCAGCTGCGATACGGCATCGTCAGCCGGGGGTTGTCGCCGAGTTTCCCCTCGTTGCGCGCCAGGAAATCCCAATACAGCGCGTTGAACGGGCACGCGTCGGGGCCGATGCGTTGCTTCACGTCGTAGCGGCAGCGCCCGCAATAATCGGACATCCGGTTGATGTACGCACCCGACGCCGCATAGGGCTTGGTCCCGACCAGCCCGCCGTCGCCGAACTGGCTCATCCCGAGCGTGTTGGGCAGCTCGACCCATTCGTAGGCGTCGGCATAAACCTCGAGATACCAGAGGTGGACCGCTTTCGGGGCGGCGCCGATCAACAAAGCGAAATTGCCGGTCACCATCAGCCGCTGGATGTGATGCGCATAGGCATGATCGAGCGTCTGGCCGATCGCCTGGCTGAGACAGAACATTTCAGTCTCGCCAGTCCAATACCAGTTCGGCAGCGGACGGGTGTTGCCGAAGAAATTGCGGTCGACGTAGTCGGGCCCGGCATACCAGTAGATGCCGCGCATGAATTCGCGCCAGCCGATGATCTGGCGCACGAAGCCCTCGACCGCGTTGAGCGGCGCGGTGCCGGCGCGGTAGCGCTTCTCCGCTTCGCGGCACAGCGCGAGCGGATCGAGCAGGCCGCTGTTGAGATAGGGCGAGAGCACCGAATGCCACAGGAACGGCACCTCGGTGAGCATCGCGTCTTCGTAATCGCCGAACAGCGGTAGCGCGCGGTCGAGGAAATGATCGCGTTGCGCCAGCGCGTCCGCTTCGGTCACCGCAAAGTCGAACCCGTCGAGCCGCCCGGGATGGTCGGGGAAGCGCGCCGCGACCATCGTCAGCACGCCCTGCGTGATCGCATCGGGCGCGAACGACAGCGGCTGCGGCATGAGGAGGTCGGGTTTGGCCGCCTTGCGATTGTCGTGGTCGAAGTTCCAGCGCTCGCCCGCGGGCTTGGTGCCGTCCATCAACAGCCCGGTCCTGCGGCGCATGTCGCGATAGAAATATTCCATCGTTAGCTGCTGGCGTCCGTCGTCGGCCCAGGCGGCGAATTCGGCGTGGGTGGCGAGGAATCGGTCGTCGGCGCGAATCTCGACCGGCTGTTCGAATCGCTCGCTCCAGCTTTCCAGCATCGCCTGCACGCGCCATTCGCCGGCTTCGGTCACCACGATCCGTGTCGGCGCGTGACGTTCGAGCGCGCGCGCCAGTTCGCCCGAAAAGCTGCCGGTGTTGGCCGGGTCGTCGAGCGTGAGGTAATCGACGCGCCAGCCATCGGCGCGCAGCCGATCGGCATGGTGCCGCATCGCGGAGAGGATGTAGGCGAGCTTGCGGCGGTGGTGGCGCACGTAGGTCGTCTCGTCGGCGACCTCGGCCATCAGGATGACGCTGGTCGCCGGATCGGCGCCGCGCAGCGACGACAGCTGCGTACTGAGCTGATCGCCCAGCACGAAGATCAGGTCGCGGGTTTTGCGTCGCGCCGCCATTGTCCTACATCCGCCCCCATGCAGCATCTCGGCCAGACCAGTTCCCTGCCCGCGTCCCCCGACGCGGCGACCCTCGATTATGTTCCCAACCCGCGTCCGGGGCGGCCCTATCTGGTGCGGCTGACCGCGCCCGAATTCACGTCATTGTGCCCGGTGACCGGTCAGCCCGACTTTGCGCATCTGGTGATCGATTATGCCCCCGCCGCGACGATCGTCGAATCGAAGTCGCTGAAGCTCTTCCTCGGCAGCTTTCGCAATCACGCGGCGTTCCACGAGGACTGCACGGTCGGAATCGGCGAACGGCTGACTGCGGAAATGGCACCACTGTGGCTGCGGATCGGCGGCTATTGGTATCCGCGCGGCGGTATTCCGATCGATGTCTTCTGGCAATCGGGTGCGCCCCCGGCAGGGCTATGGTTGCCGCCACAGGATGTGCCGGGCTATCGCGGACGCGGTTGAGCAGAAGACCTCCGACGCCGTTTTCAGCAAGAATTGATCTGAATCAGCATGAATCCCGGCGCGGCGTTGCAACATGAATGCAACCTAAATCGCGCCTCGTTGTTTTCCCTGTCAGGCAGCCTATTTGCTGCACATGCGAAGGGAACGGGCAACGATGAGGCAGGCCGGGATCAAGCATATCGCGCTGGTCGGGAATTTCCTGCCACGCCAATGCGGGATCGCGACCTACACCACCGATACCCATACCGCGCTGGCCGAACGCTATCCTGACCTCACCGTTGACGTGTACGCGATGAACGATCGGCCGCAGGGGTACGATTATCCCGTCGCGGTGCTCGGTCAGATCGCGCAGGACGAACGGTTGGCGTATCTCGATACCGCGCGACAGATCGAGGCGAGCGGCGCGCAGGCGCTTTGGCTACAGCACGAATACGGCATTTTCGGCGGCGCGGCTGGCGATCACATCCTCGCGTTGCTTGACCGCGTGACAATTCCGGTCATCGTGACGCTGCACACGATCCTCGAAAGCCCGAACGCCGACCAGCGGCGCGTGATGGAAGCGCTGTTGCGCCGGGCCGCGCGGGTGATCGTCATGGCCGAGCGCGGGCGCGAAATCCTGACCCGCGTCTACGGCGCGCGCCGCACCGCGGTCATGACGATCCCGCACGGCGTTCCCGACCGCGAATTCGTCGAGCCCGATACGCTGAAGGATCGGTTCGGCTGGAACGGGCGCAAGGTCGTGCTGACGTTCGGACTGCTGTCGCCGGGCAAGGGGATTGAGACGCTGATCGCCGCGCTGCCCGCGGTCGCGGCGAACCATCCCGATCTGCTCTATGTCGTGCTCGGCGCGACCCACCCGCATCTGATCGCGCACGAAGGCGAAGCGTATCGCGACCGGCTGGCCGCGATGGCGGCGGAGCGCGGGGTCGGCGATCACATCGAATTCGTCGATGCGTTCCTGACGCATCACGAGCTGATCGACCGGCTGCAGGCCGCCGATGTCTATGTGACGCCTTATGTGAACCCCGCGCAGATCACCTCGGGCACGCTCGCTTATGCGGTCGGGGTCGGCAAGGCGGTCGTATCGACGCCCTACGTCCACGCCACCGAGATCTTGAGCGACGGGCACGGCGTGCTGGTCGATTTCGGTGATTCGGCAGCATTCGCGCGGGAAATCGATGCGTTGCTGGCCAGCGAGCGCAACCGGACCGCGCTGTCGCGCCGCGCTTATGCGCGCGGGCGGACGATGATCTGGCCGCGGCTGGCCGAGACCGCGGTCGCCGAACTGGCGGCGATCGTCGCCGCACAGCCGCGCCGCCTGCCCGCGGTCGCACCGCTCCGTCCGCTGGTCCCGCAATTCGCCGCGGTCGAGCGGATGAGCGACGCGACGGGTATGCTTCAGCATTCGATCTATTCGGTGCCCGATCGCCGGCATGGGTATTGCATCGACGACAATGCCCGCGCGCTGATGCTGATGACCCAGTTGCCGGAGCTGGACCCGAACATCCGGGACAAGTGGATGACGATCTATGGTGCGTTCGTCCAATATGCCTGGAATCCGGACGCGCGGCGGTTTCGGAACTTCATGAATTACGACCGGACCTGGTGCGAAGACACGGGTTCGGAAGATTCGAATGGGCGGACCTTGTGGGCGCTCGGGGTCACGGCGCGCGATGCGCACGAAGCGAAGCATCGCAACTGGGCGCGCATCCTGTTCGACGAGACCGCCAGCGTCGCGTTCGAACTCGGCAGCCCGCGCGCCTGGGCCTTCGCGATGCTGGGTGCCGCCGCGATGGTCGAGGCGCATCCGGGCCATGAGCCGTCGCGCGAGATTCTGACCCGCTATGGTAACCAGCTGGTCGCGCTGCTCGATGTCGCGCGGCGCCCCAACTGGCAATGGTTCGAGATCGTGCTGGCGTATGACAACGCCCGTCTGCCCGAAGCGCTGATCCGCGCCGGCAAGGTGTTGGGCCGGGCCGACTTTACTGCCGTCGGGATCGACACGCTCGACTGGATCGTCGCGCAGCAGACGTCGCCCGAGGGCCGCTTCCGCCCGGTCGGCTCGGAAAGCTTCGGGCGCGAATACGCCGCGCCACTGGCCTTCGATCAGCAGCCGCTCGAGGCGGTCGCGACGGTCGATGCCTGTGTCGCCGCCTTCGCCGCGACCGGCGAAGCGCGCTGGGGCGATGAAGCCGGCCGCGCCTATCAATGGTTCCTGGGTGCCAACGACCTCGACCTGCCGCTGGCGAGCGGTGCCGACGGCGGCTGTTACGATGGCCTGATGCCGGGCGGGCTCAACCGCAATCAGGGCGCCGAGTCGATCTGGGCGCTGCAATCTGCGTCGTGCGCGATATTCGCGCTTTCAAAACTGGCCGGAACCGTGCCAACACCGGCGCGTGCCGTAGCGTAGCGGGTCGGCCCGCTTCCTCCAGGCGCACACGGGTGGACCGCGCGCGGGGGATGTCTTGGCCGAGATTACCAACCATGCGTTGCGATTGCGCGCGGATCCGTCGCGGGTCGTGGTGCGCCCCTTCCATCTTGCGTGGAGCGGGTCCGGTCAGAGCCGCACCGAGCGGTTGATCCGCGAAGTGCTGGAGATGAGCCCGGGCCAGGCGCGCACGCAATTGGCCGCGGTACTGAAGGATTTCGAGGCGCGGCACTGGCAGACCCGGCGGGTGTTCATGACCCGCTACGACGAACTCGAGGAGCGGCTCGGGCTCGACGGCGCCAAGATCAGCGACGAGAAACGGCAGCTGATCGGGGCGTATTTCTGCCACGAATACAGCTATGCCGCCGCCGCGCTGATGAACCCCAGCGCGACCCCACATTTCGACCAGTCGGGGATGCCGCCGGGGTCGCAGCGGATCCTGATGTCGCTGCGCGCGGTCGGTGAGGGTCACATCAGCAGCGTCGCGTTTCGCGAAGGCATCATCACCGACCAATGCCAGCTGAAGCTCGCCCCCGAACCGCCGTTTGCGACCGCGACCGACGCGGTCGGCGGCGACGAGGAGGAGATGCCGGCGGGTCCCGTCACGGTCTATCGCCACCGCGATTCGACGCTCTCGGGCACGGTGATCTTTCCGATCACGCAGGCGCAGTCCAAAGGACTCGAGGATCTGCGGCTCGTGAAATTCACTCACGACGACAAGAGCGTCGAGTGGATTGGCACCTATACCGCCTACGACGGCGCGAAGATCCAGTCCGAGCTGCTCCGCACCAAGGATTTCCGCGCGTTCGAGCTGGTGCCGATGACCGGCAGCGCGGCGCGCAACAAGGGGATGGCGCTGTTCCCGCGGCGAATCGGCGGGCAATATATGATGATCGGGCGGCAGGACGGCGAAAACTTGTTCCTGCTGAAGTCCGACGACCTGACGCATTGGGACGAGGGCGATATGCTGCTCAGCCCCGAATTTCCGTGGGAGCTGGTGCAGATCGGCAATTGCGGGCCGCCGATCGAACTCGACGAAGGTTGGCTGCTGCTGACCCACGGGGTCGGCGCGATGCGCAAATATTCGATCGGCGCGGTGCTGCTCGACAAGGATGACCCGGGCAAGGTGATCGGTCGCACAATCGAACCGATCCTGGCTGCGGCCGATCAGGACCGCGAGGGCTATGTCCCCAACGTCGTCTACACCTGCGGCGCGATCCGCCACGGCGAGCTGATCTTCCTGCCCTACGGCATCGCCGACAGCTCAGTCGCCTTTGCGTTCGTACCGATCAAGGAACTGTTGGCGCGCATGTGAGCGCGCTTATGGCGTCGCCACCACTTTCGCCTGTGTCCGTCGGTAGAGCCACATTGTCAGCGCGATGAACGCCACCGTCCCGCCAATCAGCGCATAGGGCGCGAAACCAATCCCGGCCACCGCCAGCGGCGCGTCGCTGCCGCTCGCCGCGACGATGCCGGCAAAGGCGACCCCGAACAGGCTCTCGCCGACGATCATCCCGGTCGCGAGCAACACCCCGAGCCGCCGCCCGAATTCAGGATTGCGGGTCCGGTCGGCCCACGCGTCGTAGAAATGTCCGACCACCGCGCCGATCACGACCGGGAGGATCACCGCCATCGGCAAATAGATTCCGATTCCGATCGCGAGCGGGGGGAGACGCAGCCGCTTGAGCGCGCCCAGCGTCTCGTCGAGCGCGATGAAGATCGCGCCCGCCAGCGCTCCCCAGCCGATCATCGTCCAGTTGAGGTCGCCGCCGAGCACGCCCTTGGCCAGGCTCGAGATCAGACCCGCCTGCGGCGCGGCCAGCGCATTCGGCCCCGCCCCCGGCGCGCCGACGAACCCGAACGCCGTGTTGAGCAGGTCGAGCACCGGCGGCACCGTAAGCGAGCCGAACACAACGCCGATGATGAGCGCGACCTGCTGCTTCCACGGGGTCGCGCCGACCAATTGCCCGGTCTTGAGGTCCTGGAGGTTGTCGTTCGAAATCGTCGCGACCCCGAACACGATACCCGTCACGATCAGCGCGAAGGCGATCAGCGCCTGCGTCGTGTCGGCGGGATTGTCGCGTCCGAACAGCCCGACCAGCAAGAGCGCCGACGCAAGTACCGCAAGGATGCCGATCCCGCTGACCGGCGAATTGGACGCACCGATCAGCCCCGCCATATAGCCGGTGACCGCGGCGATCATCAGCCCCATCACGACTACGAAGACCAAGGCGCCGGCGATCAGTGCGACCGCCGACCCGACCAGCGGCCCACCCGCGATCACGCTCCAGATCAGCCAGGCGATCGGCAGCAGCAGCAGTGCGCTGCCCCCCGCGACGATCCCGATCGGCAGGTCGCGCTCGCTGAGTTCGAGCACCTCCCCCTGCCCGCGCGCGCGCGATGCCGCCAGCGCCGAGCGGATCCCACCCACTACCGGTCCTGCGATTTTGGCGAGTGTCCACACCGCCGCCACGCCGATCACACCGGCGCCGAAAAAGCGCACGTCCTGGCGAAAGATCGTCGTCGCCCATGCTTCGAGATCACCGGGTAACGGTTGCTGCGCGGTCAGGATCGGCAGCAGGATCCACCAGCCGGTCACGAGCCCGACCAGTTGCGCCAGCCCGACCGACAGCCCGACCAGATGCCCGACCCCGAACAGCGCGAAGCTTAAGCCGCCGGCGATGCCCGTCACGCCAGCGCCGGCGCGAAACCATGTAGCTGCCTCGGCGGCCGCGATCTTCAACTGCGTCGCAAGCGCGAATCCCGCCGACGCCAGCGAGCCCCAGACCAATACGGTTAGCCCGGCAGCGCTCTCCGCCCCGCCTGCGCGCGAGTCGGAGCCGACCTGCAACACCTCCGCCGCAGCGCGCCCCTCCGGGTACGGCAGGTCGCCGCCGACCACGAGTGCGCGGCGCAGCGGAACCGAGAACATCACCCCCAATATGCCGCCCAGCATCGTGATCGCCGCGGTGGTGACGAACGGAAACCCCTGCCACCAGCCGATCATCACCAGCCCCGGCAGCACGAAGATGATCGCCGCCAGCGT
>JAZKGJ010000044.1:9787-21852 GCA_040385975.1 Pseudomonadota bacterium | reverse complement strand
GCGAGCGGCGCGAGGTCGAGCCCGCGGACCTGCTGAACCAGCGCACCGCGGACCATCCCGCCCAAGCGTTCCTGATCGAGCGCCTGCAGCATCTCGACCGCGAGCCGCGACACCCCGCGGGTCAGCCGCCGGCTGCCCCCGGTCGGATTGGCCAGCCAATTGCCCGCCGCGCCCGCCACGTCGATTGCCTGCATCCGCCGCGCGACGACTTGCGGAATCAGGAAGTTTTCGCGCAGGAATTGCGCCAGCTGGTCGCCGATTCGGTCCTTGTTGCGCGGGACGATCGCGGTGTGCGGGATCGGCAGCCCGAGCGGATGGCGGAACAGCGCGGTGACCGCGAACCAATCGGCCAGCCCGCCGACCATCGCCGCTTCGGCGAAGGCGCGCACGAACCCGACCGCGGGATCGCCGTCCTGCCAGTGCCGCGCGACCAGATACGTCGCCGCCATCGCGACCAGCATCAGCGCCGCGATCCGCCGCATCGCGACCAGCCCGGGGGGCGGTGGCTCCAGCCGGTTGCGGATCGCCGATGCCATCGCTCAGCTCAATGCGCGGCCTTGCGCGAAGTTCACTCGGCCGGGGCCGGACCCTGTTTGCCAAGCGCGGGCTTCGGACCGCCCAGCTGGCCCGCCTTCGCGTCCTGATCGATCGCCAACCCGTCCTCGTCGCCGGGACGATAGGTCAGGAACTTGCGGCTGAGCCATGGCCCGATCCGCCGCTCGACCCCGATCGCCAGGCTGAACGACGCCGGGACGATCAGCAGGGTGAGGAGCGTCGAGAGGATGAGCCCGCCGATCACGACCACGCCCATCGGCGCGCGCCACGCGCCGTCGCCCGACAGCGACAGCGCGGTCGGGATCATCCCCGCGACCATCGCCACCGTCGTCATCACGATCGGCTGCGCGCGCTTGTGCCCGGCATCGACCACCGCGGCGTACAGATCGACGCCCTTCTCCATTTCCTCGAGCGCGAAATCGATCAGCAGGATCGAATTCTTCGCGACGATCCCGAGCAGCATCAGGAGCCCGATGAACACCGGCATCGACAGCGGCTGACCCACGATCATCAGCGCGATCAGCCCGCCCAGCGGCGCCAGCAAGAGCGACCCCATGTTGACCAGTGGCGGCAGCAGCCGGCGATACAGCAGCACCAAGACCGAGAAGACCAGGAACACCCCCGCGACGACCGCGATGATGAAGTTCACCAGCATCTCGTACATCCATTTGTTCGAGCCGACACTCAACTCGCCGACCCCAATCGGTAGATTGCGCATCGTCGGTGTGGTGCGGGCGCGCTTCGTGGCCTCGCTTGAGACGACGCCCTTGGCCAGATCGGCGCCAACGGTCAGCTGACGCTGTTGATTGACGCGACTGATCCGAGTCGGGCCAGACCCGAAGCCAATCTCAGCGACCAGATTCAACGGCACCGAGCCGCCCGATGCGGTCGGTACGGGCAGGTTCTCGATCGTCGCCAGTCGCGACCGGGCGTTCTGGTCCAGCGCGACGCGAATCGGAATCTGGCGATCGCTGAGCGAGAACCGCGCGCTATTTTGATCGATGTCGCCAAGCGTCGCGACACGAATCGCATTCGACAAAGCGCTGGTCGTCACGCCCAGATTGGCCGCCAGATCCAGGCGTGGCTTGATGACGATCTCGGGTCGATTGAGGTCCCCGGCCACGCGCGGCGCGACGAAGCCGGGCAAGGCGGTCAGCTCGGTGACCAATTGGTTCGCGGTGCGCCGCAACAGAGCGGGGTCGTCACTGCCGAGCGTCAGCGAGAAATCGCGATTGTTGTCGCCGAACCCGTTCTGCGACTGGAAGTTGACCCGCGCGTCGGCGATCGCGGCCAGCCGCGGCGCGAGCGAGCGTTCGAAATCGATCGATTTGACGTCGCGCTTTTCCTTCAGCCGCGCGGTCACCCGTCCGCTGCCGACGAAGCTGCGCGAATACACTTCCTCAACGACCGGCTGTTCGCGGAGCAGGTTCGACACCTGATTCACGACCCGCTCGGTCTGCGCGAGCGTGGTGCCCGGTGCCATCGTCACCGTCGCGGTGCTGAACTGCGAATCCTGCGCCGGCTGGAAAGTCATCGGAATCTGTCCGAACAGCACGACGGTCAGCAGGAACGCCGCGCCACCGATGCCCATCACCCAGACCCGGTGATCGAACAGCTTGGAGAACACCCGCCGCGCCCCGCCGCGCGCCTTCATCGCCGGTGCCTTACCCTTGTCGAGCGTCCACAGCAGCACCTTCTGATAGCTGTCCATCAGGAACCCGCCGCCGTGCTCGGCATGGCCGAACGCTTTCAGGAAGTACGCGGCCAGCATCGGCGTGATGAGGCGCGCGACCGCCAGGCTCATCAGCACCGCGACCACCACGGTCAGCCCGAAGTTCTTGAAGAATTGCCCCGACACGCCCGGCATCAGGCCGACCGGCAGGAACACCGCGACGATCGCCATCGTGGTCGCCAGCACCGCCAGCCCGATCTCGTCGGCGGCATCGATCGACGCCTGATAGGCGGATTTGCCCATCCGCATATGCCGAACGATATTCTCGATCTCGACGATCGCGTCGTCGACCAGCACGCCGGCGACCAGGCTGAGCGCGAGCAGGGTCATGCTGTTCAGCGTGAACCCCATCAGGTCCATGAACCAGAATGCCGGGATCGCCGAGAGCGGGATCGCCAGCGCGGAGATGATCGTCGCGCGCCAGTCGCGCAGGAACAGGAAGACGATGAAGACCGCCAGGATTGCGCCCTCGATCATCGCATGGAGCGCGCTCTTGTACTGCTCGAGCGCATATTTCGAGCCGTTGACGCGCAGCGAGAACTTCACCTGCGGGTTGCGCTTTTCGAGCGCTTCGAGCTTGGCGCGCGCATCTTTGAACACGGTGATGTCGGACGCGCCCTTGGCGCGCTTGAAATCGAAGCTGAGCGCCGGCACGCCGTTGACCGCGGCGCGGCTACGCTGTTCGGCATAGAGGTCGCGGACCTGCCCCAGATCGGCGAGCCGTACGGTGCGCCCGCCGCCCACCGCGATCTGGGTCTGGCCCAATTCGTAGGCGTTGGCGGCGTTGCCCAGCACGCGCAGCGTCTGTTCCGACCCGGCGATCTCGGCGCGGCCGCCTGCGGCGTTCAAATTGATCTGGCGGAGTTGCTGATTGACCTGCCCCGCGGTCATGCCCTGCGACTGCAGTTTGGCAGGATCGAGGATGACGCGGATTTCGCGGCTGACCCCGCCGTTGCGCTCGACCGACGCCATCCCGGGCACCGACAGCAATTCCTTGGTGACGGTATTGTCGATGTACCAGCTCAGCTGTTCGACCGTCATGTCGGTCGCGATCGCCGAATATGCGCCCAAGTCGTTGTCGTTGATCGTGACGCGCTGGATGCGCGGTTCGAGGATCCCGTCGGGCAGGTCGCTGCGGATCTGCGTCACCGCATCGCGCACGTCGTCGACCGCGCGATCGACGTCCTGGCCGATCGCGAACTGGACGAAGGTGGTCGAATTGCCTTCGCTGATCTGGCTGTTGAGTTCGTCGATCCCCTGGACGCTGCGCACCGCCGCCTCGATCCGCTGGGTGATCTGATTCTCCAGCTCGGTCGGCGCGGCGCCGGGCTGGCTGACCGACACGATCACCGCCGGAAACTCGATGTCCGGCTCCTGGTTGATGTCCATGCGGATGAAGCTGACGATTCCCGCGACCGTCAGGATCATGAACAGCACGATGCCCGGAACCGGGTTGCGGATCGACCAGGCCGAGATGTTCCGGAAGCTCATGGCGTCTTATCCTTGGTTCTTTTGCAGCACCGGCTTGATCTTCTGACCCACGTTCAGAAACGCGCCGGCCGACACTACCACGCGTTCGCTGCCGTCCAGCCCGGTCGCGATCGCGACGTCCTTGTCGCCGATCGGGCCGAGCGTCACCCGGCGCTTCTGCGCCATGTCCTTGGCATCGACGATGTACACGAAATTGCCCTGTTCGTCGCTCTGGATCGCCGATTGCGGCAATTGCGGCAGCTGGCTGGTCCCGCCGACCAGCGTCGCGGTCGCGAAGCCGCCGGGCCTAAGCGCCGAATTATAGCTGAGCGCGATCCGCGCGATGCCCTGCCGCGACTGCGGGTCGATCACCGGCGACACCTGCCACACCTGCCCGGTGAACGCCTGCGTCCCGCCGACCGGCGTCACGCTGGCACGCGCGCCGACGTTCAACCCGGCCAGATCGGCCTCGCTCAACTGCGCGCGCATTTCCAGCTCGCCGCCCTTGGCCATCCGGAACAGCACGCCCGAGCCCGAGGAGATCACCTGCCCCGGCTCGACCGCGCGGGTCAGCACCAGTCCCGCAGCGGGGGCACGGATGTCGAGCCGCCCGGTCCGCGCGCGGGCTTCGCCCAGTTGCGCCTGCGCGACGCGGACCCGCGCATTGGCGGCGTCGCGGGTCGCGGTGCGGCGCTCGAGGTCCGCTTTCGAGATGAACCCGCGCCCGACCAAGGTCTGTGCGCGGTCGAGTTCGGACTGCGCGAGCGCGGCATCGGCGCGCGCGACGTTGATCTGCGCCGACAGCGACGCCGCGGTCTGGGTCTGGACCGACCGGTCGATGCTCGCCAGCACCTGGCCCGCGCCGACCCATTGGCCCGGTTCGACCAGCACCCGCGTCACCATTCCGCCCTCGCCCGCGACCCCGACCGGCAGTTCGCGCCGCGCCGCCAGCGTCCCCGTCGCCGACAAGGTCCGCGCCGCCTGCGTCCGGCCCGGCACCACCACGCTGACGTTGGCGAGCTGCGGCGCGGGCGTCTTCTTGTCCGCATCGTCGCCGCCGCGGCTCATCAAGAAAGCGGCGATCGCCAGCACCGCCACGACCAGCCCGCCGATGATCCACCACCGGCGGCTGCCGCGCTCGTCGCGCCAGCCCGGCAGCGCGCGCGCTTCGGAACCCTGCTGTGCCGACTCGTAATCCATACCCGCCATCGTCCTTCGTCCCCACGCCGCTTGCCGCAGCATATGCCGGACTGTGTTATACGAATAAAGCACCGCACTCAAGCGCCGATGCGATGCCGCGCGTCCTCTGGCGCATCGCACCCTTGGCCGCAAGCGAAGCCCCGGGGTGCGACCCCAACAAACGGTTGCGAAACAGGCAGCGCGGGGGCAACCATCGCGCCGCCGGCCACGCGACCGGCAATGTTCGGGAGGACAGACATGCTCGCAAGCGGATTTCTGGGTTGGCTGCTGATCGGCCTGGTCGCCGGCATCCTCGGCAAGGTGCTGCTGCCCGGGCGCGATCCGGGCGGGATCATCGTCACCATCCTGATCGGCATCGCCGGCGCGCTGCTGGCCGGGTTCGTCGCGGAATCGGTCGGCTGGTCGATCGAGCGCGGCTGGGAAAGCTACGCCGCCGCCACCGGGGGCGCGATCGTGCTGCTGTTGCTGTACCGGCTGGTGGTGACCCGGCGCGTCTAACCCGCGTTCATCGCCGGTTCGGACGCCGGCTGCGACAGCCGCGACCCGACGGCCATTTTCCTGGGAGACGAGCGATGCGGACCGTGCTGACGATTGCCCTGTTGAGCGCGGTGGCGCTGAGCGCGCCCGCGCCGGCCCAGACCGTCGGCGCGGTGCCGATCCAATATGAGGGCACGATCCTCGATGTTACGGCCGAGGGCCGCACGACCCGCGTTCCCGATGTCGCGACGATCCGCGCAGGGGTCGTGACGCAGGGCGCGACCGCCGCCGCCGCGCTCGCCGACAATAGCGCGAAGATGGCGCGGGTACTGGCGGCGATCAGACGCGCCGGGGTGGCTGCGCGCGACGTGCAGACCAGCAACGTCGGGCTCAGCCCGCAATATCGCTATGTCGAAAACCAGGCGCCGGTGGTGACCGGCTATCAGGCGAACAATTCGGTCGCGATCCGCTTTCGCGACATCGCCAGATCGGGCGCGATCCTCGACGTTCTGGTCGCCGAGGGCGCCAATCAGATCGACGGCCCCAACCTTTCGATCGACAATCCGGACACCGCGCTCGACGAAGCCCGTGCCGACGCCGTCAAGCGCGCCCGCGCCCGCGCCGAACTCTATGCGCGGGCGGCGGGTCTGAGCGTGGTGCGGATCGTCTCGATCGCCGAGGCCGGCGAGAATCGCGGCGGTCCTAATCCGCCGGTCCTGTACGCGATGCGGCAGAGTCGCGGCGAGTCCGCCGACACTGCGGTCGTGGCGGGGGAACGCGACGTAACCGCCAGCGTCGCGGTCCGGTTCCTGCTGAAATAATGAAAAAGGGCCGCCCGGTTTGCCCGGACGGCCCTTTCGGTAGCGATGTTGGCGCGCTTAGCGGACCGAACCGCGCCGCACCAGATTGACGATCGCGAGCAGCACGATCGCACCGATCAGCGAATAGAGGAAGCTGGTGACGGTGACGCCGTTGTTGATGTTGGCACCGGTGACGAGCCCGGCGATGACCGCGCCGACGATGCCGACCACGATGTTCAGCAGGATGCCCTGCTGCGCGTCGGTGCGCATGATGATGCTCGCGAGCCAGCCGACCACGCCGCCCACTACCAGCCAGATGATGATACCCATAAAACAGCCCTCCGTTTACCCCGCAGGAACGCGCGGGAGACGCAGGGCAAGACTCCTTACGCCGCGGGTTAGTTCCGCCAGCGTTCCGAAATCGGCGTTGTTCAGTATTTCTGCTGGCGCTCGTACAGCGACTTGTAATGCTGGATCCGGGTGACGCGCAGCCCCGGCATGCCCGAGCGGTCGATCGCGCGCTGCCAGCCGGCGAATTCCTCCATCGTCAGCGTGTAGCGTTCGCACACCTCGTCGACTGTCAGCAGCCCGCCGTTGACCGCGGCCACCACCTCGGCCTTGCGGCGCACGACCCAGCGCGTCGTCTCGGGCGGCGGCAGCGTCTCGAGCGTCAGCGGTTCGCCGAGCGGCCCGATCACCCTCGCCGGGCGGATTTTCTGATTTTCCATCATATTCGAAACAACCTTCTGGGCGGGGGCCCGTCATTCTGTCTAACGGCAATAACCGGCGCGGCTTGCGGGTCGGCTAAGCGGCTCGGTAAACGCCGCGTTCACGGGTATTGCCGCCACGTTAGTGTCGGGCCGGCCAGCAGGTCGGCGACGCTCCGGCTGAACGCACCGTGCGCGGGCGCAAACACGGTATCACTGGGGACCACGCGTTCGATGCGGGTCTGGATGAGCGCGGTCGGGCTCAGCGCCTGCCGCGCCGCCACTCCGACCAGCAGCACCGCCAGGTCGGGCGGCAGCACCAGCACCTGCGCGTCGTGTTCGAACCGGGCGAAACTGAGGTCCAAGGGTCTTCCTGTGCTAAACCGAGTCGAAAGGAAGAACGGCCGTAGGTCGGCGTTCTGAAGGGCCGGTAAAGGTCTCGAAACGGGACATTTTGCGCGACACCCGGACTGCGGGTATGGCGCGCGGGTGGACCATCCCGATTTTCAACTCGGCCCCCCGGCCGGCGGCTCCCTGGCGGGCAAGCGCATCGTCGTCGCGATGTCGGGCGGGGTCGACAGTTCGGTCGTCGCGGCGCTGGCGCACGCGACGGGCGCGGAGACGATCGGCGTTACGCTGCAGCTCTACGATCACGGTGCCGCGGTCGGCCGCGCCAAATCGTGCTGCGGCAGCCGCGACATCGCCGACGCGCGCGCGGTTTGCGACCGGCTCGGCATCGCGCATTACGTATTCGATCACGAGAGCAAGTTCCGCGACCAGGTCGTCGATCAGTTCGCCGACGATTATCTCGCGGGCCGCACCCCGATCCCGTGCGTGCGCTGCAATATCGGCCCGAAATTCACCGACCTGCTGAGCCTGGCGCGCGAGCTGGGCGCGGACTGCCTCGCGACCGGGCATTACGTCCGCCGCGTCGTCGGCCGCGCGGGTGCCGAACTCCACCGCGGGTCGGACCCGGCGCGCGACCAGAGCTATTTCCTGTTCGCGACCACGCAGGCGCAACTCGACTATCTGCGCTTTCCGCTCGGCGACCTGCCCAAGCCACGCGTCCGTGAAATTGCCACCGAACTGGGCTTGGGCGTCGCGGGCAAGCCCGACAGCCAGGACATCTGCTTCGTCCCCGACGGCGACTATGCCAGCCTGGTCAGGAAACTGCGTCCCGACGCCGACACCGCCGGCGACATCGTCGACCTCGCTGGCCGCAAGCTCGGCGAGCACCGCGGGCTCATCCATTTCACCGTGGGTCAGCGCAAGGGGCTCGAGATCGGCGGGACGCCCGAGCCGCTCTACGTCGTCCGGCTCGACCCGACCGAGCGCCGCGTCGTCGTCGGCCCGCGCGCCGCGCTGGCGGTCGAAGCGGCGCTGCTCGAGGATATGAACGTGCTCGGCCCGCTCGACGGCACGCTTACTGTCAAGGTCCGTTCACTGGCAAAGCCGGTGTCGGCGCGGATGATGGATGACCGTGTGGTGTTCGCCGCGCCCGAATACGGCGTGGCACCCGGCCAGGCCGCGGTGCTCTACAGCGGCGAGCGCGTGCTCGGCGGCGGCTGGATTGCAGCGACGGAAGCGGCGCTGATCGCGGCTTAGGGTAGCAGGAACGTCCCCTCGATCACACTCACGCAAGCGCCGCTCAGGATCACGCGGTCGCCCGCCAGCCGACAGCCGACCCGCCCGCCGCGCGCGCTTGCCTGAAACGCGGTAAAGCTCTCCCGGCCCAGCCGCCCGGCCCAATAGGGTGTCATCACCGCGTGCGCCGACCCCGTGACCGGGTCCTCGGGAATGTCGAAATACGGCGTGAAGACCCGGCTCACGACGTCGGCACCTGCCCCGGCCCCCGCGCCAGGGTCGCCCGGCGCGGACACGATCGTGACGTACGGCCCGAGTGCCGCCAGCGCGCGCCCGTCGGGCTTGGCCGCACGCACCGCAGCCTCGTCGGCGACGATCACCAGCGGATAGCCCTTTTCGTGAAACAGCACCTCGACCGCATCGACGCCGAGCGCCGCAACGACCTCGGGCATCTCGCACGGCGTCGGCGCCCATGCCGGCAGCGCCATCTCATACCCCGCCCCCGCCCGCGCGACTTCGAGCAGCCCGGCCTGCCGCGTGCGAAACGTCACCCGCTCGCGGTCGGGCTCGGAGGTCAGCACGAAATGCCCGCTGGCCAGCGTCGCGTGCCCGCACAGCGCGACCTCGACCGCCGGGGTGAACCAGCGCAATTCGAAATCGCTTGCCCCGCTGGCGTCGGGGATGATGAAGGCGGTCTCGCTCAGATTGTTCTCGACCGCGATCTGCTGGAGCACCACGTCGTCTAGCCATGCGGTCAGCGGCATGACCGCCGCCGGATTGCCCTCGAACGCCGCGCTCGCGAAGGCGTCGATCTGCGCGAACGGGATTCTCACAAGCGCTTCCCAAACCAATGCGGCGTCACGTCGGCCTCGACCAGCGGATTGTCGGTATCCTCATGCCCCTCGGGATCGAGGTGGATCAGCGTCTCGACCTTGGGGAACAGCGCCTTCAGGCTAGCCTCGACCCGCTCGACGATGTCGTGCGCCTCGCCCACCGTCAGCCGGCTGTCGACCTCCATATGGAATTGCGCGAAATCGTGCGTGCCCGCGCGCCGCGTGCGGAAATCGTGAATCCCTTTCAGCCCCGGCTGCCGCGCCGCGACATCCAGGAACGCGCTGCGCTGCGCCTCCGGCCATTCCTTGTCCATCAGCATGTCGACCGCCTGGCTCGACGCCTGGAACGCGCCCCACAATAGCCATAATGCGATCAGGATGCCCATCACCGGATCGGCCCCATGTAGCCCCAGATACTGGTCGAGCACGAGCGCCGCGATCACCGCAGAATTGAGCAGCAGGTCGGACTGATAATGCACCTTGTCGGCGAAGATCGCGACCGAGCCGGTCTGGCGGATGATCCGCCGCTGGTACGCGAGCAATGCAAAGGTCGCGACGATCGCCGCCCCCGACACCGCGATCCCGAACCCCGCGTCGCGGGTCGGGGTGTCCTCCCCGAAACGCAGCACCGCGCGCCACGCGATCCCGATCGCCGACGCGGTGATCAGCCCGACCTGGAACAAGGCCGCCAGCGCCTCGGCCTTGCCATGCCCGAAGCGGTGATCGTGGTCGGCGGGCTCGGCGGCGAGCTTTACCCCATAGAGCGTGACCAGACTGGCCAGCAGGTCGAGCCCGGTGTCCGCCAGGCTACCCAGCATCGCGACCGATCCGGTCTGCAACGCAGCAAAGCCCTTCAACAGCAACAACCCGACCGCCATCGCGACGCTGGCGAGCGCCGCGCGCATCGCGAGCGGAATGATCCGGCGGCGTTCCGCGCTGGTCATGATTCCGGGGTCATGGGTAGAGCATCCCCTCGGCCCAGCCCGACCCGCGCTTGGTGAAGACGCGGCGCTCGTGGAGCCGGTGGGCACGATCCTGCCAGAACTCGATCACGCGCGGCACGACGCGGTATCCGCCCCAATACGGCGGGCGGGGCACATCCTTGCCATCGAAGCGCAGCTGTTCGGCGGCAAAGCGCGCCTCGAAGGTCGCGCGCCCGTCGAGCGGTCGGGACTGGTCCGACGCCCATGCGCCCAGCTGCGAATCGCGGCTGCGGCTGGCGAAATACGCGTCGCTTTCGGCGTCCGAAGCCCAGATCACCGGGCCTTCGATCCGCACCTGTCGCCTGAGCGACTTCCAGTGGAACAGCAGCGCGGCGTGCGCATTCGCGGCGATCTCCCCGGCCTTGCGTCCCTCGCGGTTGGTGTAGAACACGAACCCGTCGGCGCCGTGCCCCTTCAACAGCACCATCCGGTTCGACGGTCGCCCAGCCGCGTCCGCGGTCGCCAGCGCCACCGCGTTCGGATCGTTGGGCTCGCTCGCCTGCGCCTCGGCGAACCAGGCGTCGAACAGGGCAATCGGGTCGTCCATCGCCGACGCTCTTAGCGGATTGCCTGCCACTTTCCCACCGTTCGCCCTGAGCGAAGTCGAAGGGCTCGCCCGCGGTGCTTCGACTTCGCTCAGCACGAACGGAAGGAGCGGCGGAACGACTCTCGCGCCCGGGAATTGAATCGCCTCCGCAACAAAAGGGTCGGCACATGGCAGCGCGCGCTTATTGGCAGGGGCAGATCCGTCTCGCGCTCGTCTCGATCCCGGTCGAGATCTATACCGCGACCAAATCGGGCGCGGCGGTCAGCTTTCGCCAGATCCACGAACCGACCGGCAAGCCGATCCAGTATCTGAAATCGGTCGCGGGCGTCGGTCCGGTCGATCAGGACGAGATCATGAAGGGGTTCGAGTTCGAGAAGGGCGAATACGTCCTGCTCGACCAAGACGAGATCGATGCGGTGAAGCTCGAATCGAAGAAGACCCTCGAACTCACCCAATTCGTCGATGCGCACGAGATCGACGTGCTCTATTACGAAAAGCCCTATTTCGTGGTCCCCGCCGACGACCTGGCCGAAGAAGCCTTCATCGTCCTGCGCGAGGCGCTCAAGCGGACCAAGAAGGTGGGGCTTGGCCAGCTCGCGATGCGCGGCCGCGAATATGTCGTGTCGTTGAAACCCTGCGGTCGCGGGATGGTGCTGGAGACGCTGCGCTACGCCGACGAGGTCAACAAGGCGCAAGGCTATTTTCGCGACATTCCCGATCATGCCCCCGACGACGATTTGCTCGAGCTGGCCGAGGCGCTGATCGAGAAGAAGGCCGCCAAGTTCGATCCGCAGGAATTCCACGATCGCTATGTCGACGCGCTGAAGGCGCTGGTCGAGCGCAAGCGCAAATCGAAGACCGGCAAGAAGATCATCGAGGACAAGGACGATGGCAAACGCCCGAGTGGGAGCAATGTGGTGGACCTGATGGCCGCGCTGAAGAAATCGATGGGCGGCGCGGCGGTGGCGAAGAAAGAGACGCCTGCGAAAAAGGCCGCGCCCGCGAAGAAGCCGGCGGCGAAGAAGCGTGCATAATACCCCCGCCGTATTCCTGCGAACGCAGGAATCCAGGGCCGCATATTCGCTATCTGCCGCACTGGGCTCCTGCGTTCGCAGGAGCACTGCCGTTTAAATGGCCCGCAAACCCGACCCCCTCGCGCTCTACAACGCCAAGCGCG